>CAMYJF010000023.1 GCA_947258555.1 uncultured Eudoraea sp. | reverse complement strand
GCCATGATGGCGATTGCTGAGAAAATCAGTAAAGAAACAAACATAAACAGGAAGCCGAGAATGTAAAATTGCCACACCGTACTCATGGTCTTACTGAACAGAAATCCCGGGAAGAAAGCCAGGAAGAAGATGGTCACTTTCGGGTTTAGCACATTCATGATAAATCCTTGTCTGAAAAGTTGCCAAAGAGATCGCTTCGGCAGGGTTGTGCTGTTCAGATTAATGACATCACCTTCCCGATATACTTTGTAAGCCAGATAGATCAGATAGATCGCTCCTAAAAGTTTTATGGCAAAAAATAAACTCTCGCTCTCTTTAATGATCAGAGATACCCCGAATGCCAGAAGTGTTGTATGTACCAAACATCCGGAAATGAGTCCCGCCGTAGTGGCGAGTCCGTATTTACGTCCATTCACCACCCCCTGAGTTAACACATAAATATTATCCGGACCTGGCGTAAAAGCCAGTGCCGCTGTTGCGAGCGCGAATGCCGAAAGTATTTCGTAGTTCATCTCGATCTAATCTGCTTCTTGCAGATCTGCTTCTGTTATTTTTGACAGGATAGCTTCATTGATCTCCCTGACCAGGGTAGGTCCTTCGTACACAAAACCGGTCCACAGTTGAACAAGGCAAGCCCCGGCTTCGAGTTTTTCGATCGCATCTTCTGCACTGTGAATCCCTCCTACCCCAATGATTGGGAAGGCATTATTGCTTTTTTCTGCAAGGAAACGAATGACTTCTGTACTCCTCTTTTTTAGGGGTTTTCCACTTAATCCTCCTTGCTGTTCTGAGAGCATAAAGTTGGATTTCAAATCTGTCCTGTCTATTGTGGTATTTGTAGCAATGATCCCATCGATACCCGTTTTTTCTACAATTGTTATTATGTCGAGCAATTCATGATCATTAAGATCGGGAGCGATCTTTAGCAATAAGGGTTTCTTGTACGTGCTGTGAACCTGGCTGAGCTTGTGATTCGATTTTTGTAATTCATTTAGCATCTGCGTAAGCGGCCCTTTCTGTTGTAATTTTCGCAATCCGGGTGTGTTCGGAGAACTGACATTTACGACGAAGTAGTCTACAAAGGGGAACAGCACATCCATGCAGATAAGGTAATCTCGTACGGCCTCTTCATTTGGAGTCTCTTTATTCTTGCCGATATTTCCCCCGATCAAAATTTTATGATCCTTGCGCAATCGTTCGGCGGCGGCATATACGCCTTCATTGTTGAAACCCATCCGATTGATAATGGCCTGATCCGCTTTGAGTCGGAATAGCCTTTTTTTAGGATTCCCTTTTTGCGGCTTGGGTGTCACGGTACCAATTTCAATAAAGCCAAAACCAAAACTTGATAATTCATTATAGAGCCTGGCATCTTTATCAAACCCAGCAGCTAAACCCACGGGGTTATTAAATTTAAGACCAAATACTTCCCGCTCCAATCTGGGGTCATTGATGCTAAATCGGCTGGAAAATACAGATCCCAGACCCAACTTCGCACTTAGTTTTATAAGAAAAAAAGAAAGGGAATGAACCCGTTCCGCATCAAAAAGAAAGAGGATGGGACGGAGAAGCGATTTATACATATTGCCAATAAATTTTGGCAAAAGTACAAAGCCTTACCGAAGTTCCCTGATGAAATACTAAGGATTAAAAATTATTCTGGCGGACGGAAGGTCTTAAAATTGTCCGGAACCAATAGAGGTTTGCGCATTGCCTCCTCGCAAAGGATGGTATACCTTTCGTACTGACGCTCATTTAAAGTGCCCAGGAACTTTTGATCATAAATCCGGGAATTTGCCATTATCTGACGTTGCATAACATCGTATTTCTTGGCCATATTCGACAGATCTTCTTCAGTATCCTGCGGGTGATTGTCAAAAAGCCACTTTATCTGATCATAAAGAACCCTGTTTTTTACTTCTATTTCAGCATGTAAATTTTCTAAACTGGTCGTTTGCTCTTCATTTAATTGGAAAAGTTTGATCATTAGTTCAGTATCTGTACTGGCAATGTCCAGGGTGCAATCCTCAAGTTGCGCTTGACTCATGGATATTGTAGCCAACCCAAGGATCAGTAAAGCTATTTTACGGGAGTACTTCATGTTACGGCAAAGATTACCTGGTTAAAAGTAGTAAAATCCTGTTGATGATATACAAGCAAAGATCAGGCCATGTGCTTTGAAAGGTGGCGAAAAATGACGAAATTATTCAAATAAATTTTCAGATCTATGAAACGATTTGACAGTGTAGATGCCTATTTTGAACAGGAACACCATTACAGTGAAGGGATCAAAAAGCTACGCGATATTGCCGCTAAAACAGAGTTCGTTGAGAAACTGAAATGGGGAGGGCCCGTGTATACTATTGAGAATAAAAATATTATGATGATCGGCGCTTATAAAAACCATTATGGATTGTGGTTCTTTCAGGGATCTTTTTTATCCGATCCAAAAAAAGTGTTGGAATCTGCACAGGAGAAAACCAAGGGTATGCGCCACTGGAAGTTTACCGATAATGATGCAATTGACGAAGCAGCTGTCATGGCATATATGGAAGAGGCTATTGCGAATCAGAAAAAAGGCAAAATGATCACGCCTGCTAAGAAAACAGCAACGATAATTCCGGAACTTTTGCAGCAAGCATTGGAAAAGGATCCCGGCCTGATGGAAAAATTTAATGCGTTTTCACCTTACAAGCAAAAGGAATATTGTGAACATATAGGATCGGCTAAACAGGAAAAAACAAAAGTAACCCGATTAGAGAAAGCATTACCCATGATCGCATCAGGGATCGGGCTCAACGACAAGTACAGGAAGTGTTGAGCAATGCTGCTTTTCTCTTTCTACATCCTTTGTTAAAATAAAAGCATAAAAAAACACCGGTCTCCCGGTGTTTTCATTTTTTATGTGCTCTATCTTAAGGCGTTTGAAGCTTTTTACTTAACTCCATGGATATGGCCGAGCGATCAAATTTGATCCTTCCGGCCATCGTTTCCAGGATGCAGGAAAAATCTTTGTCATTCAGATCGACAACTTTTCCATGCATTCCACTTTTGGTTATTACCTTATCACCTTTCTTAAGAGCCCCTGCAAATTTTTTCTCATCCTTTTGTCTCTTGATCTGAGGGCGTATCATAAAGAAATACGCAACAACAAAGATCAATAAGAGCGGAAGAAACTGGCCTAAATCACCCATGTATCAGACCTTCTTATTGAGTAGGAACAGGACCTAGCACATTGGCCTGACCTTGCTCTTTAGGTTGAACAAAAGCTTTAATTCTAAGTAATTCTGTCCCTTTTTCCGTATTGGCAGAAACAGTAACGGTCTTAGTCACCTGATTTAATCCAGAACCATTGAACTTCACTAATAGCTCACCAGTATCTCCGGGAGCAATAGGTGTATTCTTCGGGTACTCTGGTACAGTACAACCGCAACTACTCGTTGCATTTGTAATGATCAAGGGTGCATTACCAGTATTAGTGAATGTAAATACTGTTTCCTGGGGCGCGCCGTTCGCGATGGTTCCGAAATCATGCTCAGCCTTATCAAAACTCATGACAGGCATGTTCTTGGAATCCGCATCTCTAGCAGCGGCTACTTCTACATTGTCTGAATTTATCTTCTCGGACGCTTTCTCTTTACAGGAGTAAAATCCAAATGACAAAACCAAACTAAGGGCTATAATTGTTCTTTTCATGATATAAATTTTTTTTACCGATGGTAAAATTAAGCAATAAATTGATTATAGCAGGCCACGACCCGCTTTTTTCAACCGACCATCCTCTTTGTATTCCTTAACAAGTTTATCTAATATTCCGTTAATAAAAATACTGCTCTTGGGCGTGGAGTACTCTTTCGCGATCTCCAAATACTCATTGATGGTAACCCGTTCCGGTATTGAAGGGAAATATAAAAACTCACAAATGGCCATTTTCAGTAAGATCCCATCAATATCAGCGATCCTGTCTTTGTCCCAATTTGGTGTCTTGCCCGAGATCTCTTTTTCTAATTCCTCATTTTTAAGCAAAGTTTTGGAAAGCAGGTTCTTGGCATAGGACATATCTTGTTTATCCTTCAACAGCCTTGGAACAAAATAAGCATCCGGGTGCTTTTCCGTAACCTTCTTGAGTTGCTTGACAATATAGGTGTTGACCAGCGGGATATCATCTACCCAAGTGAGATAACTGTCTTCAAAAAAATCATAGATCTTATCGTTGGGGGCTATTATGGTACGGAATGCTTCAATTAAAAATGCTTTGTCTTCCTCAAATTCCACTTGTGGCTTCCTCATATAGGTCTCATACAGTTCACTTTCAATAAGATTCGTGTATACGATCTTCACATAATCCTGATGCAAATACCAATGATTGAGCTTTCGTTTTTTAATTTCAGTTTCTAATTCGGTATTGGAAGCTATCCTGTTCAGTAGCCTGTTTTTTGAAAGGCGATCCGCCTCCGGATAGTCACTCGGGGCCGATTCTAGTTTTTTCTCGGATTCGTACTGCGAGAGGTTAGAAACACGATTTTGCAATTCGCGGAGCAGCGACATATTGAGCAAATAGAGGGAAAAGCTATTTGCAATACTTTCTTTCAGGAATTTCTGCTGCTTATCCAGGGAATCTTCCTTGGATTGGATTAAAGCGTAGATGCATTGCATCACTTTGATGCGCAATTGCCTTCTTGTAAGCATTTAAAGAACTTAGGTTTTTAACTAAATAAATATGGGGCAAAGCTAATTGAATTTCTTTGATTGCACCTATCCCTTTCATTTTCTTATACGTTTTATAACACTCCATTCTCATCCAATCTGCTATCTTTGGCAGCATGTTCAATTCGGGCATGCTTCCCCCCGTTTTTTGATCACCAGATGAAGGAACTAAAGTACCTCAATAAATATTTAAAGAAATACTGGTTTAAATTGGCCATTGGCATAGTAATAACCATTATTGCCAGGGTCTTTCAGCTGGTTATGCCTTCCTTTGTCAATAAGTCGATCGAAGTAGTAGAGAATTTTATTGCGAATGAGATCGGTGAAGCTACAGCAAGGAACTTATTACTGGAATACATCCTGATCATTGTAGGCGCAGCGCTCTTATCGGGATTTTTTACCTTCCTGATGCGGCAAACTATAATTAATGTCTCACGCTATATCGAGTTTGACCTTAAGAATGAAGTTTTTGATCATTATCAGAGACTCTCCCTAAGTTTTTACAAAAAGAACAGGACCGGGGATCTGATGAATCGGATCAGTGAAGATGTGAGCCAGGTGCGCCTCTATGTCGGACCGGCAATAATGTACGGCATCCAGACACTTACCTTGTTTGTGTGTTTGATCCCCCTGATGTTCATTAAGGCACCCACCATTGCCTTTTATTCCCTGCTTCCTCTTCCAATTTTGTCTGTGCTGATCTATCAGATAAGCAAGATCATTCATAAGCGAAGTACGCGTGTCCAGGAATACCTGTCTACCCTATCTACTTTTGCCCAGGAGTCCTTCTCCGGGGTGGCTGTCATAAAAGCTTATAATCTGGAACCACAGATTCACGAGGAAGTCAGTAATCTGGCATATGAGGGAAGGGATAAAAGTATGGATCTGGCAAAAGTGAATGCCTGGTTCTTTCCTTTAATGATCCTGCTGATCGGAATTAGCAACATCTTTGTCATTTACATTGGGGGAATGCAATATATCAATGGGGAGATCACCTCTGTGGGCACCATTGCAGAATTCGTCCTTTACGTGAATATGCTTACATGGCCTGTTGCCGTTGTGGGCTGGCTCACATCGATCGTTCAACGCGCCGAGGCTTCCCAAAAAAGGATCAATGAATTTCTCGGACAAGTACCTGCTATCTCCAACCAGTCTGAAGAAAAACATACTATCAATGGTAAGATTGAGTTCAGGGATGTCACTTTTACCTATGAAGACACAAACATAACAGCGCTAAATGGCCTGTCCTTTATAGCTGAACCCGGACAAACACTTGCCATCCTGGGTAAAACCGGTTCAGGCAAATCTACCGTCCTTGAGTTGATCAGTCGCTTATACGATGTCCAGAGCGGCGAGATCTTAATTGACGATATACCGCTCAACGAACATCACCTGACAGGACTACGTGAAGCCATAGGCGTTGTACCCCAGGATGCATTTCTTTTTTCAGACACCATACGCGACAATATTCGCTTCGGTAATGAGCAAGCCTCGGACGAAGCTATTGTCAACGCTGCAAAAATGGCAGCAGTGCACGACAATATTGAAGGCTTTAATCTGGGCTATGACACCATTCTTGGAGAACGTGGCATTACCCTAAGTGGCGGACAAAAACAACGGATATCCATCGCCAGGGCACTAATAAAAGATGCACAGATATATTTGTTTGATGACTGCCTTTCAGCCGTTGATACAGAGACGGAAGAAGAGATCCTTTCAAATCTGAAACGCGTCTCTGACGATAAGACAACCATTCTGGTGAGCCACAGGGTCTCTTCAGCAAAGAATGCTGATAAAATACTGATTCTGGATAACGGCCGACTAATTCAGGAAGGGACTCACGAGGATCTGATACGGAAAGATGGTTATTACAAAGACCTTTATATCAATCAACTATCCGAAAAAGAAAACTAGCAATTAGTTGGTGAATTAGCTTTTTTTATTAATATTTGAGTTCGTTTTTTTCAAAATAACCACTCAAAAAGAACTCATGGGGGATAAAGATTTAATGGATCAGGAAGAGATATATTCAAAGGTTTTACGTGCTGGCAGAAGAACATATTTCTTTGATGTACGCAGTACAAAAGCCGGAGATTACTACCTTACTTTGACGGAAAGCAAGAAATTTACGCATGAAGACGGGTCTTTTCATTATAAGAAACACAAGATCTATCTCTACAAGGAAGATTTCCAATCCTTCCGGGAGATCATGTCAGAGATGATGGACTATATTATTGAAGAAAAGGGATTGGAAGTGATATCTGAACGTCACCAAAAAGATTTTAAGAAAGAAGAACCAAGCGAGAATGGCGAAATGAAATCTACCGATAACTTTACCGATGTAGATTTTGACGATATTTAGTCAGTCTAAAACAACGTATAAAACGGCCTTTTTTCAGGGCCGTTTTTTTATTCATATTACTTACCTTTAAATGCAAACAAAGAGCTACGATGAAAAAAACCATATTGATACTGGGGCTATGCATGAGCCTTGCAGGTTTTACTCAAGAAAAACAAGCTGATCTTTCTTATTACTTACCACAAAATATTTCCTATGACAGTAGTATACCTACTCCCAAAGAGGTTATTGGGCATGAAGTTGGTGAATGGCATGTAACACATGATAAACTTATGTTCTATATGCAAACCCTGGCAAAGGAAAGTGACAGGATCAGTATAGAGAACCGGGGTGCCACCTTTGAAGGCCGACCCATATTATTGCTCACAATTACATCACCGGCCAATCACTCGCGCATAGAGGAGATCAAAAAGGATCATGTAGCGCTTTCAGAAAGTGGTGGGGCTCAGTTAGACACCAGTCAAATGCCTGTTGTGGTTTACCAAGGGTTTTCAATCCATGGGAACGAACCCAGTGGGGCTAATGCCGGCTTGGCTTATGCGTATTACCTGGCAGCAGCACAGGGACCAGAAATAGATTCCATGCTGGACAACATGGTTATTCTGATGGATCCTTCTTTTAACCCGGACGGACTTCAGCGCTTCGCATATTGGGCCAATATGAATAAGAGCATCCATCTAAACCCGGACAAAAATGAACGGGAGTACCACGAGGTCTGGCCCGGTGGCAGGACCAATCACTATTGGTTTGACATGAATCGCGACTGGCTGCCCGTACAACTTCCCGAAAGCAGGGCACGTATAAAATCGTTTCATGCCTGGATGCCAAATATCCTTACGGATCATCATGAAATGGGTACCAATTCTACCTTTTTCTTTCAACCCGGAGAGCCTACCCGTGTTCACCCTCTAACACCAAAATTAAATCAGGAACTTACACGTGAAGTAGCTACATATCATGCAAAAGCCCTGGATAAGATAGGATCACTCTATTATTCTGAGGAGAATTATGACGATTATTATTATGGGAAAGGATCAACCTTCCCTGATGTGAATGGAAGCATTGGGATCTTATTTGAACAGGGAAGTTCAAGAGGACACATACAGGAAAGCGAAAATGGTATTCTCACTTTTCCATTTACCATACGAAATCAATTTACGGCTGCCTTATCCACCATAGAAGCAGGATATAATATGCGCACTAAATTGCTGGATTTTCAGAGGCAATATTTTAGTGATATGCGTACCGAGTCTGCTCGCTCCAAAACGAAGGCTATTGTCTTTGGAGACAGCAAGGACGCCAGTAAAGCCTGGCATTTAGCCGAGATCATGGAGCGTCATAAGATCAGGATCCATGAGTTAGCCGGTAATAGCACCATTCAGGGCAAACAATTTACCCAGGGTAATAGTTACGTGGTACCTATGGATCAGAAGAATTACCGACTCATAAAAGCCATGTTTGAAAAGCGTACCACTTTTACAGACAGTCTATTCTATGATATCTCAGCCTGGACATTTCCATTGGCTTTCAATGTCGACTATGCCGAAGTATCCAGCTTGTCTAATGGGGGGGCTGTTATAGAAAAACTAGAAAAGCCTCAGGGTGCCGTGGTAAATAAAAGTGCCTATGCCTATTTATTTGAATGGCATGAATATTACACACCAAAAGCTCTGCATAAGATCGTTCAAAAAGGCTTGCGCGCTAAGGTTGCCAAATCTCCTTTCACATTAAACGATGTTACCTATGACTACGGGACTATTATGATCCCCGTGCAAAATCAAAAATTAGATGTCGATGCGCTTCATACTTTCTTGCAGGAAGTAGCCCGGGATTCACAAATTAAGATCACAGGAGTAAATACCGGTATTACCCGGGGCATTGACCTGGGAAGCAATGATTTTGATCCTGTGAAAAAACAAAAGGTAGCCGTCCTGGTCGGGAATGGGATTCGGGCCTATGATGCCGGCGAGATCTGGCATCTTTTTGACACACGATATGATATGAAGATCACCAAGATCGACCTGAAATATTTCCGTTCTGTCGACCTGAGTTCGTATACCGATATCATTATCCCCAGTACGTGGGGATCATCAGGTCTTTCAAAATCTGCTGCAGAGAAATTAAAAAATTGGGTTAAGCAGGGAGGCACCTTAATTGGCTATAGAAGTGTTGCTAATTGGTTGAATTCTAATGAGTTGATGAAGTTGAAGTTCAAAAAAGACACCCTGGTAGCAAAAGATATTGCCTATGATGAGAAGAATGAATACCTGGGGGCACAAGTAACAGGCGGAGCCATTTTTGAAGCGAAGATAGATCGTTCACACCCTGTGAACTTTGGCTACAAAAACGAGAATCTGGCCCTGTTCAGGAATTCCAATATTTACATAGAGCCCCTCAAAAATAGTTATGACAATCCTATCCAGTATACATCTGATCCGTTGTTAAGCGGATATATTTCCGAAGAAAACCTGGAACTTCTTAAGAATAGTGTTCCCTTTAGAGCAAAGCGACTCGGCAAGGGAAGAGTTATCCTATTCACTGATAACACCAACTTCCGGGCTTTTTGGTATGGGACGAATAAATTGCTGATGAATGCGATCTTCTTTGGGAATATGATGTAATGAATCAGCGCAATTTTACATAGAGGAGGTTATGCAGGATGTGCCCTAGTATAAAAGCAAGGGCATACTCCCAGGAAATCAGCGATTTGAGCAAGACAAAACCTAAGGCGTAGGTAAGTGGATATATCACCACCGAATACAAGAATCGGAATGTTGCTGTAAATTCTATTTCAGGCACGAGGCGTTTTGGGCCTAATCGCCATAAGACGATCATCGGGAAATTTAAGCTACTAAAAACTATATCCCAGGCTTTTAGAATGAATGCTGTTTTTACTCCCGGGTTTTTCGGCAGATCCTGCCAGGATTCAATCAACTTGTTGACAGCGATCGGATCGGTAAAATCTGTGTTTCGCCCTTCTAATCTATCCAGGATCTCATCATAGTGCACTTCGTCTCCAATATGAGACGTCAATTGAACTAATTGAGCAAATAACGCTTCTTTAGTTTTTAGAATAGTTTGTTGCATATCGTCCGGTACAAGTACATCCTGGAAATCAACGGCAGTTCCAAAATATAATACAGCGCTATCAGGAAATCCGGACGCTTGCTGATAATTCACCCCTACCGGGATCAATGCAGGATTAAACTCAGGATCTCGCTCCAGGCTTCCAAAAAGGAATCGGGTAAACCCCTTACTTAAGGGTCTAATCCTCCTTTGAATATTATGGTTGCCTTCCGGGAATATTACTAGGGATTTTCCGCTTAAAAGTATATCAGAGCAACGCTTAAAAATGGCTTCGTTATTGCTCAGTTTAGACCGGCCGTCACGCATTCTGTAAATAGGCATCATTTGTAAGAAGCCAAAAAAAGCGCGTAGGATACTATTGGCAAACACATCGGAACGTGTCAGGAAAAAGGGTTTACGCTTTGAATAAGCTGCCATAACCAGGGGATCCATCAAGGCATTTTGATGGTTGGGAAGAAAAAGGATCGGGCCACTTTTGGGAATGCGATCTGTATGAAGTAGTTCTATACGTTTATAATAGAGAAATAGAGCCAGCTGGGCAATATACTTTACCACTATGTACATAAATGATCTCAAACCATAGAACTTTTATTTATGGGGAATCTTGACCAGCTACTGGCGATTAACAAGCCTGATATAAGATGCCATATACCCCATATAGCCGCTAATACAGCCATTCCCCCTAGTTCCTTGAAAAAAGTGAGGATTAAGAGCAGTGCAAGGCCACAATTTTGAATGCCGGTTTCTATTGTGAGCGAACGCACATCTTGAGGTACTAAAGCCCAAATTTTACCCCAACTGAATCCGGTCGCCAATGCAGCAAAGTTATGTAAGAGGACCAGGCCAATAACCAAGGATGCATTATCCATAAATATGTACCTATTATCATAAATGACAAATAGGATCAGAAGGATCAAAAAAATGACAGAACCTATTTTAAACGGTGACCGTATCTTTTGTGCAAAATGAGGCCATTTGTAATGTACGAACATCCCGGCAATAATTGGGACGCCTAATAATAATCCTACAAGTTTTCCTATTTCTATTGGGGATATTGATATGCCCCTTAGAAGGCTTGCAGTTGGCGGATAAGAAGATCCCAGAATAGTTAAAATTAGAGGAGTCATTATAATGGCTAATGGTGTAGCAATTGCTGTGAGACTTATTGAAAGTGCAGCATTTCCCTTTGCCAAATGAGAGAAAAAATTTGAAACAACCCCACCAGGACAAGCAGCTACCATAAACATACCGAGTGCAATACTCGGATATGGATCGATGAGATATACTAAACCAAGCGTAACCAAAGGCAGCATAATAAACTGACTGCTTACACCAACTAACACGGATTTAGGTTGATTGATAAGCCTTCCAAAATCAGAAACTTTAAGGTTCAGGGCAACACCAAACATGATCAATGCCAGGGCCGTATTCAAGATCCACAAAGTTTCCGTGGACAAGACCATTTGGACCTTATCAAGTTCAGGTTGCATGGTAGGTAAGGTTGTTTATTAAAGATTGAAATACGCAAATTCTTATGGCAAATGCAAGAAAAGATATCAACGGCAATTAGTAGCTTCTTATGTTATACGAATATTGACAAATGAATTACCTTTATTAGATCAATTAATAGTAATCCAAGGCAATGAGTGAAAGTTTAAATCCATTCGGACTCCATCGGGTAACTCCTTATTTGATCGTATCGGGGGTATCATCTCTTATTCCCTTCCTGCAAAAGGTATTTGGAGCCGAATTACGCGGTGAACCGAAGATGAGGGATGACGGCAGCGTTATGCATGCAGAGATTGTTATTGGGGATTCTGTAATTATGATGGGAGAACCAACGGAAGAATTCAAGTCAGTTCCGGGTAGTTTGTATGTTTATGTCCCAAATTGCGACCAAGCGTATGCGAGTGCACTATCTGAAGGAGCAACCTCTAGAATGGAACCTCAGGATTTTCCTCATGGAGATAGATATGGGGGGGTGCAAGATTCATCTGGCAACTTATGGTGGATCGTCACACATAAAAACAAGTAAGCAATGGCAAGAACTCCAAGTAATATGATGCCCTTAGGGACTAAAGCTCCTGATTTTAATTTACCTGATACCATTTCGGGTACCTCGCTGACTTTAAATGAACTCTCCGGCTCTGCAGGTACCGTAGTCATGTTCATATGTAATCATTGTCCGTTTGTCAAACATGTAAACGCCGGGATTGTAGCACTCGCCAGGGACTACAAGGGTAAAGGCATTGGTTTTGTGGCGATCTCTAGTAATGATGTTGAAAACTATCCTCAGGACAGTCCGGAACTGATGAAGGAAAATGCCCTGCAAGAAGGGTTTACATTTCCCTATCTATACGATGAATCACAGGAAGTAGCCACCGCTTATGATGCGGCCTGCACCCCAGATTTTTATCTCTTCGATGCAGAATTGCAGTTGGTATACCGTGGCCAATTGGACGATTCCAGACCAGAAAATGGTATTGCGGTCACTGCGACAGATATGCGGAACGCCCTGGACGCTGTTATATCCGGCAAGCAAGTAGATTCCCATCAAAAACCCAGCATAGGGTGTAATATAAAATGGAAGGTGGCATAAATGTAGATACTGCCATAGGCTTGAGACCTATGGATGAGGGGCATATTGACCTTTACATCCAATTGGGTAAGCAAACATATAATGAACATTATCTCCACTTATGGAAGAATGGGATTCCCTCCGAATATTTTGAAACCTACTACACTCCTGAGAAAGTTCTATTAGAAATTGAAGATCCAAAACTGTCACACTTTATTATTGAATTGGATCAAAAGGCCATCGGAATAGTCAAATTGAATTCAAAGGAGTTCTCTGAACTGGTCACCGAAATACCTTCAGTATTACTTGAAAAAATTTATATACTCAATTCCTATTCCGGAAAAGGAATTGGCAGTTTGGTGATGAGGAAAATTGAAGAACTACTAAGAGATCAAGGAGTAAAGAGCCTATGGTTAGATACCATGAAAAAAGGAAGAACGCTTCATTTTTATCAGAGTCAAGGCTTTCATATCCTGGGAGAAAAACGATTGCATTACACCAATATTAAAGAAGAAGAAAGACCTATGTGCATTTTGAGTAAGTCGTTATAGCTCAGAGCCACCCATTTCTCTTACAGGCTTCTTCGATATGGGCGTAGTGATGATTGCCATGCCAGACATAGCGGCCAATATTTTCTTTTAGCGAGCTAGTACTTCCGTCGTCCGGATGTATAAATGTCCGATCCAGATCACCAGGATTTAGCCCTCTTAAGAGGTATACCAATTTTGCGTGCACGATTCGCAGATGTTCAAGTGACATTTGGATAGGTGCACTTTTAGTGTCATGCAACTCTGCCCATCCTTTCTCATCATACGGTTTGATCACCGGTTTATTTTCAGTCAGCGCCCACTTAAAGCGAATATAACTATGGTGATGGCTATCCGAGACATGATGGATCACCTGCCTGATGGTCCACCCTTCGGGCCTGTATAATGTCTCCAACTGTTCCTCAGATAAGGGGGTAACTAATTCCGCAAGCCTTTCAGGAAATGCATCTAACTGTTGGACCCAAGCTTTGATCTGTTCATTGCTTATTTCTTCAGTGCTGGAAAATTTACCGATTGGGTAACGCAGCTTTTCGAGTGCTTTGGCATCCATAGAATGATCGCGAGTATTAAATTCCTTATTGACACATCAAGTTTGCAAGTAGGGTATTGCTTAGATCAATTGTTAGCTAAGTAAAGGATTGCTAAATAATCATCCCCATGGTATCATTTTTTAACCTGTTGATCGTCTTGATCGTAATAAATTTTGTTATGATCCTCTATCCTTATGTAAGTCAGGGTAAACGCTAAGAAACGGCTACGAGTTCTACATCAAAGATAAGGATAGCGTTTGGAGGTATTACACCTCCTGCACCGCTGGAACCATATCCCAGTTCCGATGGAATAACAAGCTTGGCTTTGTCCCCTACTTTCAGGAGCCCTATACCTTCGTCCCAACCCGGTATTACCTGTCCGACACCTAATTGAAAATCTATGGGTTGCTTGCGTTGGTAGGAAGAATCGAAAACCTGCCCGGTCACAAGGCTACCTTCGTAATGCACAGAGACCTTGTCTCCTTTATTTGGGGCATCCCCATTTCCTTGGTTCACGATCTTGTAATACAAGCCTGAATCTGTCTTTTCAAATCCCTCGATCAGGTCTTTCATGGCGGCTTCTGCTTTATTCTTCGCCTCTTCTTCTCTGGCAATTCGTGAATTTTCAAAAGAAGTGAATGCACCCATTGCATCCCATGCAACAGCATCTTCCCCAATACGAACGATCTCCAGTTTTTCAATGATATCTCCTTGCTCTATAGCATCAACTACAGACTGACCTTCGGTAACATGACCGAATACAGTGTGTTTATCATCCAACCATGGAGTGGCGATATGAGTAATAAAAAACTGACTGCCATTGGTGCCCGGGCCGGCATTAGCCATGGAAAGTACACCAGGTTTTTCGTGTCTTAATTCCGGATGAAACTCATCATCGAATTTATAGCCTGGATCACCTGTTCCTGAACCCATCGGGCATCCACCCTGGATCATAAAATCAGGAATTACCCTGTGGAAATTTAAGCCGTCGTAATAAGGACTGCCTTCTTCACTTACGGCGTTCTTCATCTTCCCCTCAGCGAGGGCAACAAAGTTACCGACCGTTCCCGGAGTTTTATCATGCGTTAATTGTACATGGATCTCACCTTTTGGTGTACTGAATTTTGCGTATATACCGTCTTTCATAGTGTAATTATAATGCCCGCAAAGGTAGTATTATCAGGAAGATTCCCAGAGTCTCAACCCTTAATTTTTTTTGGGGGGATCACCCCGTACTTATCGACCAGATATATGAGGCTTGTCATTGCTGCAGCGCCTAGTTCCAATTCCCGTTTGTTGACATGTTCAAACGTATCATTCTCGGCATGATGATGGTCGAAATAACGCTGGGAATCAGGTCGCAGTCCGGCCAAAACCACTTCTCCATTTTTTAGCGGACCAATATCAGCTCCGCTTCCCCCTTTGATGAACATATGTACCAGGTAGGGTTCAAATAAGGGTTGCCATCCTTTTATCAGGTCATAATTCTCTGTATTGGCATCAATAGAAAATCCACGGGGAGAAAATCCTCCAGCATCACTTTCCAGGGCAAATACGTGATTCTCATTTTTCTTTCTGGCCATTTCGGCATAGGCATTTCCACCTCTTAGACCGTTTTCCTCATTCATAAACAAAACGACCCGCAGCGTTCGCTTAGGTTTATATCCTGTTACTTTGAGTAACCTGAGGACATCCATACTTTGCACACAGCCTGCACCATCGTCATGTGATCCATCCCCTAGGTCCCAGGAATCCAGATGCCCCCCAACGATCATGATCTCATCGGGATTTGTACTCCCTCGGATCTCTCCTATCACATTAAAAGACTGCACATCTTCCAATTGCCGGCAATTCTGCTTGAAGTAGAATTTGATATTAGGGTTTAATTTCAAGGTGGTACTTAACAATTCAGCTCCATTTGTGCTAATCGCTGCTGCCGGTATACGTTCTGCAACCGGCAATTCCCCATAGCCCATTGAGCCTGTGTGCGGGTAGTCATCCAATCGCAAATTCATTGAGCGTACAACAACACCTACAGCACCATATTTAGCTGCTTCTGCAGCACCGGAATAACGCTGGTCTACACAGCCAGAGTACGACTGAAATGTGTTTATTAGCGTGGGATCCATTGGACGGTTATAAAACACGATCTTCCCTTCTATGGCTTCCCTCCCCAGCATTTGAAGATCCTCGGTGCCTTTTACTTCTACTACATTGGCTTTTAATCCGCCTAAAGGTGTGGCCACTGAACCCCCCAGGGCACAAATAGGCACACTATTAGTAATTCCGGGCTTACTCTCCAGGTAGGCGTATTCCGGAGTACCGCGAACCCATTTTGGTACCATGACCGGTTGCAGCCACACATTATCGAGTCCGAGTGAGTCTAGCTGATCCCGTGTATACTCTACCGCCAGTTGTGCTTGCACCGAACCAGACAATCTACCACCGATCTGGTTGGATAAATGGTTTAACCAATCGTACGCTTTACCCTGTGTCAGGGCAGCATCATAAATAGCTTTTATCTTGATCTCATCTTCGGATTGTCCATAAGAGACAAAACAAACAGCACACATCAATATCAACAGTGATCTCATTCTTTATCGCTTTCAAGTTCTTCTTTATACATAGGGATATTATCCTTTATTTTATTCTCCAATTCCGGTTCCTTAATATCTGTATACTTCCGCAAAGAATTTAGTAAGATAGATGCGACAAGTACCCTGGCAGAAGGCTTGTTGTCTGCCGGGATCACGAACCAGGGTGCGTGATCAAATGTCGTTCGTCTAATAGCTTCTTCATAGCATTTCATATAGGAATCCCAGAGCTTGCGTTCTTTGAGGTCTCCGGGAGAAAATTTCCAATGCTTCTCATCGAGGCGAAGCCTTCTTAAAAGTCGTTGTCGTTGTTCCTCTTTTGAAAGGTGTAAGTAAAATTTAAAGATCAGTGTTCCATTTTGAGCCAGGTGTTTTTCAAAATTGTTTATTTGTTCGAATCGCCGGTCCCAAAAATCCTGGTCTATATCTTCAACTGAGTGAATATGCGGGATATGTTCATTCAATATATATTCCGGATGTACCCGAGTGACCAATACATTTTCATAATGGGTACGATTGAAAACGCCAAATGTACCTTTAGAGGGTAGTGCTATGTAGTGGCGCCATAAATAGTCATGGCTTAGTTCTAAATCTGTGGGTACTTTAAAACTATGTACCTTAACTCCATTGACATTGCAATCCTTAAAAACTTCCCTGATCAAACTGTCTTTCCCGGATGTATCCATTCCTTGCAAACAAATAAGCACAGCATATTTGTCATGGGCATATAGGGTGTTTTGAAAATCCCCGAGATCTTCCCGGATCTTTTCCAGCTTTTTCTTGAGGCGCTTGTCCGTCTCATCAAGCTTTTCATATGTTTGCCGAGAAGCCAGAGAGAGGTCAGGAGACGCCTTGTAAGCTTCAATATTTATTTGCTTCATATCGGGTAAGATACTTCAAAAAGCGGATGAAATGCAACAGTGCCCGCCAATTTTGAGGTCGCAAAAGGCGATTTTCAGGGGAAAAGTTCCGTTGTACGAAACTTCTGAACGTTTTATCGAATAAATAAGGACTCAAAGACGTACTGGCCTAATTTTGGTTTACCCGAATTTACCTAATTATTACTATGCTATGAGACCTACCTACACGATCCTTTTCGTCCTTTTTCTCATACCCTTTTCAGCAATTGGCAATAAGCGTGCATGTGACTATGTTGGCTCAAATTTAGGCTACATAAAATCGCAGACGCAACAGGCTATTAAGGCAGAAGACATAAATTTTTCCAGGTACTATGCGTACAAAGCATTAAATGCCATAGAAAAATCCAGAACTCAATTTGAGGCCTGTGGTTGTGATTATGCCCTGAAAAGTATAGATGAAGGTCTTGAAAATTTGAAAAAAGCCACAAGAATTGGCTCATTAAAAGGAGCTAAAATACTTTTGAAACGGGCCCTTGAGAGTACCTATGGCAGTTTGGAGGCTTTAGAAAAGCACGATGAACTTCACGTGAGCTTGTACGCTTCAGATCTCTTAGCTATGAATACTAAAACCGCTGCTGAAGAAAAACTTGCACAGAAAATGCCGAAAGAAAAAGATCTTCACAACATGATCGATAAGGCGTTGGTGAATTTTAAAAACTCCCTGGATGAAGTTGTAAAAAACGTGAACTGCCGGGAAGCTTATGATTTTGCATCAAAAATATATGCACACTGTTCACAAGAGCTGTTGCGAAAAGACCTGACACCAGGAAAGAAGTACTATAATTTCCGAACCAAAGAGATTACCGAAAATGCCCTTCGCAGGCTGGAAAGCTGTGGAAAGTAACCCTTTACCCCCAAACAATATACATCCTATTTGCTGGCGAAGAGTTTGACATCCCCTTCGGATATCTCTTCGCCGCCGAGGATAATTAAACGCTCAACTACATTACGAAGTTCCCGAATATTACCTGTCCAATCATACCCCTTTAAAAGGCTAATGGCCTTTGAAGAAAATTTCTTCTTTGAAATACCTTGCTCACTGGCTATTTTGGAGGCAAAATGTTCTATCAGGAGAGGTATGTCTTTCCTTCGATCATTCAAGGCTGGTACTTTTATCAGGATCACGGCTAATCTGTGGTACAAATCTTCACGAAATCTTCCTTCTGCAATTTCTTTGTCAAGATCTTTATTAGTGGCGGCCACAACACGAACATCAACTTTGATATCCTTGTCTGAGCCTACTCGTGAGATCTTGTTCTCTTGCAAGGCCCTCAGAACTTTGGCCTGTGCAGATAAACTCATATCCCCAATTTCGTCCAGGAAGATGGTCCCTTTATTGGCTGTTTCAAACTTCCCTGCCCTGTCCTTCACCGCTGATGTAAATGCACCCTTCACATGACCAAAAAGCTCACTTTCTATTAATTCTGAAGGGATGGCCGCACAATTCACTTCAATGAAGGGGCCGCTGCTACGTTCACTTTTTTCATGGATCCAATGAGCTACAAGTTCTTTTCCTGTACCATTAGCACCGGTAATTAGGACACGGGCGTCTGTTGGAGCGACTTTTTCGATCATATCTTTTATGATCTGGATCTCCTTGCCCTCGCCTACCATTTCATAGTTTTTGCTGATCTTCTTGCGTAGCGTTTTATTTTCTACGACGAGTTCCTTTCTGTCCAGCGCATTACGTACAGTTGTAAGCAAGCGATTGAGGTCTGGCGGTTTGGAAATATAATCAAAGGCACCTATCCGCATGGCATGAACTGCTGTATCAAGATCGCCATGACCTGATATCATAATAAAAGGAACCTCAGGTTTGATTTTCTTAGCTGATTGCAGTACTTCCATACCATCCATTTTTGGCATTTTTATATCACAAAGGGCAAGGTCGTACTCATTTTTTTTGATTTGATCTAAGCCTTTTACTCCATCTTCTGCTTCCTCAACTTCATACGTATCACTCTCTTCGGTAAGAATTTTAACCAACACACGCCTGATGGCAGCCTCATCTTCTATAACTAATATTTTCGCCATTGATCTATTTAAAAAATTGACATTTTTATGCCGGACCTGAAATAAAAACCAGGATCACTATTAACTTCAAATACCTTGTTCCGGTTGTCATCTCTTAATATCCCTTTTTGAATAATGGAATGCCCGATCCAGGATTGCCAGGATACATATTTACTGATCTTGAATTGATATCCAATCGATCCAACAACTATTGACAATGAAACAGCGCTTGCTATTTGATCATCGGACACGGGGATATCCTCTTGAATATTTACAAAATAACCATCCAGGAACAAAGAAGCATCGAAAATATGCTTTTCATTTAAGTAATATCGGAACTGGGACTTGGGGATTCCAAGGGTAAAGGACCAATTCGGATGAAATCGTCTGTAGTAATTGATCAAAGGTAAAGGTACTGGCAAGCCCGTTGCACTGTTATAACTCAAGCCAAGGACTAACCTGAAAGGTTTCTCGGCATCTTTTCGTTCCTTCCACAAACTAGCTGTTGCATTGATCTTAAAATCATTAGGCTCTATGCCGCTTACCAAATTCGAGGCTATCCTCGGGGTAAAAATCCCAACAAATCGCCAATTCTCGTTCCATTTGAATATATACCCCATATTGAAGTCGATCACGTGCAATTTTCGAATGGAAGATCCATCGAACGGAAGTGGATTTCTAGGTAAAATATCAATACGGCTATAATCACCTCCTAATACGAGGTATTCTTCCAATCCGGTCTTGATCGGTGCATTGATCAAGACTCGGTATCGTCTTGATTCTGTATCCGATTTACTGTCCGGAAGCGACGTGTATTCAATCCGGGCCAGATCTGTACTCTGCCCCGTTACTAATAGAGTAGAGCCGAAAAAAATAAGAAAAAGCAAGGCGTATTTCAGAATGGTGGTATTAGGTTAATGATCAGTTTTTGGTTGGCTAATGATATGAATATCTCTTTGAGGGAAAGGAATTTTAATTTTGTTTTCTCTAAAAAGCGAATCTATCCTAAAGCGAATTGCGCTTTTGGTGGACATGGTCCTAAAGCTATCGGCAACATAAAATCGGATTGAGAATAAAAGCGAAGAATCTGCAAAGTCTTCGAACCAAACAAAAGGCTCAGGAGTATGAAGCACGCCCTCTATTCCTTCCAGGCTTTTGAGAAGTAACTTACTCACCAGATCGACGTCACTGCCGTAGGCTACGCCTACTTTTACCGCTTCAATGGTAATCAAGCGGTTTTGGGTATAATTATAAACTGTATCCTTTATGAATTTATGGTTGGGTATGATGATCACTTTATCATCAGGGGTTACTGCTCTAGTGGTTCGGAGTTTGATCTCCTGGACCCGGCCAACACGACTATCAACTTCTATGATATCGCCAACACTTAATGATTTGTCGACTATAACATAAATTCCGCCGATCAGGTCTTGAAACAGATCCTGGAGTGCCAGACCCAAACCAACAAAGAGGGCGGCCGAGGCAGTGATTAAAAGCGTGATGTTTACTCCTACCGCGCTTAGTGTTATCAGGACAACGACCAAATAAATAGCATACTTAAGAAACTGGAAGATGCTGACAAATTTCAACTTGTCTTCCCTTTCCATTTTACGAGTTACTACTTTCCTGAAAAATCGCAAAAAGATATTTGTCGCCAATATGGCCAACAGTAACATCAAAAAAATGCCCAGAGTCAGATGAATGCCATTCTTCGCATCTCCAATGTGAATACCCCAATTAAGTATCTCCTTAGCTTTTTGAAGGAATTCGTTCATAACGCATTTGGAATTTCGAATTTAAAGTACACAATTTCTAATATTTGAGCCACTTCCAAAGCTCTTTATATGTTGGTTTTTTTCCATACATCAAAATACCTACCCGATATATTTTAGCTGCCAGCCATACAATCCCTATAAAAGTAATGATCAACAGGGCTATGGAAGCGATCAATTGCCAAACAGGGACACCTCCTGCACCTATACCAGAAGGCAAGCGCATCAGCATAACTATTGGGGAGGTTAGCGGAAAAAGAGAAAAACCTACTGCAATGGGACCATGCGGGTTGCCAAATACAGAGAAGAACCCTACATATATCGCCAGCATTAAGGGAAGAATGATGGGAAATATGAATTGTTGTGTATCCGTTTCATTATCGACTGCGGCACCAATGGCGGCATATATTGAGCTATAAATTAAGTAGCCCAGAATAAAATAAATAATAAAGAAAAATATTAACATCAGCCAGGGAAACCTATACAACTCCTCGGCATATAATTGCAAGGTATCTACAGCTGCTGGTACTTCACTGCCGGGAAGGCCTGCCGGCATAGCGGAGGCACTCTGGTTTAGTGCAGTCACATCTATTCCAAAAAATAACATGACGACGACCAAAAGGATAGCTGCAGATATGATCCAAATAATAAACTGCGTGATCCCGGCAAGGGATGTGCCAATAATCTTGCCCAGCATTAATTGAAAGGGGCGAACCGAAGATATGATCACTTCAATGATCCGGCTCGTCTTTTCCTCGATCACACTACGCATAACAAAGCCTCCGTAAATAATAATGAACATCATGATCAAATACCCAAAACCTCCTCCGATCAACGCTTTTATTTCATTGATCCCTTTTAGGTTTTGATCTCCGTCAAAAGTTGCCGTCTGCATGTCGAATCGGTCGTCAATCTCTGCAAATTCTTCAGCGGAAATACCTATGCTGGTTAATTTAAACTGCTGCAAGCGGTATTGGAATATATCTTCAAGATTATCTATCACTGCTGCCAGTGGTGCATCTTCAGTGTAGAAAACAGTATTCATCAGAGTAGTTTCAACATTTGCTGCCTCGGGAATATAAAGCAAACCATAAAAGCCCATGCTACGTGTTGAATCCTTTGCTGCTTCTAAAGAAATATCGTTAAAGTGGAGATAGGAATAGCTATCCGTAGGATTGAAGTCTGTGCTAAAATAAGGGCCTTCATTAAGCAGGCCAATGACCCGTTTTTCACTGTCATTCACCTTTGTCAAAAATGCGATCAATACGATCATCCCAACCAATAATACGGGACTCAGGATCGTCATGATCACAAAGGACTTATTGCGCACCTTGGCCAGGTATTCCCTACGAATAATTAAACTCAATTTAGACATGGCCAAGTTTGTTTTGAACGGTTTGAATAAAAATATCGCTGGTAGAAGGAATCCTCTCGACAAAATTATTAATTGTCCCTTTTTCTGAGAGATAGTTCAGAAAAGAGCGTGTATCTGAATCTGGCAATTGTATGTCGAAATTTAATTGCCCATCGATCTCATTAAAATGTATAGATGATATCGAAAATACATCTTGTATTTCTGTTACAATGCCCTCCCCTTCTGTCACATGGATTCCTACTTCAAACTTATTGTTCTTATAAGCTTTTTTTATATCAGATAGCTTTCCATCTAGGATGATCTCTGCTTCGTTAAGTAGGGCGATATACTCACAGAGCTCTTCTACGGTTTCCATACGATGGGTAGAAAATATTATGGACGTTCCCTTTTCTTTAAGTGCGAGGATCTCGTCCTTGATTAGATTTGCATTTATGGGATCAAAGCCACTAAAAGGTTCATCGAATATTAACAATTTTGGTTCATGTAAGATGGTCACTATAAATTGGATCTTTTGAGCCATGCCTTTAGAGAGCTCTTGGACTTTTCTACCCCACCAATCTCCAATATCGAATCGTTCAAACCAGTACTTCAAGCGGGTTTTGGCTTCTGTTTTACTTAACCCTTTTAACTGCGCCAGGTACATGGTTTGCTCACCTACTTTCATACTCTTATACAAACCTCTTTCTTCGGGAAGATAACCGATCTGCGTCACGTGTTGTGGTTTGAGAGGTTGTCCATCAAAAAAAACCTGGCCCTGATCCGGGGCAGTGATTTGATTTATGATCCGCAAGAGGGTTGTTTTGCCAGCGCCATTAGGACCCAAAACTCCATAAATACTACCTCTGGGCATTTGAATTGAAACATGGTTCAATGCCTGATGGTCACCAAAATTTTTAGTGAGCTTATCTGCTACCAGAATATGATCCATAAAGCTTGTTTCTTCAAATATAGATAAATGGTATCTAGCTTTTTTCAGGTATTTATTCAAACAGAAATCAATGGATTTACACCCTTCTTATGAGATTAGCTTTTGATCAAAAGGTTAAACAAAAACCCTGTCCGAAAAAACAAAACCCACCCTTAAAAGATTAAGGATGGGAAAAAAATTGCTATGAAAAAGAAAATTAATATTGGTTTCCCAATATTGAATCAAATATACGTTTTTATTTTAAAAACCCTATTCTTATTAGGAGAACATGTCCTTCACCTTTTCAAAGAAAGATTTATCGGACTTCTCAGGACGCGGTTCAAAATTTTCATCTTCCTGCATTCGCTCAAAGAATTCGCGCTGTTCTTTGTTTAACTCTTTAGGAGTCCAAACATTCACGTGGACCAGAAGATCTCCGCTGCCATATCCATTGATACTGCTGATCCCTTTGCCTCGGAGTCGAAGAATTTTCCCTGATTGAATTCCCGCCTCTAACTTGATGCGCACTTTCCCCGTCACCGCATCTATTTCTTTAGATGTGCCTAATACGGCCTCAGACAAACTTATATAAAGGTCATAATGCAGGTTATCCCCTTCGCGCTTTAACGTGGGGTGCTCAATGGTTTCAATGGCTACAAGAAGATCGCCGGGGACTCCATCACCAGGTGCATCATTTCCTTTTCCGCCAACCTTTAATTGCATTCCTTCTTCTACACCGGCAGGGATCTTGACCAATACAGTTTCTTCGGAAATTAGTAAGCCAAATTCATCGGCATCAGCGGGTTTTTTGTCAATAACCTGTCCGCTCCCTTTACACGTATTACAGGTAGTTGCGGTTTGCATCCGACCGAGGATGGTGTTAGTGATTCTCGTTACCTGGCCATTCCCATTACAGGTTCCACAAACTGTATAGGAAACTCCGGGCGCTTGTTTTTTCCTTTTGACTTTTACCTTCTTCTCAACACCGTTTGCTATTTCTTCAAGGCTGAGTTTTACCCGAATCCTCAGATTACTTCCCTTCACTCTTCTGGTACCACCACCGAAACCACCAAAACCTCCAAAACCACCGCCAAATGCGCTGCCAAATATATCTCCAAACTGACTGAAGATGTCCTCCATATTCATGCCGCCACCGCCAAATCCGCCTCCGTCAAAGGCCGCATGTCCAAACTGGTCATAACGGGCTTTTTTGTCAGGATTGCTCAGCACCTCATAGGCCTCAGCTGCTTTCTTAAACATCTCTTCGGCTTTGGCATCTCCCGGATTTTTATCGGGGTGATATTTCAACGCTTTCTTACGGTACGCTTTTTTTATTTCAGCAGCCGTTGCGCCTTTAGATACACCTAGTATTTCGTAAAAATCCTCCTTCATTTCGCTCTTAATTTCCAACTACAACTTTAGGGTGCCTGATAATCTTGTCTCCCAGTGAGTAGCCTTTTTCGACCACGTCAATGATCTTACCTTTTAATTTTTTATTGGGCGCAGGAATCTGTGTGATCGCATCGTGGATCTCGGCATCAAATGCATCCCCTTTTTTACAAGCCAGAATCTCAAGTCCCTTGGTCTTTAAGGTTTCTTTTAGCTTGTTATAGATCAATTCAACACCCTTTTTCAATTCTTGGTCCTTCGCTTTTTCCATTTCAACCAGGGCCCGGTCAAAATCATCAAGAATTGGTAAAATAGAAACCAAGACTTCTTGCCCGGCCGTCTTGAATAATTCCATCCGTTCCCGGGTTGTCCGTTTTTTATAATTCTCAAATTCGGCGAAGAGCCGCAAAAACTTATCTTTCTCAGTACCTAAAGCCTGCTCCAATTCCTCTTCCTTGCTAACCTCTTCAACAACTTCTTCGGCCTGTGATTGATCGATAGTTTCGTCTTCCGACGGCAGATCTTGTATTTCTGGACTTTTATCCTTTTTGCTCATGTAAATGAATTCTTTGTACAAACTCGATTTAAGATGGCAAAAGTACTGCCAATTCTTTAAACGTGTCAAAATGTCACGGAAAATTTAGCGTGTCTAATAAAGTAACAGGAAGATGAAAAGAGGACTGTGTTTAGGTCAAGAGAGACTTGATCGCCGCGGTAATAGTTGTGTAGTTAAAAGAAAATCCGTGCGTTTCGATCTTTTTGCTGCTAACGCGCTGACTCGAATACAACAGCGTAGCCATTTCCCCCAGGATAATTTTCATAAAAAATAGAGGAACGCCGGGTAAAAGTATGGGCCTTCGGAGAGTACGCGCAACTTCCTTTAATAATTTCTTCTGAATTATGGGGTTGGGCGCAACGGAATTGAATACACCTTGGCATTTCTTTTCAACGCAAAACATAAACATTTGAGCCACATCCTCACAGTGGATCCAGGATTGCCATTGCTTTCCATTTCCAAAAGTGGCGGCAGTAAGCGTCTTAACAGATCTGATCATCGGGGGCAATGCCCCGCCTTCAGTAGCAAGTACTAAACCAATTCTGAGTTTGGTAACCGATATATTCAAAGAAGAAAAAGTATCTGCTTCCCGTTCCCATTGTTGAACGACCTGCCCGAGGAAGTCGGTTGCATAGGGACTCTCTTCATTATATAATTCTGTTAACGAGCTCGGATAAATCCCTATTGCCGACGCAGAAACTATATGCGTTATTGTCTTGTTTCCGCTTCGTTTCAGTGCGTGCCGGAGCGTACGGAGGCTATTGATACGGCTTTCAAGAATGGCCTCTTTATATCGATCTGTCCACCGGTGGGCTACATTATTTCCAGCCAGGTTAATTATGGCATCTACATCTTCAAAACACTTTATGTCTATTTCGCCCGTAGCAGGATTCCAGTAATAGCCTTGAACCCGGGAATTTTCTTCTTCAACACGTTTGCGCTGCCGACTCAGGAAATTTACCTTCCATCCTCGTGCCAGCGACAAGCGAATTATTTCGCTGCCGATAAGACCCGTAGCCCCAGTGATCAATATTCGCATACTAATTCTTAAACAATCAAATTTACGTTATTACCGCGGCCGTCGACGCGTATTTATCTCGACATTAACATCGTCCCTACCCCTTAGTTGCACGGATCATTTCGCGTTTTCCTGGTGGACCGGGTACTTTCTCCACGACAAAGCCTACGGATTCCATCGCTCTTCTTACAGAACCTTTAGCTGAATAGGTAACTAACTTGCCCCCTGATCGCAAAAGGGAAAATCCCTTTTCAAATGCCTTTTCATCCCATAATTCAGGTTGTAATTTCGGAGAAAATGCATCGTGGTAAATAAGATCGAACTTCTTGGTTTCTTGCAATTCCTCAAAGCGTTTTTCTACATTTTTCAGTGAGAAAAATGAATCAATAGTTGTCCATACCCCCGGTTGAGTCAAGTGCAATTTTGTAAAGATCTTTATCAATCCCTCATCTGCTAACAGTTCTGTATAATTCATTTCAGAAACCTCCGCAGGAGTCAAGGGAAAGGCTTCGACCCCGTAATATTCTATAATTTTGGAATTCGCTTTTGCAAAGTCGTAACTCAAAAGGGCATTCAAGCCAGTCCCAAAACCCAGTTCAAGAATGGCGACCTTCGGTGCATCCACTTGCGCCAATCCTTCCCTAATAAATACATGTTGTGATTCCTGTAAAGCTCCATGGCGAGAGTGATAGGGCTCATCCCAGGCATCAATTTTCAGACTGGTCGAGCCATCTCCGGTGGTAATAACACTGCGTTTCACTTTTATTGGTGGATCTCTACTCCTGCGGCTTCAAAGCCGTATGATATAATGTCCTTCGAAATTTGTGTGCTATCTATTTCCTTGCCTGCATCTTCGGCCATGTGGAGCTGCTCCTCAACAGTCATAGTCTTTAAGAAGGCCGCTCCTTCCATAGTTACCATGCTGCCTGCAATATCTTTTGGGACAAAAAATCCATAATCCTTAAAGCGCACCATGGTTTCGTGCCCATTGGCCAGTTCAACCTTCATCCAACAGCCTTTATTCTGGCAAACTTCTTTTACTTGAGCCTGAAATTTTACGTTCAAGGTATCATTCGGTTTCAGCTTCTGGTAATACTAAGAGTGCAAGCAATATGTTAATTCTTTTCATTATCCTCAATTTTTTAATTCTCAATGCAAAACTGCTAAATTTTCAGCGAAAAAAGAAGATCGAACTACCCATAAATGTGTAATTTTAGATTCGATAATGCCAAAAAAATGAGTACATCTGTAAAGCGACTTAGTGTTGATAAAGTTTCCACATCCCGAATAGGCGAGGTAAATTTTGAAAATCTGCCTTTTGGTGATGTATTCACGGATCATATGTTTATCTGTGAATACAAAAATGGCGAATGGCAAGAACCCAGGATCCAACCTTATGGTCCTCTTAGCATTGCGCCTTCAGCAAAGGTATTTCACTATGGCCAGGCTGTTTTTGAGGGAATGAAAGCTTATAAAGATGATGAAGATAAGATTTGGCTCTTCAGACCTGATGAAAATTTACGGCGCATTAACAAGTCGAGCGCTCGCTTGGCTATACCAGAATTTCCGGAAAGTTATTTTTTTGACGGGCTGACCACATTGTTACAACTAGACAAAGAATGGGTGAAGCCCGGTGTTGGGAATTCGCTTTATGTAAGACCTTTTGTGATCGCATCAGAAGCTGGAATTAAAGCAACACCGGCAGGTGAATATACATTTATGATCATCTGTTCTCCGGCACAAGCTTACTACGGTGGTGAAGTTCGTGTAAAGATCGCTGAGCACTATAGCAGGGCTGCGGATGGAGGATTCGGATATACCAAGGCGGCCGGGAATTATGCCGGTCAGTTTTATCCGACCAACTTGGCCCAGGAGGAAGGATACCAGCAAATCATTTGGACCGACGCACAGTCGCATGAATATATTGAAGAAGCCGGCACCATGAATGTTTTTGTGCGATTTGGAGATACCTTGGTTACTTGTCCGACAAGCGACAGGATCCTAGATGGGGTAACCCGTAAAAGTGTTATTGCCCTTGCCGAAGCCCATGGCATCCCAGTTGAAGTCAGGCCCATCAAAGTATCCGAACTAGTAGCAGGTGCTAAATCCGGCGTTCTAAAAGAAATTTTTGGCAGTGGCACAGCAGCGGTTATCAATCCCATCCTTGGCTTTGGCTATAAGGGAGAACGTTATGAGCTTGTCACGCCGGAAAAGAGTTATGCCAGCCTGTTAAAGGAAGAATTGATCAATATTCAATACAATCGTTCAGAGGATAAATTCGGATGGCGATACCCGATTACCTAGTCCCGAATCAGTTTTCTTTTTCTCTCTGAAGGATCCTTTCGATATTAGGTTGAAAGTAATTCGGGCCTTTCAAAACCTTTCCGTCATTGCGATAGATAGGTCTGCCATTGGCCCCTAACTTGCTCATATTACTTCGCTGTATTTCTTCAAAAACTTCCTCTATTTTGTGTTGCAGGCCATGTTCCAGAATGGTGCCACAAAGAATATAGAGCATATCGCCCAACGCATCAGCCACTTCAATTAGGTCGTCCTGTTCAGCAGCTTGAAGGTATTCCTGATTTTCCTCATCCATCAGATTGTAGCGAAGTCGATTCTTATTTGATCCCAGGTTGGCCTTCATTTCATTAGAAATGCCCAGGCCAAATGATTGATGGAAGAGTGCGACAGCATTAATTTTACTTTTCATATGCGTGGGGTTTGGGTTAGATTTGCGTAAAAATAAGGAATATGTTCAGCACGGGTCAACTGGTATTTGCAGCATTTTTTGTTGTCGTTTTTTCTTTCATCATCTTACTAGCTTACAGAAAGGATGCCTCCTTACACAAAAAGAACTACAAAGGTGTTAAATGGGTGGGTATAGTCTTTGTCATATTCCTAATTATACTCTTCGCACTTAAATACTTGCTAAAATTTTGAGATTAAAATTGTCAACCGAATAAAAAAAGAAAAATACCATCCGATTTTTCACTTTTCCTCGTATTGCATAAGAAAAGCTGTACTTTTGCGTTAGGTTGTTAGTAGTTGTTAGTTAAAGACTTTCTATGGTCTCATTTTTTACACTTTTTATTGTATTGAGTGTGCTTAATATCGCACTTCTTTTAGTAAGCATTTTAAGCGCGAAAGGAATTTCGTTCACTTCCAAGGCTGCTTCAGAAATTAATGCCAAGTCCAGGATCCTTGCAATGGATTCAAGTGAACCTGAACTTAAAGAAGCCATTTAGTTTTATACCTTTAAGGTATGAAGCAACTCTTCCTGGTTTTTTTAGGCGGCGGTATCGGAAGTTGTTTCCGTTTTCTATTAGGAAAATATTTCAATCCCTTCTTTACGAATTTTTACCTTGGTACTTTTCTGGTTAATATCCTGGGGTGCCTGCTAATTGGCATCATATTGGGCCTAACATATAAGCAGGACCTCTTATCTCAAAACCAAGCCCTCATACTGGCGACTGGTTTCTGCGGGGGCTTCACCACTTTTTCAGCCTTCGCATATGAAAGTCAGCACCTGATCAAGAATGGAGAGGTGGCCTTTGCTGCTCTTTATATTGGTTCAAGTGTACTTATAGGTATACTTACCGTACTCCTTGGGTTATGGCTTGTCCGTAGCTTCTAATCCTTTTTTGTCTATGTAACACCCCTCACAATTCTAGGGTTACCATATTCCCAATTATTTAATAAATATTTATCTACCCTCTATTTTATAGGGTATATTTCTATATAAATCATATTTTTTAATTATTACCCCCTTTTTTTTAGGGGGTATTTTTATAATACTGATATATTTGGCCTCAATAACCCTATATAACTAATTATGAAAAAAATTGAAGCAGTCATCCGAAAATCGAAATTCGATGAGGTGAAAAAGGCTTTACACGGTATTGAGGTCAATTTCTTTAGCTACTGGGACGTAACTGGTGTCGGTAATGAAAAGCAAGGCCATGTTTACCGGGGTATATCCTATAGTACAAGTGATATTCAACGCAGGTATTTGGTAATAGTTGTAACCGACAAGTTTATGGAACGAACGGTTAATACATTAATGGAAGCAGCTGGTACCGGCCATGTGGGAGATGGAAAAGTCTTTGTCTCCGAAATATTGGAAGCCTATCGAATAAGAACCAAAGAATCAGGCTCAGAAGCCATTAACTAATCACCCACTAAATCAATACTTAAAATGGACACAGGATTATTTACTGCAAATAACGTATGGATGATGGTCTGTACGGCACTCGTATTTTTTATGCATTCCGGTTTCGCTTTTCTCGAGATCGGCCTTACCAGGCAGAAGAATGCTATCAACATAATCTTTAAAAACGTATTTATTATTACCGTCGGCTTATTAATGTATTACATCGGCGGATTTAATTTGATGTACCCTGGATTCGAAGAAGGATCTCTTGGTATTCTTGACTTTGCCGGATTCGGGATCGACCCTCCGGAAAATGGAATGACACCTGACTATGCCGATGGCGGATATACCTGGTGGACAGACTTTCTCTTCCAAGGCATGTTCGCAGCAACTGCTGCAACAATTGTATCCGGAGCGGTGGCGGAACGTATTAAAATTGGACCTTTTATGGTCTTTGTTATCCTCTATGTTGGCCTGGTATACCCAATAGTTGGTTCCTGGCAATGGGGAGGCGGATTCTTATCTACGCTTGGCGGAGATGATGCCGGCTTCTATGACTTTGCCGGTTCTACACTCGTGCACTCGGTAGGCGGCTGGGGAGCGATCATCGCCATAACCCTTTTGGGTGCCCGAATCGGAAAATTCGGTAAGGATGGAAAACCCAGAGCCATACCCGGGCATAGTATCCCATTGGCTACAGCAGGTGTTCTTATCCTATGGTTAGGGTGGTTCGGATTTAATGGAGGGTCTGTGCTTTCGGCTGATCCTACAAACACATCCCTCGTACTGGTGACTACATGCCTTGCTGCTGCAGCTGGGGGACTAGGATCTTTTATACTCTCATATCAACTATACAAGAATTACGATCTCACTATGTTCCTGAATGGTATTTTAGGTGGCCTGGTGGGTATCACGGCAGGTGCCGACTTAATGTCGCCCAATGAAGCAGTAATTATCGGTTTCATTGCCGGACTGATCGTCGTGCTTGGTGTAGCCTTAATTGATCGCATCCGACTTGATGATCCTGTAGGTGCCGTGACGGTTCACCTGATCTGCGGCATCTGGGGTACCCTCGCTGTTGGAATCTTTGGTGACAAAGCGGGCTGGGAGCAATTTACCTATCAACTGGCCGGCGTTGCTGCAGCAGGCGTATTCTGTTGCCTTTCTGCTTTCCTTATCATCTACGGGTTGAAAAAGACCGTTGGTATCCGAGTAACACGTGAAGAGGAATTAGATGGATTGGATATCCATGAACACAAGATGGACGCCTATGCCGATTTTAGAATGAACCAACATTAATTAATAAGATGAACGGAGCGTTCTGCCAAACGCTCCGTTCTGTAACCCATTCATCAATACAAATAACATTCACAAAGCCTGTAAAGGCATCTAAATGCAAAAACAATGAAAGCGATTACAATCACAAAGTTCATAAAATTTATAGTATTCTGTACACTATTGATCAGCCCGTTCCTGCTTTTTTCCCAGGAAGCCGAGGCAGAAGAACAGGACGCGCAAAAATTCAGTATTAGCGGAACCGTTGACGCCTATTACAGGGCCAATTTAAATTCTGCCAATTCCGGAGATAATTATTCAGCACCCGGCAGCTCTTTTGCCAACCTTCCCGGCTTCTCGCTAGGTATGGTAAATGCCATTGTATCCTATGAAGGAGAAAAGGTAGGATTTGTAGGGGATCTAGTATTTGGACCGAGAGGTACAGACGCCATCTTCGCCTCACCCATGTATTCAGCCACCGGGGATATAGTGAACCAATTATATATCTACTGGAATGTTAGTGAAAAAGTCCGACTAACCTTTGGGAATTTCAATACGTTTTTGGGCTATGAAGTGATTTCGCCCTCTGCGAATTTTAACTATAGTACATCCTACTTATTTTCCTATGGTCCTTTTAGTCATACCGGCTTAAAAGCGGATTTCGACCTTGGAGATGATTGGTCAGCTATGCTTGCCATTATGAATCCTACAGACCTAACCGAATTTAATCCGAACGGAAAGTACGCATATGGGGCCCAGCTCGGTTACAGCGGCCAATTCCTGAACTTCCTTGCTGATGATGGTGCCTTTGAGGTAGATTTTACGGGAGGATTCGATCTTACAGATGATTTGTTCCTGGGTATCAATGCGGCCTATTTCGATGGAAGCGATGATATTGGATTTGCCGGGGTGGCCTTATATCCTCAATTACAGACTTCGGAGAATTTCACCGTCGGACTACGGGGTGAGTATTTCACAGAGATCGAAAATTTCGGCGCGATAGGCACCGGCGTAGAAGATTCAAGTGTTCTAGCCCTTACCTTAACAGGAAGTGCGACGATAGGCGACTTGATCTTAAAACCCGAACTCCGTCTTGATAGTGCTTCAGATGATGCTTTCCTGGATAGCGATGGCGACCCTATTAAAAGCCTCTCATCATTCCTGGTAGCTGCAATATATAGCTTCTAAAATATGTTGAGTTAGTTAGTTAGTTTGACAACGGCCGTTCCAGGCCAGAAAACCCTGATCTTATGGTCAGGGTTCTTTTGTAGGTATAAAATCCTTAACTCCCGCCTCAATGGCAATGGGGATTGTGTTTATCTCTGGTACAATCGGACATGAGTATTTCTTATTGTAGACACAATACGGATTGTAGGCTTTATTAAAATCAATAAGTATGGAATCCGATTCTGGGACAGGCAAGTCTATATACCGGCCTCCAGCATAGGTGCTTTTGCCATTTGTCTGATCCAGGAAGGGAAGAAAGAGGTCGTCCTTTGCAGTATCCGGCTCTCCGGTAACGTTCTTGTAGAGTTCCAACTGGACTTGAATATTATCTAATTTAAACTCAGCCAATCCATATAGGACTTCCGTGCTAACACGGGTAGTGGTGGTAGGCATGAAAAAAGGTATGGCCTCTGGTGTACGTGTAAATTTGGCCCAGACCCTAAAAGAGGTGTCCGGATTATAGAAATCCAGGGCTAGAAAATTCTTTTTATAACGATCCGGCAGTGGGCTGCGTTCGGGATCCCTGAATTCTTCATTTAAATGTTCATGAAAAGTTTGAATCTCATTGACCACTTCCGAATTGGAAGAAAGGATCGGGCTATTTTCATCGTGATATCTTTTCTCTCCTTTGCATCCCAAGATGAACAAAAGGCATAGGGAACAACCAATGATTTGTATTCGCATAAGTGGTTTAATTACTTTTACAAATTAATAAAATCAATTTTTACGAATTGCAATTTTAGGCGACCTTTAACACAAATTCCGAGAGATCATGAAAAAGATTGCAATCCTATTTTGCTGTTTTCTTCTTTGCCAATGCAACGAACGTAAAGCTGAAATGGCTTTGGAAAGTCCGGTTTTAAAACCCCGACCCCTGGTAGAAGGAAGGTATAACGTCGCTTTTCTTCTTATGGACGGCGTTTATAACACTGAGTTTACAGCCCCTTTCGATATATTTCAACATACGCAATACAGGGAGGGCATCAAAGCCATGAATACGTTTACAGTGGCCAAGACACTCGACCCCATAATGTCATTTGAAGGTGTGCGCATCCTGCCGGATTATGATTACACGAAAGAAGGACTTCCCCCTATCGATATTTTGGTTGTTCCCAGCGCCGAGCATCATCTGGATACGGATCTTGAAGATAGTACGATGATCAATTTTGTAAAGTCGGTAGACCGAAATGCCTTATTTATGACTTCTCATTGTGATGGTGCTTTTGTACTGGCCAAGGCAGGAATTTTGGATAGCGTATTATCAACAACCTTCCCTAGCGATATAGATCTGTACAAAAAAAGATTTCCCCACTTAAAAATAGCCGATAGTGTTTTATTTGTACACGACGGAAAGTATATTACCTCTGCCGGCGGAGCTAAAAGTTTTGAGGCTTCACTATATCTTACCGAAATTTTATATGGTAAAGAAATTGCCCGATCGATCGCAAAAGGATTAGTGATTGACTGGAAACTTGAAGATGTACCGCGTATTACACCTGAATAGCTTATTCTTCAGATTCCTTGGAATGTTTTGTCAGCAGCTCTTTGTATTCCGGCATGATGCGCAAAAGTCCGGTGTGTTCCAGCTTGGAAAGTGCATCGAGATCTGTAAATCCATTCTTCAGGGCTTCTTCCAAATAAAACAATGCGGTTCCAAAATCTTCCTGTAAAGAAGTTTCCTGTATGATCTTGAGATAATAAGAATAGTCTTGTGGGTCCGTTATGGTTTTTATCATCCAGAGCAAGAGCACTGCTTCGGGGTCTCCTTCTGCTTGAGATATGATCACCTGGTCTTCCACCAGGGCATTGGCATATCCAAGCAATCTTTTGCCCATGAGTTGTTCCTCTGAAAGTGGACTTTCAGCAAATGTTTTAAGCTTTTCCATTTGAAATGTCCACCACCCTAAGTTATTATAGTTATAGGTTATAACGTCCTCTTCCAAGTAATAGGCATAATCATCTTTCAATAGTGATTCCCTGAATCGGTAATTTGTGTTTAAGCGTTGTTGATTTTTGAATTGTTTGTTCTTTCTAAGCGATTTGCGCAATGTGCGCAATGTGTCGATCGAAAGAAGAGGCCTGTAGATCATCAGCATATCATTCAAATGGCGCTCTGCCTGTAGATAGGCTCCGGAGTTTTTCAAGGTTTCATAGGAAGTGAGATCCCTTGAATAAGACGAATTAATAAGGCCCTCCTCTTTGCCTATTAATTTTCTGCCCATTGCTGAAAGTGTAAAATGAGACAAAGCCCTGCTGAGCAAATCGGTTGTAGGCCAATGATGCCCTCCTTTAAAAACATATAACTGATTAGTGAAACGCAACGTATTCATCAAACGCCGGGATTCGATCATATCGGTATAATTATAATCTTCATTGCCTACTATTCCGATATAGTGAAACCTGTTTGTAGTGCTCAGTAAATCAGTATTTGGGAAAGCGGAACCACATGATAATACACCACTTATATTATTGATGAATATGGGGACTAAACCCGCCATTCTTCCTCCGGAATCAAAGCCTGCAGCATAAACCCTGTTGGTGGCAATCGGCAAGATCGATTTAATCGAAGTCAATAATCTTCCTGTGACGAGTATGTTATCTGCAATGGACAAAGTATCGCTCACATGGTCAGGTCCGGCAAGAATAAAGCCTTGTTCTTCTGCGGCGGTACTGAACATTCTCAGAGCCTGGCGTGATCTTCCTTCCATATTAAAAACCAGAAGTAATGGCCAGGTGCTATCCGCATTAAAATTAGAAGGAAGATAGAGGGAATAGGTCTCAGACGCTCCTTCCACAATTGAAAGTGAATCCATGATCATACCTTTCTTCAGGGTAAGAGTTTGTGCCTGAAGGGAGATCACAGTACTGACGAAAAGTAAAAAATAATGAATACGACTGGTCATCGATCTACATTCATCAAAAATCCCGCCAAAAATTAATGGAGAGTGTTAGGTGTAAAACTACCATGAAGGTACTAAAATAAGTGAAGAGAAATATTCGCCGCATCTATGCCTAGGTAACCTCAAGTTTGTTAGGTTTAATCGGGGCGTCTGCTACAATGTCGGAAAGAACTATATGAGTCCTGGTCTCACCATATTGGATCAGTTTATCTATAAATTTTTCTAAGTGCAATTGATCGCGTAAAACCACCTCCATTACAATATTCTCGTTCCCGGTTATTCGATAGCAATTGATCACTTCTTCAAAGTTGGAGACCATATTCAAGAATGGTTTTAATTTCCCCATAAATGCCCGGAGGGTTATGATGGCTTTAAGTTGATAGCCTACCTTGGCGAATGATAATTTCGCCCGGTATCCTTCAAGGACACCTACATCTTCCATTTTCTTGACTCGCTCTGCAACAGCAGGTGCCGTCAGGCCTACTAGCTTGCCTATTTCGGTAAAGGTAGCGCGAGAATTGGATTGTAAAGCACTTAATATGTCCCAATTAATACTATCTAATTTATTTTCCAAACCAATAGTTTTAAATTACTTTAAATAATAAAGTAAATATACAAAATTACTATGTATTACAAATATATCAATTGGTGAAATTCCGTATCTTTAAAGGGCTAATAATCAGTGTTATATGGCTTATAAAAATCCCACGTCTTTAACCGTTTATCAGAAGGCCTTGGCGCTTACTACGATGAGCAGGGAAATTGCTTCTTATTTCTCTTACAATAAGGACTTGCTCCGATTATATCAATCCAGAAGCCTTCTGGATTCTATTGCAGATCATATAGTCCAGGATGCCCATTTAATCCCTGAGCACATTGCACAAGCTGCAAATTCAAATTCCAATGTAGTTCGATTAAAATATGTGAATCTTACACAGATCATGATCAAGAACATTTTATCCTATTGCAACGGACTTGAACATATGGGCGTGAAAGAAAAGGAATATCTCAATTTATTCAGGACAGAGATCGGCAGTTTCAGAAGAACTCTGAATTCTTGGATGAAAAACATTCGTTTGCAAGGCCCGGATACCTCCTGGGGCGTTGATCCTGTAAATTAAATTTCTTCTTCCACTGCATAATTACTTAAATACCTTAGGTATCCCATTTTAGTACACTACATCATTTTAATATTATAGACAATAAGAGGTCTAATCTGTGCGTTATCTACTCATAGCAGCATAATAAAAAGTGTATGCTAAGTTTTGTAAAAAATTATTTGAGTTAGTATTTTTTGAGTTAGTTAGTTTAATAGACCCTGATTAAGAATCAGGGTCTATTCTTTTTTATGCCCAGGATTCCTGTTCGTATCCTTCATTAATTTCCACCGGTATTTTGTTAAATAATGGTAAAAATGCTCATTTTGAGCATAATACGTCTTTCATTAGCATCCAGAAGACAACTTTGCGCGTATATTCTTTAGAATATTAAATAGAATGGAAAGACAGTATTGCAAAGTGGGGGAAACTAGAGCCATTTTAAATGGTAATAAAGATGTGGCCGTATTGCAGATCCGGTACAATGATTTCTTAGCCAAGGCAGCAGACCTGAGTTATGCAGATGCTGCACTTCGGGAATTCTTCGCAAATAAGGCGGCTCAGCTTAAAAAAATTCTGGAAAATAATCTTTAATCAGTCGGTCAGAAAACCGGCCATTTCTTCTTGCAACGCACGTGCTCGAGCCGCAGCTGCTTCTGCATAGTCCGTATTACGGGATGCGTAAATGATCCCTCTTGAAGAATTAATGAGTATGCCCACCTGATCTGTCATTGCAGATTCACAAACCGCTTTCAGATCTCCACCCTGCGCGCCAACGCCAGGAATAAGTAAGAATGAATCTGGGACAAGTCTTCGTATAGCTTTTATATATTCCGTCTTAGTAGCCCCCACAACATACATCAATCTTTCAGCATGGGTGTATTCCGAAGAAGTCTTCAAAACGCTTTCGAATAGCGACTCTTCCTCTTTTTCATTTACCTGGAAATCAAAGGCACCCGGATTAGAAGTTAAGGCCAATAGAATGGTGAATTTCCCCTCATAGGTCAAAAAAGGTTCTACAGAATCCTTTCCCATATACGGTGCTACCGTAATAGAATCAAAATCAAGATCTTCAAAGAAAGCGCGGGCATATTGGTGGGCTGTATTTCCAATATCTCCTCTTTTTGCATCGGCTATGGTAAAGATCTTCGGATAATAATGGTTCAAATATCCGATCGTTTTTTCAAGAGAACGCCAGCCATTCACCCCTTGGGCTTCATAAAATGCAACATTTGGCTTATAGGCCACGCAGTATGTATGCGTTGCATCAATAATTGCCTTATTAAAAGCAAAAACAGGATCATCTTCGATCAACAAGTGTTCTGGGATCTTTGTCAGGTCAGTATCCAGGCCTACACAAAGAAAGGATCGCTTTTTTCGGATTTCAGAAACCAGAGTGTCTAAAGTCATATCCAGTTATAGAATTTCAGAGGCTTCCTTAAGTTTCTCGGTATTCTCTACTAATCTCAATTCATCAATGAGCTTCTGTATATCGCCATTTATTATGTTCTGAAGATCATATAATGTTAGTCCAATACGATGATCAGTTACACGTCCCTGTGAATAATTATAGGTGCGGATCTTTGCAGAACGATCTCCACTGCTTACCTGAGAGTTTCGTTTGGCTGCATCTTCCTCTTGCCGCTTTGCCAGCTCCAGATCATATAATCGTGAGCGCAATACTTTAAACGCTTTGTCCTTATTCTTATGCTGAGATTTCTCGTCCTGACATTGGGCAACCAAGCCTGTTGGAACATGGGTTAACCGAACGGCCGAATATGTCGTATTTACAGATTGACCTCCCGGGCCCGAGGAACAGAAATAATCTATTCGTACATCTTTTGGATCTATTTGCACATCAAATTCTTCTGCTTCCGGTAGCACCATTACAGTGGCCGCACTTGTATGAACCCTGCCCTGGGTTTCGGTCTGGGGCACTCTCTGTACCCTGTGCACCCCGGCCTCAAATTTTAGCGTACCATATACTTCGTTTCCCGAGACTTCAAATTGGATCTCTTTATACCCTCCACTGGTACCCTCACTCAGGTCGAGCACATTGGTCTTCCATCCTTTGCCTTCACAATATTTCGTATACATTCGAAACAGATCGCCTGCAAATATGCTGGCTTCATCGCCCCCGGTCCCTGCGCGAATCTCCATAACTACATCCTTCTCGTCTTCCGGATCCTTTGGAATTAATAATAATTTGATCTCCTCTTCTAAGGCTGACATTGCAGTTTTGGCTTCGTCCAATTGGAGTTTAGCCATCTCCAGCATCTCGGGGTCATCACCGGCAGAAATGATTTCCTGGGCTTCTTTTATATTTCCATCATACTCGAGGTAAAGGTCTCGCTTATCTACAAGTGCTTTTAAATCTTTGTACTCTTTATTCAGTCTTATATAGCGTTTCTGATCGGCAATAATATCCGGTTGAATGATCAGGTCGGAGACCTCATCAAAGCGTTGTTTGACAATATTTAATTTGTCGATCATAGATGCGGGATTTACCCCGCGAAGGTACGATTTTTTTGCGGCCAGTTTATGCTGTGAATCGCTGTAGTAAGCTGCTTAAACCCCTTTAGAATTTATTCAAATACTCTTAATGTAGTCCCGTTTAGTGAAGTATTAAAGATTTTTAGCGGATTACTAGTAATGGTATTTAATGGAGTACCGGTCTGGGAAAATTCAGAACCATGAGTAAAACATCGAAAGATTCCCCCTTGTTCATCAATAAAGCGAACCTGATCTGTTTGCTGATGGCTACAAATTTGACTGGCGGCTACAAAATTTCCCTCCAGATTCTTGGCCACGACAACTTCATTCTTTAAAATGAAATCGCCATTGTTAGCTAATTGCTGGCCTTCGGCCGAGTTCAGATCAATTGTGAAGTCGATTCCCGTAGGAATTGGATTATCCGGCGAATCATCTTTACTGCATCCCTGTAGACAAGGGAAGGTAATGGCAAATGCCGCGCCGGCACCGAGGCTTCGGAGAAATTCTTTCCTTTCCATCGTTCGATTTTAGTATATAAAACGGGCCTTTCCGGAAAATCGTATGTCTAGTAAGTAAAGGTTCCGAAAGAACTTTGGATAGTTAACTGTGCCTGCTCTGACGCTTCGACACGACCGATGATCTGTGCATCTACATTAAAGGATCTTGATATAGCAATAACTTCATCTGCCAGGTTTTTGTCCAGGTACAATTCCAGCCGATGCCCGCAATTGAAAACCTGATACATTTCCCGCCATGCCGTCTGGGATTGTTCCTGGATCAATTTAAATAAAGGAGGTAAAGGAAATAAGGCATCTTTGATCACATTTACGCCTTCTACAAAGTGCAATACTTTTGTTTGCGCACCCCCGCTGCAATGGACCATACCGTGTATATCCCTTGGGTTCAATCTATCAAGGATCTGCTTCACGATCGGGGCATAGGTTCGGGTTGGTGACAATACCAGTTTCCCGGCATCCAGGGACACCCCTTCGACCGGATCTGTCAATCCATAAGATCCTGAATAAATTAATTCTCCGGGAACGCTTGGATCAAAACTCTCAGGATATTTTGTCGCTAATTCTTTGAAAAATACATCGTGGCGTGCAGAAGTGAGCCCATTGCTCCCCATGCCGCCATTATACTCATCTTCATAAGTGGCTTGTCCAAAAGAAGCCAATCCTACAATGACATCTCCTGCCTGAATACGCGAGTTATCGATCACCTGATCGCGCCGCATTCGGGTAGTAACAGTAGAATCAACGATGATCGTACGAACAAGATCGCCCACATCAGCTGTTTCTCCACCTGTTGCATGAATACGCAGACCGTGCTCCCACAACTGTTGGATGAGTTCTTCAGTACCATTAATTATAGCTGATATAACTTCTCCCGGAATCTTGTTTTTATTCCTGCCGATCGTAGAAGAGAGCAAAATATCTCCTACTGCCCCCACACATAGCAGGTCATCAATGTTCATTATCAGGGCATCCTGGGCGATGCCTTTCCAAACCGAAAGATCTCCGGTTTCTTTCCAGTACATATAGGCGAGGGACGACTTAGTACCGGCACCGTCTGCGTGCATAACTACACAGTAGTCTTCATCATGGGTAAGGTGATCCGGGACGATCTTGCAGAATGCCTTAGGAAAAAGTCCTTTGTCTATATTCTTTATAGCCTTGTGAACATCCTCCTTTGTAGCAGATACTCCCCTTTTGGCATACCGATCATCCATGCATGGTAATTTGTGCAAAAATAACAGAATTGAAGGAAGAATCTTCCCCTCTCACTTATTTAAAAAAAAGAAGTTCACGATACTTGACTAAAGGCCAATCTTCATCTTCAATGATGCGTTCCAGTCGGTCGCAGTGATGACGTATCTCTTCAAAGAAGGGTTTGACATGCTGGCTATACGCCTCGGCCTTTTCTTTTGGATCTTCAAGCAAATTGGCTTCCCTCCTGGCCTGGACCATGGCCTCGGTTCTTTGGCGGGCTGCATTGAGGTGGGTGTTGAGTTGGTCCAGAATGTTGAGTCGGCTTTCTGAGGCTTTATCAGAATCATTCCCATATAGTTGCTTTAAGGCAAGTAATCCATTTGAAAGGGTTTCTTGATAACGGAAAGCAGCAGGGAGAATGTGACTGAAGACTAATTCGTTCAGTACCCTGCCTTCTATTTGTGTTTGGAGAATGTACGTCTCATATTCTACCTCCTGGCGGGCCGTGATCTCTATTTTACTCATAACACCGACCTCCTCAAAGAGCGACACTGTCTTTTTAGAAGTAAGCACCTCTAAGGCCTGAGGAGTATTCTTATTGTTGCTCAAATTTCTTTTGGCTGCCTCATTTTCCCAGGCCTCACTATATCCATCCCCATCGAAACGGATACGCTTAGACGCTTTTATGTATTCCCTCAGGACATTGAAAACCGCCTCATCCTTCTTAAGTTTTTTAGTGTCGATCAGCTCATCTACTTCCTTTTTAAAATCAGTCAATTGTTTGGCAACGATCGTATTCAGTACAGTCATTGGCTTAGCACAATTAGCTCTGGAGCCCACTGCCCGGAATTCAAATTTGTTACCGGTAAAAGCAAAAGGCGAAGTCCTGTTTCTGTCCGTATTATCCAATAATATCTCCGGGATCTTGCCAACGACATTCAGTTTCAGTTCCGTTTTTTCTTCAGGAGAGAGTTTTCCTTTAGACACGCCCTCTAATTCATCTAATACCTTGGAAAGCTGACTCCCGATAAATATTGACATAATAGCCGGGGGGGCTTCATTGGCACCGAGTCTGTGGTCATTGCTGGCCGAAGCAATGGAGGCCCTTAGCAACTCTTCATACGTATCAACTGCCATTATAGTGTTGACAAAAAAGGTAAGAAACTGAAGGTTTTTCATTGGTGTGGAGCCGGGGCTCAACAGATTAACCCCTCTGTCCGTAGCCAGTGACCAATTGTTGTGTTTTCCTGAACCATTGATACCATCAAAGGGTTTTTCATGGAAAAGCACTTTGAGATGATGTCTGTCTGCTATCTTTTCCATGACATCCATCAAAAGCAAATTATGGTCGACCGCCAAATTAGCTTCTTCGAATACCGGGGCCAGTTCAAATTGGTTAGGCGCCACTTCATTGTGTCTGGTTTTCACAGGTATTCCCAGTTGTGTGCATTCAGCCTCCAGGTCCTTCATAAAGGCAAAGGCGCGAATGGGAATCGTACCGAAGTAGTGATCATCAAGTTGCTGTCCTTTCGCCGCCAATTGCCCTATCATAGTCTTTCCGGCAAGGAGAATATCAGGTCGGGCATGGGCCAAAGCCTTATCGATCAGGAAATATTCCTGTTCCCAACCCAGGGTTGCATGCACTTTTTGCACATTCTTGTCAAAGTATTTAGCAACTGCTGTAGCCGCCTCATCCACTGCATGCAAAGCGCGCAGCAAAGGTGTCTTATTATCCAGGGCTTCCCCTGTATAGGATACAAATATGGTAGGGATGCATAGGGTATTCCCATAAATAAATGCGGGCGATGTAGGATCCCAGGCAGTATATCCCCTGGCCTCAAAAGTATTCCGTATCCCGCCGCTCGGAAAACTGGAGGCATCCGGTTCCTGTTGAACCAGTTGATCTCCCCCAAATTTTTCTATAGCACGACCATCAGAAAGCAGGTCCAAAAACGCATCATGTTTCTCGGCTGTGGCCCCGGTCAGGGGTTGAAACCAATGCGTATAATGTGTGGCTCCCATGGATAACGCCCAGGTTTTAATTGATTCTGCTACCTGGTCAGCAATATTTCGATCTATTTTTGAGCCGGATTGTATGGCCTCCCTGACGCTTTTATGCGCGTCTTTCGTCAGGCACTTCATCATCCGTTCATCATTAAAAACCTGTGAAGCGAAGTGCTCAGACCGGTTTTGAGGAATATTGGATTTTAGTGTGGTTCTCCTAAGGGTTTCTGCCACGGCTGCAAAGCGCATTTTGGCCATAATATGATCGATTTATCTTAAAACGACAAAACTAGCCAAAAAATATACAATTATTAATAATTTGATAATATACCCCCTAAAAATTAGGGGTGTTGATAATTTCATCGAAATTATTAATAAATACCCCCTAAAAATTTGGATGTCAGTTTTGAAAAAACATATTTTTGTCCGTCTTTATGTTAATCTAATTATTTGGCACTATGAGTAAATCTAAATTGGAATATATCTGGCTTGACGGGCACGCCCCAACCCAGGAATTAAGAAGTAAAACAAAAGTTTTGACTGATTTTGACGGCAAATTAGAGAGCTGCCCGATCTGGTCTTTTGATGGAAGTTCTACACTGCAAGCTGAAGGGAATTCTTCAGATTGTTTGCTAAAGCCCGTTGCGATCTACCCGGATCCGGCAAGAGAGCAGGGATGGCTTGTGATGACCGAAGTACTGAACGCAGATGGTACACCTCATGAATCTAATCACCGCGCCGGCATTGATGATGATGATGCTGACTTTTGGTTTGGATTTGAGCAAGAATACTTCCTTATGGACACAGAAACCGAACTTCCCCTGGGATTCCCAAGAGGAGGTTTTCCTTATCCTCAAGGTAGATATTACTGCTCAGTAGGGGGTCGTTACACCTGGGGTCGTGATCTCGTTGAGGAACATTTGAATACATGTCTGGCCGCAGGGCTGAACATTGAAGGGATTAACCAGGAAGTGGCTCCCGGACAGTGGGAATTCCAAAATTTTGCCAAAGGAGCCAAAAAGGCCGGGGATGAATTGTGGTTAGCCCGATACCTGCTCAACAGGCTCACCGAGGGCCATGGATATTATATTGAACTGCATCCCAAGCCAGTAAAAGGAGATTGGAATGGTAGTGGTATGCATGCCAACTTCTCCAACAGTCTGTTGCGAAACGCCGGAAGTAAGGATGTTTATGAAGCTGTATGTGAAGCTTTCCGTCCCGTTGCGTTAGACCATATCGACGTGTATGGCGCTCATAACGATCAGCGACTGACAGGAGATCATGAGACACAATCTATCGATCAATTCTCCTACGGTGTTTCCGACCGGGGGGCATCGATCAGAATTCCGATCGCCACAGTAGAAAGCGGATGGAAGGGATGGTTGGAAGATCGAAGACCTGCATCTAACGCCGACCCTTATAAGGTAGCCGGACGTATTATAAAAACTGTGAAATCAGCTAAAATAGAAGTAGCCGTTTAAATACGAATATTTCTTCATTCAAGAACCGTCAATGCCTCACCATTGGCGGTTTTTTATTGGACTGTTCTGACGATGAAGATCACATATAAGATCAATAAAACCAGCCCGTCTCGCCATCCCAATCGAAGTCCTTTCGGCAGGAAAACAAGGGGAAGTATTGCAAAGGAGATCGCCAGCATCCAGAAGACGTCATTGGTAAGCAAGCTTTGATCCTGTACGGTTATAGGTGTGATAATGGAAGTAATACCCAGTACAGCCAGTAGGTTGAAAATATTAGAACCGATCAGATTCCCCACTGAGATCGCTTTTTGTTTTTTTATTACAGCGATTACAGAGGCCGCTAATTCCGGAATACTCGTGCCAATAGATATTACCGTTATCCCGATCACGCGGTCACTAACCCCAAATTTAGAAGCTAGGCTAACTGCGCCATCGACCAGGAATTCCGATCCACCCCAAAGTCCCAGGCCCCCAAGTCCGAGATAAAGTACAGCCTGATAGAGCGGTAAGGGTTTATCCGTATCCGGCAGGTCTTCAACGATAGCAGGCTGCTGGAAGCGAAGCAGATAAACAAGGAAGAGAAAGAGAACCGTAACCATGATAACTCCTTCCCAACGATTCAGTTCTCCGTCCGAATAAATAAATCCAACGAACAAGAGAGATGCTACCATCATCACAGGCCAGTCTGTTATATAAAAACTTGGGCGTACATCAATATTCCCTAAAATGATAATTATGGCCAGAACCAAGCCCAGATTGGCAATATTAGAACCCACTACATTGCCCAGTGCCAAATCCGGAAAGCCATCAAGGGCTGCCTGAATGCTTACAATTAGTTCAGGCGCAGATGTGGCGAAAGAAACGATCGTCATTCCTATGATGATCTTCGAAATATTTAGCCGGAGTGAAAGTGCGACAGCAGATTTTAATAGCAAATTTCCCCCTCCTACCAGGAAAACGAGTCCAAGAAGAATAAAAAGGGCGTTCTGCATAGGCTAAAATATGGGCAAATATAAAAGAATAAGCCGCGATTCATTTATATGTCTACTGAATCTCCAAAATGTTAAATAACTATAAAATTAGTTGTGCAACTATATTTTTAGTTATATGTTTGGACGATGCTTAGACTCACCAACAAAGAAGAAGAGGTAATGAAGATCCTCTGGCGGCTGGAAAAAGGCTTTGTCAAAGATATTCTGAACGAACTACCCCATCCACAACCTCATTACAACACCATGTCTACTATTGTTCGCAACCTGGTAGATAAGGGGTATGTAGATTATGAGGCCTATGGGAATACCCACCAATATCGTCCTAAGATCGATAAGGAGTCTTATCGAAAAGCTTTTATTAATGATAGCATGGTGGAATTTTTTGATGATTCCTATACCGGATTGGTGAGCTTTTTCGCCAAAGAAGAAAAAATTAGTGCAGATGAACTTCGTGAAATAATCAAATTAATAGAAGGGAAAAATGGGTGAGCTATTTCTGATATACATGGCCAAAGTGTCCGGGGTCCTGATTTTATTTTATGGGATCTACCAAGTATTCTTAACCCGGGAAACTTTCTATAAACACAATCGTCAATTTTTGATAGGAGGTATCCTTGGTAGTTTTGTACTGCCCCTCATTCAAATACCCAGATATATAGAAATTAGTCCGATCGCCTTTAAGGAAGTGGGTATCAGAACTGCCGCAGTAGGAGAAGCTCCTGTTGCTGCGTTTCTGGACGTTCCTCAGATCTTAATGCTTATTTACCTTATAGGGCTCACCTACTTTTTGGGACAATTCTTCGGGCAATTGATCAATCTGTTTTCAGAATATGCAAGCGGTAAAAAATCCAGGGAAAATGGACTTACCTATGTGCAATTAGCACAAGGCAAAAAGCCCTTCTCATTCTTCAATACGATCTTTTTCACTCCAAATGGGTATACGTCACACGAATTAAACACAATATTACTTCATGAAGAAGCGCATTGCAGGCAATGGCATTCCCTGGATGTAATTCTCGGTCGGATTGTTGCTATTTTCCTATGGTTTAACCCGATCAGCTGGCTATACCAAAGAAGCATTTCACAAAACCTGGAATTTATGGCCGATGAAGCGGCGAGTTCTGAAGATGCGCTGAAAACATATCAATATACCTTATTAAAAGTGTCGGGAGTCCCGGTGGCCCCTGCCCTTACCAATACATTTTATAATTCATTAATCAAAAAACGAATAGTCATGTTACAACAATCAAAATCTCAAAAAAGAAATATGTTGAAATACGCTTTGATCCTCCCGGCATTGGCATTCTTCATGTTCAGCTTCAATACTAAAGAGATTTATATCACGAAGCCAGATGCTAATCAGGAAGTCCAGATTACAGATGGGAAGTCTATCGAAATTACGATCGACAGTAAAACCAC
>CAMYJF010000022.1 GCA_947258555.1 uncultured Eudoraea sp. | reverse complement strand
GCCTCTGCGCCATTACGAACAATTGCGATCTCATTCATCACCACATTTGTTACTGGCTTATTACGGTCTCCAACTGCTACCTTCGCGATAGAATCTACCACTTCAATGCCTTTGATCACTTCTCCAAACACAGTGTGAATGCCATTCAACCAGGGGGTTTCGGCATGGGTAATGAAAAACTGACTCCCATTTGTCTTAGGTCCGCCATTGGCCATGGATAACACACCTTTACGATCGTGTACCAGGGATTCGTCGATCTCATCTTTGAATCGGTAACCCGGACTCCCGGTACCGGTCGCGGTAGGATCGCCTCCCTGGATCATAAAATCTTTCATGACCCGGTGAAACGTTAAGCCATCGTAGTATTTCTTGCCCTTGAATTCTTCGTCCACAAACGGACTGTTACCCTCTGCCAGGGACACAAAATTAGCCACGGTCAAGGGGGTTTTCTGATACTCTAATTTTAATAAAATATCGCCTTGAGTAGTCTTTACATCGGCAAACATGCCATCGCCAAGATCGGCGTATTTATTTGTCTTACAGGCTGTTGCAGCTAGTAGTACAACACTGAGGAGGACTATAATTTTCTTCATTTTACTTTCTTTATTTAAAGGATACTATCTTTTGATTTTTGAACATTCAATATGGTAATTCGGCAACGCAAAGGTACGTTGGTTCCAATTTTATTTTGATCTCCCGGATATCCATAGCCCATGGCCGATGGAAACAGGAAAGTTGCTCGCTCTTTATCTCTCAAAACTTTGATCGCCTCACGTAAACCGGGAAATAATTCGTCTTTATCTACACGTATCGTCTGCACACCGATCTCCTCCTCAGAGTAAATAGGTTCTTCTGCCAAACCTGACAAGGCATAGGTAAATGTCACCGTATCATCGGGGCCAATACCCAGGCTATCAGTGGGATTGCGCACGTCATAAAAAAACCAGGAACCTGAACCGGATTGTCGATATTCATGCAGCGTATCTTGTTCGATCACTTGTTTAATCTCAGCTTCTTCATGGGCCAGTAGTTGCCTGTTTCGGATAACAGATTTCTCAATGAATTTATCTGTTTTTCCCTGAACGGGTCTTCGGGGTTCAGGACCTTCACAGCCAAATATAAATACAACTATCAACAGGAATAGAAGCTTCTTCATGACGATAATTCAGATTTATATTGTGGTAATAAGGATTCAAATAGCGCAGTAGTTTCTTCGAGCGTTCCTATCTGTCTGCCCCCGGCCGCATTTTTATGGCCGCCTCCATTAAAATGGGCTCTTGCAAAGGTATTCACATCGAAATTGCCTTTGGAACGCAGCGATATTTTAATAAGTCCCTCTTCGCCATTTTCAATAAAAATCGCAGTAAATCCAATACCGTCGATAGACAGGCCGTAGTTTACAAAGCCCTCTGTATCACCTTTTTTAAAATTGTGCTTTTTTAGTTCTTCTGCGCTCAGCGTCATATACGAAGTATGATACTCAGGAAAGATCTTCATATTCTGTAAGGCAGTGCTCAAAAGATAGAGTCGGTCTGCCGAATTATTGTCATAGATCAATGTGTGGATCTCATTATTGGCCGCGCCTTTTTCAATAAGCTCAGCGGCAACATGATGGGTGCTGACGGTAGTCGCTGAAAATTTGAAAGATCCTGTATCAGTTATAATGCCTGCATAGAGGCAGGAAGCAATTTCCCTCGAAATAGCATTTTTATGTCCCAAAGCGTCAATGATGTGATAGACCATTTCAGAAGTAGAGCTCATCTCTGGTTCTGAGAACATGATCTGTGCATAATCGGTAGGTTCCCTGTGGTGGTCTATCATGACAAAGGGAGTAGGAAGTGTTTGCAGTAATTCAGCCATATCGCCCGTTCGACTCAGATCATTAAAATCGAGGGTGAAGATGGCATCCGCCTCTTCGAGGATTTTTACGCAGTCTGAGTTTACTTTTTCCCAGTTCAAAACATCAGAAGAACCAGGCATCCACTTAAGGAATTTCGGATAGTCATTCGGACTCACCACATGAACATCATTGCCCAGCTGTCTGAGATAGTGATATAAACCCAGGGATGAGCCTATAGCATCACCGTCAGGATTTTTATGGGGTATAATCGCAATTTTTTTGGGTGTGGAGAGCAGGGTTTGCAGAGCCGCCACTTGAGCTGAATTCATGCACGCAAAGATACAATTTTATAGTATCTGCGTAAATCTTAATATGTATTTTTACTCTGTTAAAGCCAATACTATGCGAATCGTATTTCTCTCTACACTTTCTCTACTTTTTCTTTTTTCCTGTACTACAAAAAAATCAACCAGCAATGCGAATATATCAGAAGTTAAAGATCCGGGTGCTTTTGTCATTGCCTTTGGATCCTGTAATGACCATCTCAGACCCAATCTATTATGGGATGATATATTAAATACAAAACCGGATGTATGGATCTGGGGAGGAGATAATATTTATGCCGATACAGACGATATTGAGAAAATGAGACAGATGTATAAAGAGCAGAATGAGATCGCTGATTATGCAAAATTGATTGCGGAAGTACCCATCATTGGTACCTGGGACGATCATGATTATGGTAAGAACGACGCCGGGATCGAATATGTGTCTAAGGTCGAAAGTCAGGACGCTTTTTTAGATTTTATGGGCGTACCCGCTGATAGCCCCAGGCGAAACCAGGAAGGAACATATACCTATCACGATTATCGGGCCGGTGGCAAGAAGATCAGGGTGATCTTATTGGATACGCGGTATTTCCGGACAGCACTCACCGACGGTACAGAGGGCGCGCGCTACCAACCTAATGCAGATGGTGAAGGGGAGTTGCTTGGAGAAACCCAATGGATGTGGCTCGGTCAGACGCTGACAAATTCCGGAGCCGATTTTCACGTGATCATGAGCAGTATCCAATTCTGGTCTGCCGATCACGGTTGGGAAAAATGGGCCAACTTTCCGCATGAAGTAACCCGTTTTAAAAAATTATTATCCAGCGCTAAACCCAAAGGAACGATCCTCTTGTCCGGTGACCGGCATATTTCAGAATTTTCAGGCGGTAAGATCGAAGGCCTTCCTTATGAACTTATTGATTTTACAAGCAGTGGCTTAACCCATGCATACAGGGACTATACCGGAGAATATAATCCCACACGGATCGGGGAAGTAGTCTTCACCGAAAGTTTTGGTTTGGTAGTCATCCATCCGTTTACAGGGAAGGTAGAATTCCAGATGCTGGGAGACAATGGTGAGGTATTACAGGAGATCTCCCGTACATATTAGGCTTGTGGGTTCTCCCAAAAGCTGTATTTTTGCCAAAATTTTTACACATGGCCGGAAAGAGGACATTTACCATGATCAAACCAGATGCTGTTGAAAACGGGCACATTGGTCCTATCATCGAAAAGATCACTTCAGCAGGGTTTAAGATCAAGGCATTGAAGTTTACTCAGATGAGCAAGCGCGACGCTCAGGAATTCTATGCGATCCACAAAGAGCGTCCTTTCTTCGGAGAGCTTGTCGCATTTATGACACGTGGACCCATTGTAGCGGCCATACTTGAAAAAGAAAATGCCGTTGAAGATTTCCGAATGCTAATTGGGGCCACGAATCCGGCAGAAGCGGCAGAAGGAACTATCCGAAAACTGTTTGCTAAAGATATCGGAGAAAATGCGGTTCACGGCTCAGACAGTGATGAGAATGCAACAATTGAAGGTGCCTTCCATTTCTCTGGCCGGGAAATCTTCTAAGAAACGCTAACGCAGTACCAGCTTCTTTATTAACTCCTTACCCAGGGCTTCATTCAGGATCTTGATGATCTTTGTTTTGCCCAGGCTGAGTTCTTCCCTTAATACAGAAGAGGAGAGATTCACATAAAGAATATCATCTTTTAGTTCTACCCGGGTAGTATAGGTGTTCACACCCGGTCCCATAGCTTCTTTCCAGGCACGGCGCGCATCTACCTTATTCATCCCTTTTTGTAAGTGGTTCTTGCGGATGAATTCATTCATGGCCTCTGAGAGGCTGCGTTGATTTTTATATCGTTTACTCATCGGTGATCGCTATGGGTTCATACCTGCTGTAGGTATATTGTATACCCGCAGCATTGCGCAGGCGCAGCATATTTGCTTGTACTAGCTGCACTTCTTCCTCCCAACTCTCTTGCTCATTCGTGTAACGCAAATATACGGTACCTTCTATTTCTACCTTAACAAAGGGTATAGCATCATCAGAAGTGGTATAGGTTCCATCCAGGGACGGCTGTACTTTTTTTCGGAATCCCTTGCCATCCTCATATGTGAAAAAATCTATCGTTGTACTTATATCATAGGTCTTGACCGACTTATCTGGAAAGCGAACTTCCTCGATCTCCCAATACCCATTCAGGCTGTCCATTTCCAATGGTACGTTTTTAGGTCCGCAATTGAACAGTAACAAAACCCCAAGAAGCAGTAACGATTTTCGCATCTTACAAGGGGAATATTTTATAGGATTGGTGCACAGATTGTACGACCTTTTCTGTTCTGTCGGGATGGGTATCACTGATAAAGATCTGTCCAAAATTCTCGTGGTCTACCAATCCGACTATATGCCCTACACGTTGCTCATCCAGCTTATCAAAAACATCATCCAAAAGCAATATAGGCGCGGTTTTGGCCATTTTTTTCAAGAAGAAGAACTGGGCAAATTTCAACCCGATCAAATAGGATTTCTGCTGGCCCTGACTCCCGAATTTTTTGATGGGATACTCCTTGATCCGAAAAGCCAGGTCGTCTTTGTGGATCCCTGCGGTCGTGTATTGCAAATTCATATCTTTTTGCAGGTGTTTCTCAAGCAATGGCCCGAGTTCTTCCTGGTTAAGCTGACTTTGATACGTAAGGGATACGTCTTCTTGTTTCCCGGAAATGGCCGCGTACTGTTCCATAAAGATGGGGGCAAAGTCATCTACGAATTCCTTTCGCTTGTCAAAAATCCGCTCACCGAGTTCTGCCATTTGGGTGTCATATACAGATAGGGTATCGGAGTCGAACGTATGATTCAAGGCGAAAAATTTTAGCAGGGAATTTCGCTGTGCTAGTACTTTATTGTATTTAATAAGATCTTGTAAATAGCCTTTGTCTGACTGACTGATAACCCCGTCCATAAATTTTCGGCGTGTTTCACTGCCTTCTAAGATCAAGTCTCGATCCGACGGGGATATCATTACAACCGGCAAGAGGCCTACATGCTCCGAAAGCCTGTCATAGGCTTTATTATTGCGTTTGATGCTTTTCTTTTGCCCTCTTTTTACACTGCAGGTAATTCGCTCTTCACGTTTGCCTTTCTCAAAAACCCCTTCGATCACAAAGAAATCTTCCCCGTGCCTGATATTCTGAGAGGTTATTGGATTGAAATAACTCTTTCCTACTGATAGGTGGTAGATCGCATCCAGGATATTGGTCTTTCCCTTGCCGTTATCCCCTACTAAACAGTTGATCGTCTTGTCAAATTCGAAGGAGGCAGATTCAAAGTTTTTGTAATTCGTAATGGAAAGGGATTTTAGAAACATGAACAGGGATAGGTGCTATTGCTTGTGAGCCTTGCAAATTATTGAAAATAAACGAAAGAATTGACCTTCATTTTTCAATAAATCCATTATTTTTGCGCCACCAATTCATAAGCATAATGGCGACATATAAAAAGCGAGGATACAAACCCAAGACTAAAGCCGAAGAAAGGGAACTGGCTGCACAAAAGAGTGCGACGGCTGAAGTATTCAGTACCCTGGATGAAACTGCATCCAAATCGGAACAGTGGGTTGCCCGCAACCAAAAGTATATTTTAGGAATTATTGGAGTCGTTGCCGTTTGTGTGATCGCATATCTGGCCTATACCCAATTCGTTCAAGCACCTTTGAACGAAAATGCCTCTGCAGAACTCTATTATCCGCAGCAATATTTTAATCAGGCAGTCAACAGTACCACGGAAAAGGATTCGCTTTTCAGATTGGCATTGGAAGGTGCGGATGGAAAGTATGGTCTATTGGACGTGATCGAAGAATATAAGGGGACGGATGCGGCTAACCTGGCTACGTACGCAGCAGGGATGTCGTATTTAAACCTGCAGCAATACCAGGAAGCCATATCCTACCTGGAAGACTACAAGCCTAAAGATGCTGTGACCGGCTCACTGGCTATCGGTGGAATTGGAGATGCCTTTATACAGTTGGGTCAGCCTGAAGATGCTTTGGGGTATTATGAAAATGCCTATAAGCATGACGACAATGAATTTACAGCACCGCGATTTTTACTGAAAGCAGGGATCACTTCCCTGGAGATAGGTCAGCATAACAAGGCTTTGGAATACTTTCAGTTAATTAAAGACACCTATAGCAATTCCGCTGAAGCAGCCAGCATTGATGCCTACATTGGAATGGCTCAAAAATCCAACTAGTGGCCACGGACCATACAAATCTATCGGAATACGACAAGGATTCCCTGCCCGACGCATCGCATTTAAAAGTGGGCTTGGTCGTTTCTGAATGGAATCCTGAGATCACAAATAGTTTGTTTGAGGCAGCACAGAGCACTTTACTGGAAAATGGGGTGTGGCAGAATAACATTTTTAAAACAGATGTACCCGGCAGTTTTGAATTGATCATGGGCTGTAAGCACATGATAAAAGAAAATAAACCTGATGCTGTCATTGCCATAGGAAGCGTGATCCAGGGGGAGACAAGGCATTTTGAATTTGTTTGCCAGGCAGTGGCCCAGGGCATCAAAGACCTTAATGTGCAATCAGATACACCGGTGATCTTCTGTGTTCTTACTGACGATACTTTACAGCAAGCACGGGACCGCAGCGGCGGTAAGCATGGGAACAAAGGTGTGGAATCTGCCATTGCCGCTATACGCATGGCCACTCTCTAAATTTTGATATTTCCAGGAATAAGGGAAAATGTTAACAAAATATGGTTCCAACCTTCGGACCGTTTTTTGTAAATTAGATACCTTTGAATATGGTGAAGATGGGTAAGTTTTATCGGCTTAGAAAGAACAAATCTTTCAAATATTCGCCCCGCTATTACGACGATAAAGGGGAGGGTAACCCATTTAGAATAGAACCCAAATTTGATAAGTACAGAATTACTACTGGCAATAATCGCGGAATAAAACGAAAATGGCAGAATGTTCTGCACGACCTCAGTATAACCGGAGATAAACATATGAGATTAAGGATCATTATCATCGTATCTATTTTGGTACTGATATTCTTGTATATCATTGATTTTGATCTTTCCATATTCTCTACAGGTTAATGGCAGGGATAATTAAACTTTTACCGGATCATGTAGCGAACCAGATCGCTGCAGGGGAAGTGGTACAACGCCCGGCTTCTGTCGTGAAGGAACTTTTGGAAAATGCGATCGATGCCGGAGCAGATCATATCAAACTTATCGTAAAGGATGGCGGAAAAACCCTGATCCAGGTTGTGGATAATGGGTGTGGAATGAGCACAACAGATGCTCGCATGTGCTTTGAACGCCACGCCACTTCCAAACTTAGTACAGCTGAGGAATTATATGCTCTCAAAACAAAAGGCTTTCGCGGAGAAGCGCTAGCTAGCATTGCGGCCATTGCCCATGTAGAACTCCAAACACGAACAAAAGAGGAAGAGGTAGGTGCCGAGATCCGTATCGCCGGCAGTGAAGTAACAGACCAGCAAGCCATCGCTACGCCTGAGGGCACAGCTATCCTCGTGAAAAATCTGTTTTACAACATCCCGGCGAGACGAAATTTCCTGAAATCTCCACAAGTAGAATCCAGGCACATAACAGATGAATTTCACCGGGTAGCTCTTGCGCATCCCGATATTGCCTTCCAATATTATTCGAATGGAAGCGAACTTTTCAATTTACCAAAGACGAACTTGCGTAAGCGTATAGTTCATGTATTCGGATCCAAAACCAATGAAAAATTGGTGCCTGTTACGGAAGAAACCCAATTGGTAAAAGTGAGCGGTTTTCTCTGTAAACCGGAGTTTGCCAAAAAGAGTAGGGGCGAACAATTCTTCTTTGTCAACAACCGCTTTATTAAAAGCCCATACCTGCATCACGCCGTAATGAACGCCTTTGAAGGCCTTATCAAACCCAATACCTTTCCCGGATATTTTTTATACCTGGAAATGGAACCTTCGGCTATTGATGTGAACATTCACCCGACAAAAACAGAGATCAAATTCCATGATGACCACAGCCTGTACGCCATCCTTCGATCGGCATTAAAACACAGCCTGGGTCAGTTTAATGTAGCTCCGGTCCTTGACTTTGAAAAAGATCCCAATTTAGAAACCCCTTATGCCTTCAAGCAAAAAAGAGCAGAGGCTCCTACCATTGAAGTAGATCGGGCCTTTAATCCATTTAGCGGGAATGTAAGACCGGCTTCAGGATTTAAAAAAGCAACTAAGGAGGCATGGGAAGCGCTTTATCTGCAAACAGAAAACCTGGAAAGTTCAACGCGTATCAGCTCACAAATGGAAGTGGACCCTGTGCAAACGGGTATGTTTGCTAAGACGGCTGTATCGGAATCTGGGGCACGTACATTTCAGTATAAACAGAAGTATGTGGTCTCTTCGATCAAATCCGGGATGCTGATCATCCATCAAAACCGCGCACATCAGCGGATATTATTTGATAAATTTTTTAAAGAGCTAAGCCAACAGAATACGGTTAGTCAACAACTCTTATTCCCTTTGTCTCTATCTTTCTCAAAAACAGATATGAACCTGATCCGAGAAATTCAACAGGAACTTATCGACCACGGTTTTTTGTTCGATGAAATAGGAGAAGAGCAACTGACTTTAAGCGGAGTGCCAATACAGATCACAGAAGGGGAAGTGGGTATTGTGATAGACGAGTTGATCGCCACTCGAAGGGAAGGGGCTGCGCCCTCATTTTCTACCACAGAACTTCTGGCAAAGTCTATGTCCAAGGCGATGGCTGTTAAGAGCGGCGCCCTCCTGGATATCGCATCACAACAAGGCCTGGTAAATGATCTGTTCGCATGTTCAGAATCGGGACGCAGTCCGTTTAATAAAACAGTATATGTCGTAATTTCTGAGAACGACATTGATAATAAATTCAATTAGATGGGAAGACTCACTGGTGCCATCAAGCACCTCTTGATCATTAATATTCTATTTTTCATTGCCACGGGAATGTACGGAGATCAATTAATACAGTTGTTTGCCCTCTGGTTTCCTGAAAATGAAAATTGGCAATTTTGGCAGGTCATCTCGCATATGTTCATGCATGGTGGCCTTATGCATATCCTTTTTAACATGTATGCCCTCTGGGCGTTTGGCTCCCCTTTGGAAAGAATGTGGGGCAGGAATAAATTCTTGTTCTTTTATTTTTCAGCTGGACTCGGCGCGGCCTTGATCCACACCGGTGTTAATTATTATTATTTCAACCAAGGTGTTGAAGCCCTGGTTAACTCAGGCCTTACGGAAACGAGCTTACTGGAGATCCTTGGGGAGGGGAAATACAGTCCGGATTGGTATCGTGAGGCGTCTCAAAGTACTATAGATAATTTCCTTGGGGCTTATAATACACCCGCTGTAGGGGCTTCCGGTGCCATTTATGGAATTCTGGTGGCCTTTGGTATGTCCTACCCGAACAGTGAACTTTTCCTGATCTTTTTGCCTATTCCTATCAAAGCAAAATACTTTATCCCCGTCCTGGTAGGCCTTGACCTTTTTTCCGGCGTTACCGGCTACCCTATCTTTGGAAGTGGAATAGCGCATTTTGCCCATGTGGGTGGAGCCCTGTTTGGGTTCCTGATGATGTGGTATTGGAAAAGAAACCAATTTGATAAAAATCGCTGGAATTAGATGAATGACGTGAAGTATCAATACGCGCGCTTGAATATTGCACAAAAGCTCATAGTAGTCAATGTGCTGATATTTATCGTGAATGCTATCCTTCCCTTCCTCTTTGGCTGGGACAAGGACGTGTTGGTACAGTGGTTTGAGTTGCCAAAAGACCTTGGGCGTTTCCTTACTCAGCCTTGGTCTATAGTCACGTATTCCTTTTTTCACGGCGGCATCTGGCATTTGTTTTGGAATATGATCATCCTCTACTTTTCCTCCCGCATCTTCCTTAATTTGTTCGGAGGCCGCAAATTGATCAATGTCTATTTTCTTGGCGTGATCCTGGGCGGACTCATATTTCTACTGAGCTATAATGTCTTCCCGGTCTTTGCCGGAGCCCGCACAGCACTTATTGGTGCTTCTGCCGGTGTGACAGCAGTTCTGATCTTTATCTGTACCTATATCCCGAACCAGGAAGTCCGACTCTTTTTCTTCAACATTAAACTCTGGTATTTAGGTGTATTCGTTGTTTTACTGGACCTGATACAACTTCCAGGTGGGAATGCAGGGGGACACCTGGCACATTTGGGCGGTGCGTTCTTAGGTTATCTCTATGCCAGGCAGCTCACCAAGGGTAATGATATTGGAGCATGGTTCTCCAATATGCTGGATGGCATTGCTGATCTCTTTAGTTCAAAGAAGTCGGCCAAAGCTCCTATGAAAACGGTTTATCGAAAGAAAAAAGACAGGAAGGCAAAGAAAGAGGCGGTAGATTACGATAAAGAAAGCAAGCAGCGCAAGATCGATACAATTCTCGATAAGATCAGCAAGTCTGGCTATGAAAGCCTGTCCAAAGAAGAAAAAGACTATCTCTTTAAAGCCGGCAAAGAAGACTGATCCCATACTTTTTTCAAATAGGCTGAGGCCTGTGGACCCAGATTGAATAACACATCCAAAACCGATAGCTTATCAATAAAACCGTGTTTATCATGGAATACCTGGTGATATGCCTCCGGCGATTTTTTCAGATCCAATTTTGCATTCACCAAATAACGCCCATCTTTTAAGTCCTCCAGTTCGGGCGCATAGGAAGTAGTTTTGGTTTGGCTCACTTCAAACCCGATCAGTTCCCCAAGAACTTTTAGGATCTCAAAATTTAATTCCATCAAATGGGTAAACCCGGGCTCAAATAATGGAGCGATATCATCTTCGTAGTATTCAAAAAAAGGAGAAGCGCGGTAGGCCGTTTGTATCCCACGCCAATGCTGGCGCTGCCAGCGTGTGCTATCGTCTAATTGTACATCCCTATATAACTGCCTCCCCTCATGTGTGCCTGCATGTTTGATCGGCACAGATAATACATGCCTGCCTTGATCCGTACAAATATGGCAACGGTTACGATAGGTTTGCTTTTGGTAATTATCATGCACTTCCCAGACTATATCATTCGAAAGAATAACCGAAAAGGTCATTACATTCGGGAAATAAGTGGGATGCAGGCATATGGGCATTAGCCAGTTTTTTGTTTGCGTTTTCGGATCTTGGCATATACGATCCAGGCACCGATAAAAATAAGGAAGGGGATGAAGTAGGAGCGGGGTTCTCCTGAGCCACCAACGGTCGTAAAGATACGCTCCCATCTCGGGCGCCATTTGGCAAGGCCATCATTGAAATTGTCAAAACTCAACCAGATAAATACAGGCTTGCCTACAATATGGTCTGCCGGGACATAGCCCCAGGTTCTGCTGTCCTCAGAATGATGCCTGTTATCTCCCATCATCCAGTAATAGTCCATTTTAAACGTATAGCTATCTGCAGCCTGCCCATTGATCATAACCTGGTTGCCACTTATAGAAATAGTGTTTTGCTCATAATCGCGAATGATCTTTTTATACAGAGGGAGTACATCCGGATTCATGTCAACCTTATCGCCTGCCCTGGGAAGGTAGATAGGACCAAAATTATCGTTGTTCCAAGGGTATCGCGGATCTTGCGGGAAAATATTATGGCCTGGTTTGCCAGGTACTTCCATGATCTTTACGACAGAATCAATACGGGAGTCGGCTTTTACTTTTTCTACCATCTCATCCGTCATAGTAGCCATACGCTCTCTTCCGGTCTCTTCGCGTAAATTGAGTCCGGCCGCACGGATCGCCTCTATAGGAATGCCTGCCGCTTTTGCGTATAATTCGATCTCCCCCCGATCATTCTGGTTCGCACCTATGAGATATTTACTGATCAAATTGAATTGCTCTTGATTGAGCGGTCCGGATAAATACTTTCGGGAGAAGTCATCTACACCGGCCGATCTGAGTAAGCGGCTGCTTACACCTTTTTGGGCATACAGTGTATAGTCATACATCGGCTTTGCCCGATCGTGTAAGACCAATTGCTCCCCATTGATATAGACAAAACCGTTGCGGACTTCCAGGGAATCCCCGGGTGTTCCCACACAGCGTTTTACATAGTTCGATTTTTTATCGATCGGTTTCCTAACCCCTTGCTCCTTCTTGAAAAAGATGCGCACTGTATCGGCAGGCCAGCTAAAGACGACAATATCGTTTTTCTCTACACTCTCAAATCCCGGAAGCCTGAAATAGGGTAGTTGAGGCTTATTCAGATACGAACGTATACCCAAACCCGGTAGGGTATCGTGCACCATAGGTGCCGCAACAGTAGTCATGGGTGTACGTGCCCCGTAGTGGAATTTCGACACAAAGAGGAGGTCGCCTATGCGTAGTGTGCGTTCCAGCGATCCGGTAGGGATCACATAGGGCTGCATAAAATAGGTATGTACCAGGGTTGCGGCTACGATGGCAAAAACAATAGAACTAACCCATTCACCTAGTCCTGTCCGCGGGTGCAAGGATCGGTCCGGGACATAGACTACATCCATGGCATAGTTCACATAGTAGACATAGAAACCCAGAGTGAGTACGACTACCCAGCTTTCCCAAACACTATTCCTGCCAAAACTCCGGATCGTTTCTACCCAAACTACAGGAAACATCAATAAATTTATAATAGGGATAAAAAGCAAGATCACCCACCACCAGGGGCGCTTGATGATCTTCATGAGAATAACGGCGTTATAGATGGGTACTGCAGCCTCCCAGGCCTTCCTTCCTGCTTTAACATACAATCTCCAGGTCCCCAGGAAATGAACCACCTGAACTAGCAGGATAAAGAGTAACCATTGTGTACCGTTCATATGTTCTATTTGGATTTAAGACGCAAAATTACGGACTGTGTTACAAACTTTACCCATCCTCTAACACATCTTGCATGCTAAACAGCCCTTTTTTCCCTACGATCCACTTGGCGGCCAGGAGTGCTCCGGCAGCAAATCCCATTCTACTGTGGGCTGTATGCGTGATCTGTATGGCATCGTCTGCACTCTCCCACAAGATCTCGTGTGTTCCGGGGACCTTTCCTTCGCGAGTAGATGTTACGGAGATCATCTCCGGATCTTTAGAATCCATAGACCAGCCGGTATACCGGGAATTATCGGCGATGTCATGAGCCAATCGGATCGCTGTTCCACTTGGCGCATCTAGTTTATTTTCGTGATGCGTCTCATGCATCCGAACACGATAATGCGAATGTTTGTCCATCATTTTTGTTAGGTCTTTATTCAGTTTAAAGAATAAGTTAACCCCCAGGCTAAAGTTGGACGCATAAAGGAATCCTCCTTTATTTTTATTACAAATGGCTTCGATCTCCGATCTTCTATCAAGCCACCCCGTAGTCCCGGAGATCACCGGCACGCCATTTTCTAGACAGCCTTTCACTATGTCGAAAGCAGCTTCGGGCGTACTGAAATCGATCGCAACATCCATTGAAGCATATGGTGCCAGCGCTGAATCGATATCAATACGGGCCACGATCTCATGGCCTTGATCTGTCGCTAGCTTCCCGATCAATTGACCCATTTTTCCATATCCAAAAAGTCCGATCCGCATTTAAAATTTTATTTGTAGCGCCAGGCCGTAATGGGCCTGTCCGTATTGTTCTTCCCAGTGCAAGTAGGGTTTTATATCCATGCTGAGGTTTTCATCTACATTGAATTGTTTCAGATGCGCATCTACATTGGCATCAATAATATTCAAGGCATAGAGTCCGATAGTAATTAGTAATGACAGATCCCTGTCTCGCTGAAAGCGTTCCTGGGCATCTTGTAAGGCTTCATCCGAAAAGTCGGGTTCCCCGGGCACTATCCCACTCCCGTTTAGGTCATAGAATTCATCGTCAATAAAGCCTGCCTGCCTGCGTTTAAAGGCCGATCTAAACCTGTTGTACTCTCCGTTATTATAATTAAATGCATAGATCCCTGCGCCCAAAGCGCCCCATACCAGAGGGATCTTCCAATACCGTTTATTATACGCCTGACCCAAGCCCGGTAAGACAGCTGAATAAAAAGCAGCTCTACTAGGTTTAAGGGGATCAATCGGGCCCTTAATTTCATTTTTCTTCTTCAGTTTGCGCTTCTGCTTTTTGGTCAGCACCGTATCTACACGCAAGGTATCCGTTGCTGTCTCCTGGGCGTGAAGCGTGCAGAGCACACAAGTAAATAATAGAAGGAATATGTGCTTTTTAAACACCCGTGATCAGTTTCTTCAGTCGCCTGAAATCTTCTTCTGAGGTAAAAGGTATGTTTATCTTCCCTTTTGACGATCCGCCTGAGCTCAGGCTAACATCTGCATCCAGGTAGCGTTTCAGGTCATCTAAATAGGCCTTGGCATAGCCCGGGATCTCCCTGGAAGCTCCGCCGCTTGCCTTTTGTGAGGTTTCCCCTCCCTTCTGGAAGTTCTGAACAGCCTGTTCTATTTCGCGAACAGACCAATTGTTACTTACCAGTTGCTCATAGAGATCTATTTGGTCTGAACGATTGTCAATATTCACCAATGCCCGACCATGTCCCATGCTGATAAAACCATCACGCATGCCCGTTTGAATAATGGGATCCAGTTTCAGGAGTCGCATATAATTCGCAATTGTCGAGCGTTTTTTACCCACACGACCACTCAGTTGTTCCTGTGTCAGACCGATCTCTTCGATCAACCGTCTATACGAAAGGGCGATCTCAATGGGATCCAGGTCCTGCCGCTGAATATTTTCAACCAGGGCCATTTCCAGCGCTTCCTGGTCATTGGCAATGCGGATATACGCAGGGATGGTTTTTAGGCCGATAAGCTTGGAAGCCCGGTACCGCCTTTCACCGGAAACCAACTGAAATTTGTTGAAATCTGTTTTGCGTACAGTGATCGGCTGGATCACTCCTAATTGTTTTATGGAAGATCCGAGTTGATGCAAGGATTCTTCATCAAAGTGCGTCCTTGGTTGGAAGGGATTGACCTCGATCGAATCCAATTCCAATTCCACGATGCTGCCGACTACCTTATCAGCATTCTCATCCGCCACGGATTGAATATCATTTTCAGGGTCTTTCAATAAGGCTGAAAGTCCACGTCCCAAGGCTTGTTTTTTTACTGCTTTAGCCATTATACATGCTCCTTATTTTTCTTGAGGAGTTCACTTGCCATATTCAGGTAATTCGCTGCCCCCTTGCTGCTGGCATCATATTTTATGATGGTTTCCCCATAGCTGGGCGCTTCCCCAAGGCGTACATTTCGCTGGATAATGGTCTTAAAAACCATATCGCCAAAATGCTTGCGAACTTCTTCCACAACCTGGTTGGAAAGTCGGAGTCGGGAATCGTACATGGTCAATACCATGCCTTCAATATCGAGATCCGGATTGTGGATACGTTGTACACTTTTTAATGTGTTTAATAATTTGCCCAGGCCTTCCAGGGCGAAATATTCACATTGGATGGGAATGATGACAGAATCAGCCGCAGTCAGGGCATTTAAAGTCAACAATCCCAATGATGGAGCACAGTCGATCAATATATAATCGTAGATCGTCTTCAGGTCATTAATGGCCTGTTTCAGCATATATTCACGATTAGGCTTGTCTACGAGTTCTATCTCAATAGCGACCAGATCTATGTGCGAAGGAATAAGATCTACATTGGGGGAGGAAGTTTCTATTATAGTTTCTGCAGCCGTTAAGGAATGTTCCAATACCTGATAGGTACCCTCGGTTACGGCATCGCAATCGACTCCTAATCCTGAAGTGGCATTTGCCTGTGGATCTGCATCGATCAGCAATACTTTTTTCTCTAAAACACCTAGTGAGGCTGCCAGGTTTACGCTTGTTGTTGTCTTTCCTACACCGCCCTTCTGATTTGCAATAGCAATTATTTTACCCATGTAAACGTAAGTTAGGGTCTAAAAATACGATTATTTGCAATCGGTCAAAAAGGAATTTGTTAACACCAAGTGAATAACTTTTTGCTTTAGCGTTAAAGTCTGTTAAAGTGAGGGTGTTGAGCGGAAAAGCCCTGAAAATGGGAAGATTTACCCTCTATTCATCAGAATTTCAAGCAATTCCATAGCGGCTTCCGGGATCTTGGATCCGGGCCCGAAAACGGCCACAGCACCCGCTTCTTTTAAGGCGGTATGATCCTTCTTGGGAATAACCCCTCCCACGACAACAAGGATGTCTTCCCGACCGTATTTCTTAAGCTCTTCTATAAGTTGTGGAACCAGCGTTTTATGTCCGCCTGCAAGGGAAGAAACTCCCAAAATATGAACGTCATTTTCCACTGCCTGCTTGGCGGCTTCGGCTGGAGTCTGGAAAAGGGGTCCAATATCTACATCAAAGCCAAGATCGGCATAGCCTGTGGCGACTACTTTAGCTCCACGGTCATGTCCATCCTGACCCATTTTAGCTACCATGATTCGCGGCCTTCTACCCTCCGAGTTGGCAAAGCTGTCGGCCAGGGCACGTGCTTGTATAAATGTCTTGTCTTCTTTCACTTCTTTTGCATAAACTCCGGTAAAAGATTGGATCTGTGCATTGTATCGGCCATAGACTTCCTCCAGTGCAGTGCTTATCTCTCCTAAGGTCGCTTTCTTCCTTGCGGCCTCCACGGCCAAAGCTAACAAATTCTGTGCACCCTTTGTATTCCCTTCTTGCTTGGCCCTTGCGGCTTCAGAAAGATTTTGAAGGGCTTTTTTTACCTGAGATTCGTCCCTGTCTTTTTTAAGTTTCTTAAGGCGATCAAGCTGCAGTCTTCTCACTTGGTCATTATCTACTTCCAATGTCTGCATCTGCTCGTCCTCTTCCAGGGTAAACTGGTTGACTCCTACAATGATCTCCTGTCCGGTATCAATTCGTGCTTGTTTCCTGGCCGCGGCTTCCTCAATGCGGCGCTTGGGAATTCCTGCCTCGATGGCCTTGGTCATCCCGCCTAATTCTTCTACTTCCTGGATACGCTCCCAGGCTTTTTTTGCGATCGCATCGGTCAGGTACTCCACATAATAACTACCGGCCCATGGATCTACCGTCTTAGTGATCTTCGTCTCTTCCTGCAAAAATATTTGTGTATTCCTGGCGATCCGAGCCGAGAAATCTGTCGGTAAGGCAATGGCCTCATCCAGGGCATTGGTATGCAGGCTCTGCGTTCCTCCAAAAGCAGCTGCAGCTGCTTCAATTGCAGTTCGGGCTACATTATTAAATGGATCTTGTTCTGTTAAGCTCCAGCCACTGGTCTGGCAGTGTGTGCGCAGGGCGAGGGATTTTGGATTTTTCGGGTCGAATTGCTTTACCAACTTCGCCCAGAGCATCCTGCCGGCCCGCATTTTTGCGATCTCCATAAAATGGTTCATCCCAATCGCCCAGAAAAATGAGAGTCGGGGCGCGAAATCATCGATCTTTAAACCCGCCTTTAGCCCGGTGCGGATATACTCCAGTCCGTCGGCCAATGTATAGGCCAGTTCAATATCTGCAGTGGCTCCTGCTTCCTGCATATGGTAACCGCTTATACTGATACTATTAAATCGAGGCATGTGCTTGCTGGTATACTCAAAAATATCGGCCACGATCTGCATAGATGGTGTAGGCGGATAGATATAAGTATTGCGCACCATGAACTCTTTTAAAATATCGTTCTGAATGGTACCTGCCAGTTGTTCGGGTTTAACGCCTTGAATTTCGGCGGTCACTATATAAAAAGCCATGATAGGTAATACGGCTCCGTTCATGGTCATGGAAACCGACATCTTATCGAGGGGGATCCCGTCAAAGAGGATCTTCATATCCTCGATAGAATCAATGGCCACTCCGGCCATGCCCACATCTCCCACCACACGTTCGTGATCACTGTCATAGCCACGGTGGGTTGGCAGGTCGAAGGCTACAGATAATCCTTTTTGACCGGCAGCCAGATTACGCCTGTAAAAGGCATTACTTTCTTCTGCAGTGGAAAAGCCCGCGTACTGCCTGATGGTCCAGGGACGCCGCACATACATGGTAGAATAAGGACCTCGCAGATAGGGCGGAATACCCGCGGGAAAGTCGAGATGTTCCAGATCGCGAATGTCTTCGGGACCATAAATTGGTTGCACATCAATACCTTCGGCTGTACTAAAGTTGTTTGCCACGCCCTCCGAAGTTTTAACGAAGGAGGGTTGACCGACTGTCTTTAGATTAATATGTTGCAGATTTTTTCTACCCATCTTTCATACGTGTTTTTTCCAGCCTTGAGGCTAGTCGTTTGGTGACGATAGGTTCTACTTCTGTCTTGCGAGCTTCTTTTTGTAAAAAGGGAGAAAAATCTAATTGATCCATAACGGAATCTTCCTCATTCATATAGGCGTTCACACCGACTAATTTTTCAGTGCCAGCTTCAAAATCGCTTGCTTGTGTTTGTGCTTGTTCCTTGATCTTCTTTTGGAGCATCCCCGATCTGAGATGCTGATAGTAGCCGCCTGAAGCCTCTAGTTCTTTAAATAGCGACAGGGCTTTTTGTGCGAGTTGCTCGGTGAGATTTTCTATATAGTAAGCACCATCTGCCGGATTAATTACTTTATCCAAATAACTCTCATGCTTGAGAATACGCAATTGGTTTAGGGCAATGCGACTACTAAAATCGTTCTCGTATTTAAAATGGCTGTCGTATGGACGGTTTACAATTGTGTCTGCTCCACCGTTTATGGCCGACATACATTCCATGGTAGAACGCAGCAGGTTAGTATTATAATCAAGAGTGGTTTTATTTCTAAGTGAAGGTTCGGCTATGATATGGCATGTGGTATGCAAACCATATTCAGCGGCCAGGGTGTCCCATAGCCAACGGAGTGCCCTCAGCTTGGCGATCTCAAAGAAATAGTTTCCGTCAATAGCGGATTTAAAAACAAAGGGCTTAGGATTCAGACCGTGCTGCTCACCGAAGTTCAGGTACTCATTAGCCTGCAATAATCCATAGGCCAATTGCTGTATACGATTAGCCCCGGCATTTTGAAAGAGCCCGGTATCTACAGAACAGACATAAGTCGCTTTAGAATGTTGGAGCAGGAATTGCAGGATGGCATGATCTTCTGCATTGTTTTTATACCAATTCCCGGTACGGGATACGTTCCCCAGCAGATCAACATTGAGGGCAAAGTTGGCATAATCACCTATTATTCCTTCTACTCGTCCAATATACTCCTGGGACAAAAATCCCATCTCAAGATGCAGGAAGAGGCCCTGGCTCATCGCTTTTTCTATTAATGCTTGAGGCACTTCATCAGCCTCTGAAATTTTGATGATGATGACTTCCAGGTCCTTGGGAAAGTCGTCTCCTGAGGCAATCCTTTGACCTATTCTCCATGCCTCGGGATGTTTACTGGAATATGAGAATTCCTCACTATCGGCCATATAAAAAGGCCGCACATCTATTCCCTCCCCCGACTGCCAAATAAGGGTTTCATTATAGTCTGCGCCTTTCAGGTCTGCATGGATCTTATGTTTCCACTGTTTTTCGGAAACAGGATCAAATTCAGAAAAGAGGTTATTCTTTTTCATCCTCTTTGTTTTTCAAACTGTCCTCGTATTCAATCAGGAAAATTTCTTCCTTAGGTTTTTTGAGATAGTATTTTTCTCGGGCGAATTTTTCTAATTCTTCAGGATCGGATAACTTTTCAATAATGGCCTTGTCCCTGGCTATCTCTTCTTCCAGGAATTCTTTTTGCTTTTCCAGTTTCTTTACCTCTCTCTGCAATTCCCGATGGATCAGTAGTGAATTCGTATCAAAAAAGAGCATCCAGATCAGAAAAACGGTAAGCACGAGCACATAGGCGTTCGTGAAGAACCGGAACCACTTATTTTGGCGCCATTCCTTTAATCCCATCAGGCGTGAAGCTTTTCGTTAATGATCGTACGTACAATATCTATGGCCACTGTATTGTAATGGTTGTTGGGAATTATTAAGTCTGCATATTCCTTGGTAGGTTCTATGAACTGCTCGTGCATAGGCTTTAAGGTCGACTGGTAGCGCGTTAGTACTTCCGTCAGGTCACGTCCTCTATCATTGATATCGCGTTTGAGTCGGCGTATGAGTCGCTCGTCCGAATCGGCATGCACATAGATCTTTATATCGCACATCTCCCGGATCTCCTTATTTGTCATGATCAGGATGCCTTCAACGATCATCACTTTTTTCGGGTGGACTTCTACAGTCTCTGAGGTTCGGTTGTGCTCAAGAAAGGAATAGACAGGTTGTTCTATTGAATTGCCGGATTTAAGTGCAATGAGGTGTTCAGATAAGAGGTCAAAATCAATCGCATGCGGATGATCAAAATTGATCTCCTCCCGTTCCTGATAGGTTAGATGTGAGAGGTCTTGATAATATGCATCCTGGGAAATAACACCTACTTCGTCTTGGGAGAGTTCATTTACTATCTGGTTGACAACCGTTGTTTTTCCACATCCTGTACCACCCCCGATTCCTATGATCAGCATTCCTGTGAGTTTAGGTCAAAATTAGTGAATTGGCGGGTTTTTGTTCTTAGTTCTTGGTTCTTAGTTCATAGTTCCATGTTTCCGCTTCCAATTTTGATTAGTACACAATCTATATAATTACCCCATTTAAGACCTACTAGAAAGGTAGGTAGATGGAACAAAAGGAGGCAACTTTCATCCATTTCATTTACTTTAGTTGTTTCTGTCTTTTGAGATAATTATTGGCAAGTGTAAGACTGAGAGACTGGTAAAAACATGATTTTATTCATGTTTTAAAGGGTTTAACGCTGCTATTTTTGAGGTCTAAGATGTTATTCTATCTCTTTAAACAGCCTTACTAAACTGTACTAATTTTTATGACGTATACATCCGATCATTTACTGGAAGCCAAGACCCGCAAGGAGTTGATCAAGATTGCTAAACGTGAAGGCATTGATATCAATCGGGTTTTATCCAAGTTAAAATATGAAGTGGAACTGAGGCGACTTCAAAGCGAACTGGTTAGTCTTCAGAATCACGTAGCCAAGCATAATCTCAGGGTGGCCATAATTTTTGAAGGAAGGGATGCCTCCGGGAAAGGGGGCTCTATTAAGCGTTTTAAAGAGCATTTAAATCCTCGTTCTTCACAAGTTGTGGCTTTGACCAAGCCTACGGAAGTAGAGCGGGGTCAATGGTATTTCAGGCGGTATATCAAGGTTTTGCCTAATCCAGGTGAGATCGTTTTTTTCGACCGTAGTTGGTATAACCGGGCTGTAGTAGAACCGGTCATGGGCTTTTGTAATGATGCACAATACCACAAATTTATGGTGCAGGTGCCCGAATTTGAACATTTGCTTTACGAAGACAATGTAAAAGTCATCAAATTCTGGTTCTCCATCTCCAAGGAAGAACAGAAAAAACGTTTTGATGCGCGACTTAAAAATCCACTTAAAAGGTGGAAGTTCAGTCCGGTAGATATGAAAGGGCAAGAGCTCTGGGATAAGTATACATATTACAAGGAACAGATGTTCAGTAAGACGCATACGACATTCAGTCCATGGATGATCGTCAAAACCAACAACAAACGAGAAGCTCGCATTGAAAGCATGCGTTATGTACTCTCGCAATTTGAATATGAAGGCAAGGGAAATTCGGGAATCGCTTTACTGCCCGACCCTAACGTTATACTCAGGTATTACCGTTCTGCCGTCCAAATAGATATATAGCTATGGAGAAGAAGCTATTAAGTGAAGAAGAGGTAGTCCTATTGAATTCCAAATTGGGCTTGTATTCTCTCTTGAGCAGTAAAAAGGTAAATCTCTCGAATGCACTTGAGGAGACGGCTTATGAGACGGAACTGAAAAAGCATCAGGAAGAATTGATCAAGTTGCAAAACTGGGTGATCAAGAACGATAAGAAAGTCGTTGTACTTTTCGAAGGGCGCGATGCTGCCGGAAAAGGAGGTGCCATACGCCGTATTACAGAATATATCAACCCAAGGCATTTGACGATCGTGGCCTTGAATATTCCAACAGAAGATGAACGAAAGCAATGGTTTTTCCAGCGATATATTAATGAGCTTCCTAAGCCTGGGGAGATCGTCTTTTTCGACAGAAGCTGGTACAACCGGGCTGTGGTTGAGCCTGTAAATCAGTTTTGCACCAAAGAGGAGTATCAGGTTTTTATGGAGCAAGTGAACAGCTTTGAGAAGATGCTCATTCAGAGTGATACCTACCTGATCAAATTCTATTTGTCTATCACTAAAGAAGAACAAGCCAGGCGATTTATCAATATAAAAGAGGATCCACTAAAACGCTGGAAAATGACCCCACTGGATGAAAAGGCCCAGGAATTGTGGGATGAATATACCGCCTTTAAAGACCGCATGTTTGAGCAGACAAACACCAAAGATGCGCCCTGGGTCATCATTGATGCGAATAAAAAATCCACAGCGCGACTCGGATCGATCAAGCATATTTTAGAGGCGATCCCATATAATTAGGGGATAGAGATCATCAAGAAGTCATTAATATGTTAAAATTAGGTCAGCAACTTCAAGAAAACAGAATTGCTAAAATCCTGGAATTAATCTTGGTCTTTTTCCTGGCAGCTATATTCATTTACTTATTTATGGATAGGAGTAATGAAAATCAGCTGCTGAATATGGGGATACTCTGGTTGGCCAATGTCTTTATGCTCCTTTGGGTCTGGGCCGGATTAAAATTGCGAGGTGAAGATTGTAGTCACCTTGGACTTTCATTTAAACTCCCAACAGTAAAAGAGGCACTTAAAAATGTGGGGGTATCCCTGGTCGTTTTTGTGCTGGCCATGCTTGGTTTTGTAATTGGGTCTATCGTTATGGCCAATATTACGGGCATCCCTGAGCCATCTGACATGAGTGCTTATGACTATCTGAAAGATAATATCGGTTTGCTTCTACTATCACTAGTTGGGATCTATATTGTTTCTTCTTTTGGGGAAGAGGTGGTGTATCGCGGCTTTCTTATTACCCGTATCACAGAATTGGTCGGGAATACAAAATGGGGTCGTGTTTTTGCCGTCCTTATCGGTGCCATCATCTTTGGTTTCGCACATTATGGATGGGGACCCATGGGCATTGTGCAAACCTTTTTTATGGGACTCGCTTTAGGGATCTGTTATCTGTGGTTAAAAAAGAAACTGTGGGTCCTGGTACTGGCCCATGCTTATATGGATACGATTCTTATACTGCAGTTATTTATGGCTGGTTCATAGTTCATAGTTGGTAGCCTGCCTGCCGGCAGGCAGGTTCATAGTCATTTCGATATGAGGCGTAGCCGATTGAGAAATCTCATTAACAGAATTCAGAGCCATGTTGAATTAGATTTCTCACACTCGCTCCCCTCGACTCCGCTCGGGGTGACAGCTCGGTTCGAAATGACCTAATAACTTCAACAAACAACTATGAACAAAGAACCAAAAACCAAGAACTAAACCCTGAGAAATATCATAGGTATTCTTTACATAAATTCCTTCCTTGCCATTTGAAAAATGCAACCTAAAACCAGATATCGATATTGGCGAATGCGGCGTGTGAAAGATCCGAAGCAGCGGATCAATGCCGGCCTCCTTATGGTGGGTGCAGGTATACTGATCTTCCGCACACTGCGTATGGTAACTGTAGAGCAAGCCTTTGAGATCCTGGTAGATTGGGTCTATGTCTTGCTGATCATGGAATTCATGGTAGATGTTGCTTGTTTCATGGCATCTTTGCGATGGTTTGTTCTTAGCAAATGGATATATGCAAGTACAGCTTTGAAACTGGGCGCTACAGCGGCTTTACTCCATGCTTTTCGTGTATTGATCTATGTTTTGGGTCGCACCGGACCCTGGGTTAATTTTGATGTCAAACCCGAGTATCGCGAAACATACACATTCGACTGGTTTTGGATTTATTTTGCCGCTGTTTTATCCATCCTAGGCGTTATCGCCGTTTTTGTGATCTGGCATTACAGACGGAAACAAAGGCGGATGAATAGGGGCACATAGTTCATAGTTCTTAGTTTGTAGTTCGTAGTTTATAGTCATTTCGATATGAGGCGAAGCCGATTGAGAAATCTCATTAATAGGATTCAGTGCCGTTTTGAATTAGATTTCTCACGCTCGCTTCTCTTGGTTCGAAATGACCTTATAATTTCAACAGACAACAGACAACTAACAACTATGAACCAAGAACTATCAACCCACAAACTCCTTCTTCAGAATATTCTTAAACCGAGTGGCACTTAAATAGTGGTCTGCCAACAGTTTCCCGTCTTTGATAAGGGCAAAGGTTCCAAAGCCGGAAGGTCCTTTCTGAGCTTCTTTTGGTGAATTGAGGTGGGTGACCTGTAATGGCACACCTTGTTCACGGGCTACATTGGAGATCGCTGTGACCGATTTCTCATGCCAGGGGCATTGGTCGGCATAGAGCAAATGCCAGCCCTGATGTTCTTTTAAAGAATCCGTCCAGTCAAAGAATGTTGGGGGCAAACTCTCCTTATCCAAAGGTTTGTAGAGCAATTCAAAACGCCCGCGTTTGTCTGCCAGGGTAAAGTGATTCTTTTCAAATAAGGTTTTATTAGCCATCCAGGGGCCATCACTGGCAAGGGTACATATACCTTTTTTTCCAGAGACCCTGGCGTCTTCTTCTATGGCCTTTAGCAGTTTGCTGCCTAAATTCTGATTCCGACTCACTTTACGTGCAATATATATGCACTGAACAAAAAGATAACCCGGTGCATCTACCGCGCGCCAGCAGCTTTCAGCCGGACAGTATTCTACAAATCCTAACTGCTTACCTTGACCATCTGCGAGGATGAGTAGTTTTACCCCACTGTTTAATTTCTTGCGCATCCAGTTTACTTTTTCCGCATATCCGGGCGCCTTTTTATTCTTAGCACAAAACACGCCATAGTCCTCCACGTTTAGTGGGGTGACTTCAATGAGATTGATATGTTCTTTGGTTATCATGGATCTTTTTTTGATGATTGTTGACTGCTGTGCCCGCCAAAGCCTTTCGGCCTTCGTAGCCGAGCTACTTGCGCCTCCGCTAAAGCTTCAGCGGCACGCGGACGGCGAAGTAGACTGGCGTAAGAGGGTTGCTTGTTGTGTGTTGACTGTCAACCGTCGACCGTCAACTGTCAACTCCTTGTTTTATATGGCATACGTTCAGGTAAATCCTCTGTTTCCATTATATGCTCCGTCACGGCAAATACTTCGCTCTTAAGTTTTCTGAACAGCTTGGTAAAGTCTACCATTTTATCTTCGAGGATCCCGTGTTCTTCACGAAATTCTGCCGCATCACGGGAAAAGGCGTTTTTTAAGAGATCACTGATGTGTCTCATGTGTTCTGTGATAGCTTCCTCCAGCCATTTGGCTTCTTGGGTGGTCTTCTTAACATCTACTGATATCGCTTCGGCCTTCACAATGTTCTCGTCTTTGGCCAGCCAGAGAAAATATTTATTGATGAGATTTTGGAAAAATTTCAGTTCATCCAGATAAAATCCCATATCAGTACGCCAATGCTCACTGAGCACATACAGTTGTTCCCAATTGGCGGTTTTTAAATAATCACTTTTTGGTCGTAATCGCATGTCGTTCATAGTCTTGTGTTTTTGTTGACTGTTGACTGTTGTGTGTTGACAGTTTAGGACAGGACACACGTCAGCGAGGTCAAAAGATCAAAGTTCGCTTTTATACGTCTTAGGTACTATGATATTTATCAGGATGCATTGTAATATTCAAGCAACAGTCACCACTCAACTATCAACCCTTCCTGACATTTATCATTGCAATTGGTGCAGTCATATAAGACCTTCCGTTAATACTCCATAAAATGAAAAAAATATGCTATACGATCAGAGAGTGGGTCAAGTTTAATTTTGTCAGGCCTGTTCTATTAGGAATTGGTAATGTCATAGGCAGGTATTCGCGGGTAGGTGATATCCCGATCTTTAGTAATCAGCAATTTCAATGGACCGAAATGCTAGAAGTACACTCAGGGGCTATCCGAAAAGAATTGGAAGGGATCCTTGCGCTCCGGCAAGCACTTCCAAGTCTCCAGGAAATCCAGCAGGAACAATGGGTGTTAAATAAAGACCAACAATGGAAGACGTTTTTCCTGTATGGTTTTGGCATCAAAGCAAACTTGAATTGTAAAGCCTGCCCGGTGACCACCTCGGTATTGGAGCAAATACCGGGTATGAAAACCGCCTTCTTTTCTATTCTGTCTCCCAAAAAACATATTCCCGCCCATAAAGGTATTTTTAAAGGACTGATTCGAAGCCACTTAGGGTTGATAGTTCCAGGTAAGGTGGGAGATTGCACAATGCATATTGCCGACCAAAAAGTGAATTGGCGCGAAGGAGAAGTGGTGGTATTTGATGATACTTATGAGCATGAGGTATGGAACAACACCGATAAAACCAGAGTAGTCTTGCTGGTGGATGTGGTAAGGCCTTTCAAATATCCCCTTTCTGCCATCAACGATTTCATAGTCAAGTTGATTAGCAGATCATCTTATGTGACAGACGCCATGAGAAAGCACCAAGCCTGGGAAAATCGATTTCATGATCACCTAAAAAACGAAACCAAAATTGGTTTAAATACCTAACACCAAATTCCAAAATTCAAGTCATTGCAAACCGACCTGTCTGTCGAAGCCTCGACGAAGGCAGGGCAAACATGAGAAATCTAATGGGTGTTGACTGTTGACCGTTGTCAGTAAAATGTCATTTGTCTGCCGAGTGTCCGATAGCGCTATGCTATTGGGGCAGGCAGGTTGGCTTGAAACAATTTACCAATATATCGGGCCATTGCCCAGGTATTTCTCAGCAATAGGTTGGTAGTAATCTTTGATAGCTTCCAGATCGTAAATGGTATTGCTCTTAGTATAAAGATCATACCGATTAAAGTCGCGTATGATTTCCAAATAGTCCTGGTCTTTTTCGTTGAGCAATTCCGTATAACTTCCTCCGGTATGCCATGGATAAAAGGAGTGGTATCGTATCATGGTCATGGCCTCTTCCGGTAGCTTATTTTCCTTATGGTTCTCCAGCACTTGGTATAAATATTCATCATGTCCCCACGCAAGGTTCAACTTATCCAGGCCACAACCTTCCTCATAAATGCCCGATGGCGTATTGTAGCGCTTATCCTTCATATCAGGGTTCAGCGTATTGAATTCCGGATAAACACAAGTATCAGGGAGGGCACAGCCTACCACAAATACATCACCAACCATTCCCCATTGTTCTGCCTGGCTCGTACCATCCTCATCACTACCCCATAAATACATGACCTTTCCCAAATCGTGGATGAGCCCGGTTAGCTGCATCCAATCCGGCCTGTTATCCTCACGTATGGCCTCTGCACTTTGGATAAGATGCTGAACATTTGGAAGGTCCAAATCAGGGTCGCTCACATCAATCAGGCTATTCAGATGTTCCATAGCCTCCCAAAGTGGCATAGGTTTATCAAAGGTCAAATACTTTTTGTGCATGCCGCGCACATAATCCAGGGTCTGATGTTGCCGCATTTTACGGTAGTGTTCCCTAACGGCCGAGGTAACATCCAAAGGGTCGTAGTTTCTAAAAGTCTTCTCCATAATTACACATTGCCTAAGAAAAGGTACAAAATAATGGTAAACGCCACCAAAAAAGCACTAAAAGCCTTTGCAAATTTCCACGGCGTAAGATCCAAAATGCCTGAATCTTTCATGACAAATGGTTTATCCTTTGGCAATAAGGCAGAAGCAAGATGCATTACCAAAATGTTGAGCACAAATTCAATGCCCCATATATGGACAAAGTGTAATTCTAACGCTAAGACATAATACGTAATGATATAGAAAAGCAATCCGAAGAGCAAGCCAATTTTAGCTCCTCCAGCAGAAACTCTGGGGAATAGAAAGCCCGCAATAATGACACTCGCAATGGGCACAAAAAAGATCCCATTCAACTGCTGCAAAAGCTGGTAAAGACCTTCAGGGGCATTGGCCACATAGGGTGCAATACTAATGGCAAAAATGGCAAGGATGGCGGACGTCAATTTGCCGATAAGAACCAGGCTTTTTTCATTGGTGTTCCTTTTTATATATCGCTTAAAAATATCCAGACTAAAAACCGTTGCAGCGCTGTTCAAAGCGCTGTTAAAAGTGCTTAAGATAGCCCCCATCATGACGGCCACGAAAAAGCCAGTAAGCCATAGTGGAAGAACTTTTTTTACCAGAAGGGGATATACATTGTCCGGGTTGTCATAAAGGCTATCCCCAAAATAATAGAAGCCGATTAGCCCTGGTAAAACAATGATCAAAGGAACCAATATCTTTAACAAACCGGTATACAGCAAGCCTTTTTGGGCTTCTTTCAGATTCACTGCACCCAGCACTCGTTGAATAATAGATTGGTGCATGGCCCAAAAGTAAATCTGATTGATCATCAAGCCGGTAAACAATACTTCAAAGGGCAGAATGGCCGACCTTGAACCGGCACCAATGCCAGATTCCCTGCTTATGATATTAAACTTCTCAGGACTATTCTCAAATACTTTTCCCAAACCATCCAAAACATCACCCTGACCAATACTCAGTAAAGCCAGGATCGGCACTAACAGACCGGCAACCAGCAAGCCAAAACCATTGATCGTATCTGTATAGGCCACCATCTTCAAACCTCCAAAAATGGCGTACACAGCACCAATGACACCCACTACAAGAATAGTGATCCCAATCCCATCTTTCTGACTAACATTCAGGACGCTCGAAATATTGAAAATAGCCTCTATATTAAGAGCACCTGTATAAAGAACTATTGGCAGTAAAGTGGCAACAAATGAAATAATCAGCAAAAAAGCCACCAATGTACGGGTTAGCCCGTCAAAACGTTTTTCCAGAAACTCAGGTATAGTTGTGAGTCCCATTTTTAGGTAGCGCGGTGCGAAATACAAGGCTGCTACCACCAGCGCCAATGCCGAAGTTACTTCCCAGGCAATAATGATAGCCCCATTTCTTCAACAAAAGGGATCCGGCAATAACGATTCCGGTAAGCGACCTGCCCCCAAGGAAATAACCATCTTGGGTGTTCAGTTTATCCCTTCGCAGCTTCCATGTCGCATAAAAGGCAACAAATCCGGTAAACAATAAGAAAGTAATCAGGGCCATAGTGGGTAAATGTAACCATCATTGCAATTTAATTCGAAATTCCTGATGACATCATGAAATTAGCAAACGATTCGATCTGGATGAAATATTGTCCGTCAACACTAAACCCCTTGGCAAGGTCTCGACTCCGCTCGACCTGACAGCTAGGGGCATCGCACACAACTGTCAACCCTTCCTGACAATTATCATTGTTAATGGAGTTGTGAAGTAAGACCTTTCCCAAAAATTCAGAGCCATGTTCGAATACCTTCAAGAATACTGGATCCCCTGGACCGTCTCCAACACTATAGCCTTACTAATACTGATCCTTGCGATCAAAAGATCCCGTTGGGCCCGTTGGGCCTTTTTCCTCCTTTTCGCCTGGGCCTGTTGGATCAATCTCCGTACGGCAAGTATCTCCCCCGGGGATTATATGGGCTATGCAGAGCTAACACCTATCGGCTTTTATAAAGATTTTATCAGCGGTTGGTTTAAAGATAATATCGCCACCATGGTTAGTGTGATCGCCATAGGTCAAGGCCTTATTGCCCTGGGTTTTCTTGGAAAAGGATGGATGGTAAAGCTGGCTTGTATAGGGGCGATACTATTTTTCCTGGGGATCACCCCATTAGGAATTGGAGCAGGATTTCCGGTTCCGATCATTGGGATCATTACCGCATATTTTATTTTGAAGAAGGATAAGTTGGAGTGGCTTTGGATGAAGAGTTCCTAGTTCATGGTTCCTAGTTCATGGTTCATGGTTCATGGTTTCATAGCAGGGATACTAAGAACTAAGAACTACGAACTAACAACTAGTAAATAACTGTGTATTTTGTTTTGAATTATTACGATTTAGTCAACATAAAAATCATAAACATGGAAAATTTTAATTTAAAAACAGCAAAAGAAATTGGGGATTATCTCGGTATAAATTGGGATGAAGTAAGTATAGATGAATTTTTAATCGGATTAGATGTAGAGTTAGAACACGGTAGCAGATACCCCGAAACTAATGTGACCGAGAATGATCCGAAGCTTACCGGAAAAATTGCGTGGGCTCACTTAAAAGAGTTTCCTGACTATTATACAAGGCTCGAAAAAATGGAAAAGGAAGCGGACGAATTTTGGAAAATAAAAGGATGAACCATTTCCATTAAAATTATCGCCCAACAGCATGAAGCGCCAAGTACCAAAATCCATGGTGGTTTGTTGGAATTAGGAACCTGCCTACCGGCAGGCAGGTTGGTCATTTGGAATTTTCCCCGAAGGGGTATATGCCTATTTTATTTTGAAGAAGGATGAGTTGGAGTGGATTTGGAAATAATTGACCGTCAACTGTCAACAAGCCACAGCAAACCAAAAACATATCGCAATTCAATTAGATAAATTCTTTACCAGAACACAAGTCTTTCACTCCCCCTGTCACAGAACTCAACACATTCACTCCCCCCTCCATTTTTAAGACTCCCATTAAGGCAAAGACCAAAGCTTCTTTGTAGTCGATGAGCTTGCCATCCGGGATATGTACATGGACTCCAGACCCGAGCTTTTCTTGAAGTACTTCCATCAGGAAGGAGTTTTTTGCCCCGCCGCCGGAGGACAGTAGTTCGTAGTTCTTAGTTCGTAGTTCTTGGATTCCTCCTAAGGTGCTATGAACTGCATTGGCGATCTGCTCGGCAATGTGGTGGACGGCTGTGCGGAGCAGGTTTTCGGGGCTGTCGTCATAGGATTCAACGAGGGGCCATATCTCCTTGGCAAACCATTCATAGCCTGTGGATTTCGGCCAGGGGAGACTATAGTATTCAAGATTGTTCAGCGCTTCGTAAAGGCCCTCATTGAGGCTTCCTTGCCGGGCGAGGTCGCCATTGTGGTCATAGTGCTGGCCTGCTTTTTGCGCCAGGGGGTTTAATAACATATTGGCGATCCCTATGTCATAGGCGATCCGTTTTCCGTCTTTCTCAAAGGAAATATTAGAAATTCCACCAAGGTTCAGGCAGTAATCATATTCGCTTAATAAAAGTCTGTCGCCTATGGGAACGAGTGGTGCCCCTTGTCCACCATGCTTCACATCCTCGGTCCGATAATCACAGATCACGGTCTGACCGCTGTGCTTGGCTAACTCGGCCCCATCGCCCGCCTGGAACGTATAGCCTTCCTCAGGCCTGTGATGAATGGTATGTCCGTGCGAGGAGATAAAGTCAACCTTCAATTTGTGTTTATCCATGAATTCTTTTGCTGTCTTACCTAACCATTCTCCATAACGGTGGTGCATTTTAAACAGATCCATCGGATCAAAGGTAATGGCGGTAGTCAACTTATTTTTTTGCTCATCTGAGTAGGGGATGGTCGTGGCTTTTTTAATTTCATATTTCCATTGCCCCTCTTCCTGCCAGAATCTGCAATAAGCCATGTCCAGGCCATCCAAAGAAGTCCCGGACATCATTCCTAATACATTGTATTCTTCTTTTTTCATGCCAGTGAGACGGGTAATTTGCCCTTTGCCGTTACTTCGCCCATGAAATGCTGAAATGCTACTTCATGGAATTCCGGGAAGTCCTGGTACAACATTACGGTTGCCAGTGTATTGAATAAGCCTAAAGCCCGTATCATATACGGGTTCCCAAAATGATATATGACCAATTGTTTTTCCGCATACAATTCCCGGATCAGCTTTAACTCTTCCTGGTTTAAGCCAAATTGATACTGCGGTTTCACCTGCGGGGGTCGCAGCACTAATAGGATATTTTCCTGCTCTTCCAGTCCTTCCCGAATTTCATCAGTCGTTTGGGTGACTGTTTTAAAATCGGTTACACCAAACTGATCCTTGATCCGGTCTGAAAAGCTTTGACCAGGAACTATCAACGATGAACTATCAACGACAACTCCCGAATCGGCCTGAGCCCCGGAACCGCATTCTACGATCGCAAATCCTTGCTTCACAAAATGTGCTATGCCATCCGGTTCGCCACAGTAGAGCGTAATGCAAGATTTAGCCAGACAGCTATTCAGATTCACAGCCTCAGGTAAATACTGAGGGGATTTTTTTGGCTCCTGAAACGCTTTTTGTTTTAAGGCCCAGATGCGATAAAAAGCGGTTTTAATATCCCCCGCTGAGGCATTTTCAAAAATAGCCTGTATCCCGGCCACTGGGTTAGGGCAATAACAAAGCACATCATTTCCTGCCGTAAACGCAGCCAACTCCAGCTCGCCTGGTTTGTCATAATCCTGTGATATGGCATGCATGTTCATGGCATCCGTCACCACAACACCATCAAAGCCCAGTTCTCCTCTCAGAAAACCCTTGATGATAGTAGGGGAGAGGGAAGCCGATTCTATGGTTCCATCTGTAAGTGCAGGCACGGCCAGGTGTCCTACCATGACGGCATCTACCCCTTCTTTTATCAATTCTACAAAAGGAAAAATGTCTGTTTGCAACAAGGTTTCTTTATTGTCTTCTAACACCGGGAGTCCAAGATGGGAGTCTACTTTGGTATTACCATGGCCCGGAAAATGTTTAATGGCATGCAAGACGCCTTCAGCTTTCATGCCTTTGATAAATGCACGGGCATTCTCTGTGACCGCATGGGCATCTTCTCCAAAGGAGCGATAGCCAATCACCGGATTTTCAGGCTGAACATTCATATCTACCACAGGGGCAAAATTCCAATGGATGCCTGTTTTCCGAAGGTCACGGGCAATAGTCTGACCTACCTGGGTGATCAATTGCTTGTCTTTTGCCGCGCCAAGGGTAAGGGCATATGGGAATTGATCTGTTTCCTCTACCCGCATCGCCAAACCCCATTCGGCATCAATAGCGATCAAAAGAGGAATTTCTGAAGCGGCCTGGTAACGCTCAATAAGCTCCTGAAGGCGTTGCCTGCTTTTTTCATTGTAGACGACCTCTTTAGGACCTTCATAATTTGTAGCTGCAGAGGCTTTGGAGTGAAAGAAACAGAGGCCGCCAATGCCATGTTCACGTATCAAAGCTTCCATGGCCTGCACATCTTCTTCCGTATCATTTATAAAGGCTGCGGGCATAAAGAATTGCCCGATCCGTTCTTTGGGTGAAAGGGTATCGTATGCTTCGTTAACTACTGTCCACTCAGGTATCATTGCCGGCGCCTTTTTTTCCGTATTCTGGCGGATAGTCAAGATACTTCAAAATAAACAAAGCGGGAAGCGCTCCGATGACCACCCAGATAAAGAATCCGTCATAGCCAAGCCATTCCTGCATAAAGCCGCTGATCAATCCGGGGAGCATCATTCCCAAGGCCATAAAGCCAGTCGCCAGGGCGTAGTGGGAGGTTTTGGATGCCCCTTCAGCTATATAGATCAAATAGACCATAAAGCCGGCGATGCCGAAACCATAGCCAAATTGCTCCAGGATAACGGTTGTAACTACGGGTACAATATGGGTGGTATTTGTAATCGCCAGGAAGGCATAAAATGCATTTGGAATATTGAGCGAAAGCACCATAGGGAACAGCCATTTTTTGAGACCGTCACGCGAGATCAGGATTCCGCCTAATATACCACCGATCGTCAAAAAGATGACCCCGATAGTCCCATAGATCGTTCCTACTTCAGCTGTCGTATACCCAAGTCCCCCTTTCTCGACAGGGTCCAGAAAAAAGGGCGCAGCCATCTTGACCAATTGCGATTCCCCCAGGCGGAAAAAGAGCACAAAAGCCAGGGCAATGCCCATACCTTTCTTGTTAAAGAATGTCCTGAAAACTTCAAGAAATCCTTTCGGCTTCTCCAGGGTTATGGCTTCGGAAGATTCGTATTTAGGTGTTACAAAGAAATTACCTATTGTCAAGGCCAACATTAGTATACCGGTAACGATCATGGTATAGGACCAGGCTTTGGCATTGTCGCCAAACTCGTTTTCCAAAAAGCCGGCCAGGATGACTAACAGGCCCTGTCCTGTAACATTGGCCAGTTTATAGAAGGTACTTCTGATCCCTACAAAAAAGCTTTGCTTGTCCTGGGTAAGCCCGATCATATAGTAGCCATCTGAGGCCACATCATTCGTCGCTGAAGCAAAGGCCGCCATCCAGAAACAGGCGAGTGTCGTTACAAAAAAGAGGTTAGTCGGCAGGAAAAATCCAATGGCCAGGAAGGCAACAGAAACCATCAGCTGCATCCACAGAAACCAATTTCGCTTAGTGGAGATCAGGTCTACATACGGACTCCATAGTGGCTTGATTACCCATGGGAGATAGAGCCAGCTCGTATACAGTCCGATATCGGCATTGGAGATCCCGAGTTTTTTGTACATGATGACGGATACAACCACCACCATGACAAAAGGGAATCCTTGTGTAAAGTAAAGGAGTGGGATCCAGGCCCAGGCCCGTTTGTTCTTTTCTACCATTTGGTCATTGGCTGGCTTGGATACGAAAATAGGGTTTTATGTGTTTAGCGCGACTCGTTTTTATAATGATAGCGCACAAATCCTTCCACCGCTTCGTATTCTGCCAGTCCTAACTGGTTCATCTTTTCTGCCGTATGCATGTTCCGCTGTTCTGCCCGCTGCCAGAACTCACGGTCATCATGACCGGGGAACATAGCGCTGTCTTTCTGACTCTGGTGTTTGAAAATTGCATTCTTTTTCCGGTCCAGATCTTTTGGCCCGATAACTACGGCCATATCCATATCGGAAACCTCCCATTCCTGCCAGGCACCTCTGTAGAGCCATACCCAACAATCATCCAGCCATTCTGCTTTTTCCCGTACCAATTGGTCTAGTGCGTGGTAGATCACCTGGAGGCAGACCCTGTGTGTGCCGTGTGGATCGGACAAGTCGCCTGCAGCATATATTTGGTGTGGTTTTACTTTTTGAAGGAGATCATAAACGATCTGCACATCGGCCTGGGTAGGTGGGTTCTTTTTCACCTTCCCGGTTTCATAGAAGGGCAGGTTCATGAAATGCGCATTGTCTTCATTCACTCCACAATAGCGACAAGCCGCCAGGGCTTCGCCTTTACGGATCAAGCCTTTAAACTCCTGGATCTCAGGTGAATCTACCTGTCCGGGTTTTTTATTCGTTAAAAAAGTACGCACGCGTTGTCGCTGGGCGATCAGTTCTTTATTCCCCTGCATGGTGTCCGTGGCGAAGTCCAGAAAGCGGATCACTTCGTCATCAAAGACAGCAATATTACCCGAGGTTTGGTAGGCGACATGTACTTCATGCCCCTGGTCTACGAGTCGGAGTAAGGTGCCGCCCATAGAGATCACATCGTCATCAGGGTGCGGACTAAAGATCAGGGAACGCTTTGGATAAGGTTCTGCCCGTTCCGGACGCTGACTATCATCTGCGTTGGGTTTTCCACCTGGCCATCCTGTGATGGTGCGCTGTAGTTGGTTAAAGACGCTGAGGTTGATGATCTCAGCAGCGCCTACTTCGGCAATGAGATTCCCCATACCGTGTTCGTTATAATCTTCATTGGTAAGCTTGAGGATGGCCTTATTCACTTTTTGAGATAGCCATAGCGTTGCCCGTTTGATCAGGGCCTCATCCCATTCGCATTCGCTCACTAACCAGGGTGTACTTACCCGGGTGAGTCCGGATGCCGCTGCTTCGTCAAGGATAAAATCACATTTCGGGTGCTGTTGAAGGAAGGTAGCCGGAATAGATTCACGAATTGTGCCTTCCGCAGCTTCCCGAATCACCTCCATTTTCCCTTCTCCCCAAGCCATCAGGATGATCCGTTTAGAGGCCATGATAGTGCCTACACCCATGGTGATCGCCTTAACAGGTACATTGTCTATGCCGAAGAAATCAGAAGCTGCATCGAGTCGGGTTACCTGATCGAGCCTTACCATCCGAGTCTTGGAACGCAGGCTTGAGCCCGGTTCGTTAAACCCAATATGTCCGGTACGGCCGATCCCCAGGACCTGGATATCGATGCCACCTGCTTCAGTGATCTTATTTTCATAGTCCTCGAAATAGGCTTTCAGCTCGTCTTTTTCAAGAGTCCCATCAGGGATATGGACATTTTCCTCAGGGATATCGATGTGATCAAAAAGGTGTTCGTTCATAAAACGCACATAACTATGGATGGAATCCGGTTCCATTCGATAGTATTCATCAAGGTTAAAGGTGATCACATTTTTAAAGGAAAGACCTTCTTCCTCGTGGAATTTTACCAGGAAATCATAAACCTTGGTAGGGGTGGAGCCTGTGGCGAGTCCGAGGACTACATTCTTACCTTTTTTCTGTCGTTCTCTTATGAGGTCTGCGATCTCATTGGCCACAAAAAAAGAAGCCTGGTCAGAGCTTCCATAGATTGCAGTGTTGATCTTTTCAAATTTGCGGGATTCCTCATCCTTGGGTATCCGTGTGATTTCAGGTGATTTCAGCATTGTTGACATACAATATTAAATTAAAGCGAATGACAAAGGTAGCAAAAAACAGCAATTATCAATATCTAATATGCAATAAATTGCAATATTTAACATTTTATAAAGTAAAAACGTCAAAAAACGGCAATTAAAAAATACTTCTGTATCTTTGACTTCAAATTGGATCAATGCTGAAAGCAGAACGAAAAGAGGCTATTTTAAAGCAGGTGGAATTGCACAACCGAGTCTTATTGGCAGATCTGGCGGAGACGCTGGATGTGTCTATCGATACGGCCCGTCGGGATGTTAAAGAATTAGATATGGATGGCAAGTTGCGGAAAGTACACGGTGGTGCTGTTTCCTTGGGTTTTAACAGCCTGGTGGCCCGCAATGTTAATGTCTTTGCGTTGGAAGAGAAAATGGTCATCGCCCAAAAGGCTTTAGAACTTGTCCGGGAGGGGAGTGTTATATTTATTGACGGGGGAACGACCTGCATGGAATTCACGCGCATGCTCCCGCTTGATGTCTCCCTGACATGCTTTACTTTCAGCATCCCGGTTGCCCACATCCTAATGACTAAACCCAATATTGAAACTATTTTTATCGGCGGAAAAATAGACCCGGAGGCTCAGATCACGATCGGACTCGAAACCGCACGTCAGTTCTCGGAAATTCAAGTCGATTTTAGTTTTATTGGGACCGGTTATGTAGACCCGGTTCACGGGCTAACGGATCTAAGTTGGGATGTAGTGCAGATCAAAAAGGCAGTCATCAACGCCTCCAAAAAATCGGTACTTTTGTGTATCTCGCAAAAATTGAATTCACATCATCGCTATAAAACCTGTGACCTGAGTGCGATCCATACCATGATCACAGAGCTTGATCCTTCGCATAACCGACTCAATCTTTTTCGGGACCCGGAACTTAAAATTCTTTAGATCTATGTCTGAATACATCAAGATCACCGAAGCTTCTTCCCTTTATGACAATCTGGAAAAGATGGAGATCAGTGAGATACTCTACAACATTAACAAGGAAGATCAGAAAATTGCAGCGGCGGTAAAAAATGTCCTAACTCAGGTAGGTTCCCTTGTTGAAGGTTTAGAGCATCGCTTTTATGACGGAGGTCGACTTTTCTACATCGGTGCGGGAACCAGCGGAAGACTAGGGGTTGTAGATGCCTCTGAAATTCCACCAACATTTGGGATGCCACATGAGAGGGTGATCGGACTCATCGCCGGAGGTGATGGAGCCATCCGTAAAGCCGTAGAATTTGCCGAAGATGACACAGAACAAGCCTGGAAGGATCTGCAAGCGCATGATATAACCGACCTGGACACTGTAGTAGGCATTGCGGCCTCGGGAACAACGCCTTATGTACTAGGGGGGATAAAAGCAGCACGGGAAAATGGTATACTTACAGCCGGAATTACGAACAACCCGGGTTCTCCTTTGGCTGTAGCCGCAGAAATCCCGATCGAAGTCGTAGTAGGTCCGGAATTCGTCACAGGGAGTACGCGAATGAAAAGCGGCACATCCCAAAAATTAGTGCTGAATATGATCACGACGGCCCTGATGATCCGCATCGGCAGGGTAAAAGGCAATCGCATGGAAAACATGCAGCTCAGCAATAATAAATTAGTAGACCGCGGTACCCGCTATGTGATGGATAGTTTAGGCCTGTCTTACGAAGAAGCCAATTCCCTCCTGAAAAAGCACGGCTCTGTCAAAGAAGCAATTGAAACCTTCAGAAAATAACTATTGCGGATCTAGTCGGTATATCCCTTTACCCTCTACAGCTACATAGATATAACCGTCAGGACCCTGACGCACATTGCGCACCCGTCCGATATTCTCCACCAGTTTTTCCCGTTTGGTAACGCTTTCCCCATTCAGGTCTAATTTCTCCAGGTACTGAAAGGCTAAAGAACCTACAAGCAGGTCGCCTTCCCACCCCGGGTACTTATCTGAATTTACAAAGGCCATTCCACTCGGTGCGATCGATGGATCCCAATAGTGAATGGGCTGTTCCATGCCTTCCATCTGCGTCTGATCCGTGATAGGGGTTCCGGAATAATTGATCCCATAAGTGATTACAGGCCAACCGTAATTGACGCCTTTGGCTACTACATTGATCTCATCCCCGCCACGTGGACCGTGTTCGTGGATCCAGATCTTTCCTGTTCCAGGATGCATGGCCATGCCTTGAGGATTCCGATTCCCATAGGTAAATATGGCCTCCTTGGCATTTGCCTGGCCTACAAAAGGATTATCAGCAGGAATTCTGCCATCGTCGTGAATGCGATACACTTTCCCATTATCCCGGGTCATATCCTGTGGATTAACATCTCGGTCGCCGCGATCGCCAATAGTGAAATACAAATATCCATCCCGGTCAAATTCGAGTCGGCTACCCCAGTGCTGTCCCCGGGTAGTATTGGGTGCACCCTTATACAAAGTTTCAATACTTGTCAGCGCATTTCCTTCGAGTTTGGCGCGTATTATTTTAGTGTTTCCGCCAGGACCTTCCCCATCTTCCGAAGAATAGGAAATATAGATCCAGTCGTTATTGGCATAATCGGGATGAAGTTCAATATCCATTAGGCCGCCTTGGCCGCGTACATAGACAGCTGGAACGTTCTGGATTTCAGCTCGTTCTCCGTCTGTCACTTTTAGGAGTGTACCGGATTTTTCAGCGATCAGCATACTGCCATCTGGAAGCCAGGTCATCCCCCATGGAATAGATAAATCATCTACGACCAATGTTGCCGTAAAGTCCGTCTCTTGGGGCGTTTCTATTGAATTATCTGTTTTATCTGCACAGGCTGCGAAAAATAGCGCCAAAAGTGTGCAATACATCGAAAAAACCATACGATTTGTCATGAATGAGCGTTTGATAAGATATAGATTAAGGTAAAGAATACCTAAAAGTAAATCAAATTATAAGTTTAGACTAATACGTTCAGAATATTTTGACCCCGAATCTCATATTCTTTCGCTTACTCATTGCATATGCGATCAAAGACACCAAGGCATATACTCTATGCTGCGTTATGTTTGGCATTTTTTGTAGTAGGCTCATCAGCCAGCGCGAATCCCGAGGTTTATAAAGTAGCTTTTACTCAGTTCCTGAGCGGATTGTTTTCGGTCCAGGAGGAAAAAGCTGAAACCTCAGTGCCAGAACTAAATACTAATTCCATTCAGGGGAGATCTACCTCCACGCTGAATATAACTTCATTCGAAGCCCCGATGTTCGTGACGATCATCAACGGTGCAAACGAAGAGGTGACCTGTCCGAACGATGGGAGCACTTTAGCCAAATTCTTTTTATGCGGGACGAGTGATGTCCGGACCCTAACCCTGAGTCAGAGTGGAAGCTCTTATCAGTGGCAAAAGATGGATCCGACCGCCCCGGGCTGTGTGCCCACCGTGATTGATGATTGTCCGACTTCCGATCCGGATTGTGGTTGGAATACAGTTGGCACAGGCGCCACCTACGACCTGGATTCCGATGGAGAATTTCGTGTACGCGTAGATTCCGGACCCTATTACTATTTTAAAGCAACATTGAATCCGCTGGATCCCCAGTTGATCAAAGAAGATATTATTTGTGGCGTACCGGGCAGGGTGGAGGTAACCAATGTACCTGCCGGTTATGAGTATAGCTTGAACAGCTCTGCAGGGCCGTATCAGAACGATCCATATTTCGATATCGCGACTGCCGGCGATTACACCGTTTGGGTACGACTTGCCGGTGTTCCCGGAAGTACATGTCTATTCCCGTCTAATCAGTTGACGGTGAATTCACTTGATATGACTGCCACTGTTGTGGCCAACGATATTTTATGTAGTGGGGAACTGGGAAGTATTGATGTAAGCGTTAGCGGTGTTCCCGGCTTCTATACATACCGACTTATCAAAGGCGGTGTTACGGTAGATACATTCGGACCGGATGCCGCCAGTAATTACACTTTTGCAAATGTAAGTTCCGGGATCTATGAAGTTCGGGTACAAACAAATGATTGTAATCAGCTTATAACGCTGGATATCAATAGCGATCCGATCGAGATCGGAAGTGGGATAAGTCCGCTCGCAGTAGATGCAACAGCCAATGACAGTTTTGGTTGCGGGGCTGCTTCTGTAGATGTAGATATCGATACTTCTGGAGGTACAGCTCCTTACCGATATAGTCTCAATGGTGGAACGACCTGGAGTGGTACGTATACCGGTACAGCTACTTTTACCGTGACTACTGCAGGCACGTATAATATTTTAGTGGAAGATGCCAATGGCTGCCAGAAAACGGCCAGTGTGGATGTGCAAGACTTGCCACCACCTGTCTTCACCATCACGACAATTGATGCCAATTGCGGAGGTGCCAATAACGGTAGTATTACTGTAAATGTGACCAACGGTTTTGGGTATACCCTGGAATTCAGCATAGACAATGGGATCAATTACCAGCTGAGTAATGTCTTTAACAACCTGGCGCCGGGCAGCTACGACGTAATGGTACGCTACCAGCAAGGAAGTTTTAGCTGTACGACTCCCGCATCAAATGAAACAGTTAGTACGCCTTCTTCGATCAGCGGTACGGCAACACCAGATAGCGTGCCTACTTGTTTAAATGAGAATGGCGGACAGATCACCATATCCGGTGTATCCGGAGGGGTGCCTCCTTATGATTACAGTGTGGGCGCTGGTTTTAGCCCTGCCAATGTTTTTGCCAGCCTTGGAGTAGGAACCTATACCCCACAGATCCGGGATGCCAATGGCTGTGTGGAGAGTTTAGCTCCGATCACGTTTAATACGTTGGATAAGCCGACGGATATGGATTTTGTGATCTCCAGCCTGGATTGTCTGACGGCTACTGCCAGTGTAACCGTAACAGCGACTGGCGGGACAGCTCCATATACCTATGAGATCATCGCTCCTGCAGCAAGCGCAGTGAATAATGGTAATAACCCGGTATTCACGGGATTAGGCCTGGGTACGTATACCTTCCGCGTAACAGATAATGAAGGCTGTAGTTACGACGAGGCTTTTGCTATTACCGATATCAGCTCTATTAATGTACAGGCTCAAACTGTTGATGTGGTGACTTGTGTAGGTGATGCCGATGGGGCCGGAAGATTCCTGGTAGACGGTTTTGCTACGACCTATAGTTACCAGATCGATGCAAATCCGGTAATCACCGGAGAAAGTAATGGTATTATTGACCTGACAGGATTAAC
>CAMYJF010000021.1:722-34236 GCA_947258555.1 uncultured Eudoraea sp. | reverse complement strand
TTACTACCAGCTCATTTTCCTCTACCGCTTTACGGATAAGGCTAAGGTGTCCTTCGTGTAAAGCACCCATAGTTGGCACCAGAGCTAAATTGCTCTTTTGAGATGTGCTTCGGTTTATTTTTTCCCTGAGTTCCTCAAGGTCATGAATGGGCTTCATCGGCTGAAAAATAAAGCGTGCAAACTTACTATAATTACGGCAATTCTGCATAAATTTCGTACTTTTGCAGCTACGTTTATTTGGATAAACCAAACGTGACTTATATGACAGGTAAAAAGATATTGTTTGTATCTTCTGAATTAGTGCCCTATTTACCAGAGAACGAAGTTTCCTTAATGTCTTACGAAACGCCTCGGATGGTCAACAGCAATGGAGGCCAGATCAGGATATTTATGCCGCGCTACGGTAATATCAACGAAAGACGCCACCAGCTCCATGAAGTGATCCGATTGTCAGGAATGAATCTCGTGATCAACGATATGGATATGCCTTTGATCATCAAAGTAGCATCCATACCTAAGGAGAGAATCCAGGTATACTTTATTGATAATGAGGAGTATTTTAAGCGCAAGGCCACTTTTGCAGATGAGAACGGAAACTTATTTCCGGATAATGATGAACGCGCAATTTTCTTTGCGAAAGGCGTGGTGGAAACAGTCAAGAAACTAAACTGGTCGCCGGATATCGTCCATGTGCATGGATGGATGGCCTCCTTACTCCCTTTATACTTAAGACAGTACTACGCGGATGAGCCTTTATTTGCGGATAGTAAAATTGTGACTTCCCTTTATGGAAATGGTTTCGAAGGAACACTGGACGGTGCCATGATCGATAAAGTTGCATTTGATGGCATTGATAAAGAAATGGTAAAACCTTTATCCGACCCTACATTTAATAATTTGTTAAAGGTTGCCATTGATTATTCAGATGCGATTATTTTAGCCACCGATGATGTCCCCAAAGATGTGAAAACATATGCGGAGAATATTAAAAAACCTTTGTTACCCTATGTCACAATCCAGGAATTTGAGGACGCTTATTCTAACTTTTATACTTCCGAAGTATTAAATTAAGCCCCATGCATCGCGTGAAGAGAACACTTGTGCTACTCCTACTTGGTTTAGTTTTCACCTTTTATTTATCTTCTTGTGAAGAAGAATTGACCACAATTGGAGCCGAAGTGATCGGCGGGGAACCCTTTGTCACTGACAAGGCATATTTTGATGTATTCGTTTTTAACAGGAAAATAGAGGCTGTACAGACTAATAAATTGCCCATTTACCAGCTTGGTGTATATCAAGATGCGGTCTATGGAAGAACAGAAGCCCAAATTACTTCCCAACTGACCCTTCAGAATAGTCAAGGAAGTCCAATTTTTGGCGTCTATTCACAGGCTGTTGAGGATGACGCCGATACTGATGAGAACGCATCTACTATAGATGAAAATGAACGGATCATATCTGCCCATCTATACCTTCCCTTTTTCCAGAATCCAAGTGGTGATAGAGATGGCGATGGGGTAGCCGACGTGCTGGATGCAGATCCTGAAGATCCGAATAGTGATACAGATGGAGATTCTGTAAGTGATGCCCAAGAGCGGTTGAATATGACGAATCCACTTGATTCAGACACGGACGGAGATGGAATTACAGATGATGAAGATGAAGATACGGCGGTTTCCAGATTTCCTAACCGTGTAGACCTGGACAGTATTTATGGAGATAGAACACAACAGTTCAACCTGAAGATAGGACGATCTACTTTTTTCCTTCGCGATCAGGATCCCAATACAAATTTTGAGCAAGCTCAGGAATATTATTCTACCCAGCAATTCGCTCCCGGCTTTGTGTCAGAAATTTTATTTGATGGCGATCTGACAATCAGCGATGAAGAGATCCTCACTTTTCCGGAAGATGATCCGGATACACCAGATGAAGATGAGAGTGAAGGTGTCCCGGAGCGACTTCAGCCGGGCTTGAGAATACCGCTTGATGAAACTTTTTTTCAAGAAAATTTTCTTGATATGGAAGGAAAAACGGAATTACTGAGTCAGGCCAATTTTGAAGATTTTATTCGAGGCTTACACATGTCTCTAACACCTACTGCCGAGGACTTATTGATCCTATTTGATCTTACCAGGGCAAATATCACCATCACATATGAATATGATAGAATAGAAGAAGGTAATCCTACTGTAGTAGAACAGGTTTACACTTTGAGCCTTATCACCGGTGGGGGTCAACTCCCTGTCAACAGCAATGCAGTAAACACCTTAATAAATGATGCCTATCCGGCTGGCATAGAAGGGGAAATGGATTCCGGTGCTAACGCTTCACGAATTTATTTAAAAGGGGGAGCCGGCTCTTTTGCCGAAGTACATTTATTTGAGGAAAACAGCGGGCGCACGATCATAGAAGAAATAAAGGCAAATAATTGGATCATTAATGAAGCCAATCTAATATTTCATATAGATCGCACAACCATGCAAGGTGTTGCCCTGGAAGAAGAGCCTCAGAGACTTTACCTCTATAATTCGGAGAATGTATTACCCATTTACAATCCTGTCAATGAGCAATCCGTCGCGGATACTCCATTTGGTATTTTTCTGGATTATGACGGTTTCCTTGAAACAGACAGCGATCAGGGCGTTAAATATACCATCCGCCTAACAGAGCATGTTAATAACCTTGTTGTCCGGGATTCTGTAAATTCAATTCTAGTAATGTGAGTGGCGGGGATGAACCGATGAAACTTCAACTTGAAATTTCATATACAGAAACTAATTGACCTCCTTTTAATATACGTCCTGCCGACTTTTTTCGTTATATATCTAGCTGAAAGGAAACTATTCAGTTTGTTCTGGTAAATTTGTAACCACTTAACTTAACATAAAGGCCCAATATGTGTGGTATTGTAGGATATATAGGATACAGAGAGGCTTATCCTATCATTATTAAAGGATTACAACGCTTGGAATACCGCGGCTATGACAGCGCCGGTATTGCACTTTTCGATGGCTCAGGCATCAACCTTTCCAAGACAAAAGGAAAGGTAGAAGACCTTAAGGCCAAAGCAGAATCTACCATTTCTACAGAAGGAAGTTTGGGAATAGGCCATACGCGATGGGCTACGCACGGGGTTCCAAATGATGTAAATTCTCATCCCCATTACTCCAATTCCGGAAATTTGGTAATCATCCATAATGGTATCATAGAAAATTACGGTGCTATTAAGGAAGAATTAATGAATAGGGGATATACGTTTTCTTCAGATACGGATACGGAAGTACTGATCAATCTTATTGAAGAGGTCATGAAGAAGGAAGGGGTAAGACTTGGGAAAGCTGTTCAAATTGCATTAAACCAAGTAGTTGGCGCCTATGCTATCGCTGTTTTTGATAAGGAAAAACCAAATGAGATTGTCGTTGCCAAACTCGGTAGCCCTCTGGCAATCGGAGTGGGCGAAAATGAGTTTTTCATTGCATCTGATGCATCTCCTTTTATCGAATTTACGAACAATGCTATCTACCTCGAAGATGAGGAAATGGCAGTTGTGAGATTAGGTAAAGAGATCAAGTTGCGGAAGATCAAAGATGATGCTATTGCCTATCCCCTGGTACAGGAACTTCAATTGAATCTGGAAGAGATAGAAAAAGGGGGTTATGATCATTTTATGTTAAAAGAGATCTATGAGCAACCAAGAGCTATCAAAGATACTTATAGAGGAAGGCTCAGGTCTTCTCAAGGAATAATCAAAATGGCTGGAGTAGATGATCACCTCCAGGAATTCTTGGATGCAGAACGAATCATCATTGTTGCATGTGGAACCTCTTGGCACGCTGGCTTAGTTGCTGAATATATATTTGAGGATCTGGCCAGGATTCCTGTAGAAGTGGAATATGCCTCTGAGTTTAGATATCGCAATCCCGTAATAACGGATCGGGATGTGGTCATTGCCATTTCACAATCTGGTGAAACAGCTGATACATTAGCTGCCATAAAGCTAGCTAAGGAGCATGGGGCTTTGGTTTTTGGAGTTTGTAATGTAGTGGGATCTACCATTGCAAGAGAAACTCACGCCGGAGCTTATACACACGCAGGACCCGAAATTGGGGTGGCTTCTACCAAAGCTTTTACAACACAGATAACTGTATTAACCCTATTGGCTTTAAAGCTGGCCAAGGAAAGAAAAGCCATTTCTGAAGATCTATTTACCTCCTACTTGATGGAGTTAGAGGAGATCCCATCTAAAGTTGAAAAAGCACTTGAGTCAAACCCGATGGTCGAGATCATTGCAGAGGCTTATAAAGACTCACCCAATTGCCTGTATCTTGGGCGGGGGTATAACTTTCCGGTGGCGTTGGAAGGGGCTTTGAAATTAAAAGAGATAAGCTATATCCATGCAGAAGGGTATCCGGCCGCTGAAATGAAACACGGACCTATTGCCCTGATCGATGACCAAATGCCAGTTGTAGTGATCGCTACCAAGAAGGGGCATTATGAAAAAGTGGTTAGCAATATTCAGGAAATTAAGTCAAGACATGGGAAGATCATTGCTATTGTTACAGAAGGAGATCTCCAGGTAAGAGAACTTGCCGATCATGTCATTGAAGTTCCCGAAACTTTCGAGAGCCTGACCCCTTTGCTGACTACAATCCCGCTACAATTACTTTCTTATCATATAGCTGTTATGCGCGGATGTGATGTAGATCAACCGCGGAACCTGGCTAAATCCGTGACCGTAGAATAAGCACCTATTTCCAAGAAAGTTTAATCTCACGACGCCCTCGAGGCGTCCTGTTTTCCGTCCTTAATGGCTATTTTCCCCATAATAGCTTTGCATGCATATTTTGTATGCTTTTTCCAAAAACGTCAAAAATTTCAGTATCTTGGCACCATACTAACTTAACTCAATACTATGAGAGCAATATTCTTTGTAGCCGCTTTATTTATTGGCCTAAGCAGCTTCGCTCAGACTGTAATTAACGGTACAGTAACCGATGACAATGGGGAGCCTATTCCCGGAGTTAATATTATTGTGATTGGAACTACCGATGGTGCGGTAGCTGATTTTAACGGAACTTTTGTCTTAGAAACTTCAGAAACTCCGCCTTTTCAAATACGTGTTACAAATTTGGGTTTCGGGGATGTTGTAGTTGATATTACTACCGCCAATCAAACGGTTGCGGTTTCAATGACAGAATCACAAACGATCCTGGATGAAATAGTTGTTTCAGCTTCGCGAACACCGGAAAGAATTTTTGAATCTCCTGTTTCTGTTGAACGATTTGGTCTCAAACAGATCAAGAATACGGCCGCAGAATCTTTTTACAGTGGACTTCAAAATCTCAAAGGTGTCGATATTAATACCAATAGTTTAACATTTCAATCTATCAATACCAGGGGTTTTGCCACTTTTGCAAACACCCGTTTTCTTCAATTGGTTGACGGGATGGATAACTCGGCACCCGGATTAAATTTTGTTTTAGGAAACCTGGTAGGTATGTCGGAATTGGAAGTGCAAAGTGTGGAGATCCTTCCCGGAGCATCTTCTGCACTATATGGAGCAGGCGCCTTTAATGGTATTCTCTTTATGAACAGTAAAAACCCTTTCGATTATCAGGGCATAAGCGCTTATGGCAAAGTAGGTCTGACAGTACAAGAAGCTGCAGGGGATAACAACTACTACGATTTTGGAATTCGAGCTTCACACGCTTTTAGCGATAAATTTGCCGTCAAAGCCAACTTCTCTTTCTTAAAAGGCGAAGATTGGCATGCCAATAGCACTGTAGATATAAATGACCCAACTCGAGACCGATCCAATCCGGGCTATGACGGTTTGAATGTGTACGGGGATGAGGTGGCTGCCTTGAGAAACTTTGACGTGGATGCCGGTTTACCTTCGGGTACCCTGGGGACTCACTTTGTCTCACGAACAGGATATGATGAACGGGATCTGGCAAATTATAACGCCGAAAGTGTAAAAACTGATTTTTCCGTTCACTACAAACCCTGGGCAAATGATTTTGAAATTCTTTACAACGGAAGAGTAGGCCGTGGAAATACAATTTATCAAGGTACAAACAGGTATTCAGTTGCGAGCTTTATCATGCAACAACACAAATTTGAAGTGCGTAACAACAATTTCTTTGTGCGCGGATACCTTACTTCAGAAAATGCTGGAGATTCGTATGATACCCGTTTTACCGCCATCAATATCAACCGGAGTTGGAAAGGTGATATCGAATGGTTCACAGATTATATTAGTGGTTTTGCAGCCGCGCGTCTGGGAATCGGAACCGGTGTAATGCTGGATGAGGCTACTTCTCATGCGGCCGCTCGGGCATTCGCCGATCAAGGAAGGTTAATACCGGGGACGCCACAGTTTCAAAGAGCATTTAATAAGGTAACATCTGATGGTGATCTTACAACAGGGTCTAAATTCATCGATAATACCAAGGTAAGACATGTAGATGCCAATTATAATTTTAGTCACATTACAAGCGACTTTGCAGATATTCAGGTTGGAGGGTCGTACAGGGAATATGAGTTGAATTCGCAAGGGACGATTTTTACAGATATCGATGGGCCTATTTCCTATAATGAATATGGAGCCTATATGCAGTTACAGAAAAAGCTAATGGACGAGCGATTGAAAATTACCGGTTCTGTTCGTTACGACAAAAATGAATTCTTTGACGGCTTCTTTTCTCCAAGAATTTCATTGCTCTATAACTTCGGAGAATTAAAGAATCAAAACATCCGTGTTTCATACCAAAAAGGATTCAGGAATCCAACCACACAAGATCTCTTTATAGGATTAGATGCCGGGGCAGCAGTTCTTGTTGGGTCGGCACCTGATAACCTCGACAGGGATATCAGGACCTATGATCTTAGTACAAGCGGACAAGCCTTAACAGGCATGCCAACAGCCCAGGTCGTAGGTAGAGCGGCTTATGAAAATGCGTATTCAGTCTCATCCGTTCTGGCCGGCGCCCCAATGGCGGTTAATACACCGATCATTAAACCTGAAGAGATCTCAGCTTACGAGGTTGGTTATCGTGCTCAGTTTGGCCAAATTGCCATAGACCTTAGTGTTTATTATAATGAGTATACCGATTTCCTTTCGCAAACAAGTGTGCTTGTACCTTTTTATGGTCAGGCAGGAGATGGGGGCTTATCCTTATTAGCACTTCAAAATGGAGATCGCAAACCTTATTTGGCTTATACCAATTCACCTGCTCAAGTAAAGTCTATCGGTGCAACCGTTGGTATTGAGGCCAAAGTGTTTGGAGATTTCGATATCGGAGCGAATTATACCTATGCTGACCTGGATTTTGACCAGGCAACCTATCCTGATTTCCGGACAAACTTTAATACACCGGAACACAAGTTCAAGGCGTTCTTCGGAAATACGGATTTGTTTGAGAATTTTGGCTTCCGCGTAGATTACAGATGGAGTGATGAATATTTATGGCAAGCGTCTTTCGCTGATGGCACCGTACCTTCCTATAGTATTCTGGATGCACAGTTTACATACAACGTGCCTTCATTTAATTCGTCATTTAAAATAGGCGGAAGTAATATTTTAGGAGAAGAATATATCTCCGCAATTGGTACCGGAGCAGTAGGGTCTATCTACTACATTTCCTGGACAATCAATCCATAAAATAAATATCATTTTGAAAATATATGGCCCTGGATATCCGGGGCTTTTTCTTGGCTAAAAAAAGAGGTATAGCATTCTATTTTACGAAGGAATACCCTATCTTTGCAGCCTGAAAAAACAGGCGTTTCTTACAAATTGGTGCCTCGAAAATATCAGACTCAATAAATTCCTATCTAATGGCTCAACATACTGGTAAAGTAGCACAAATCATCGGACCTGTAATTGACGTTGAATTTGATTCTGTAGAATCTCTTCCAAAGATCTACGACTCATTGGAAATTACAATGGAAGCAGGAAATATCTTGATTCTCGAAGTTCAATCACATATTGGTGAAAATACGGTTCGAGCGATAGCGATGGATTCAACAGACGGTTTAAGCCGCGGCGTTGAGGTAAGGGCTACAGGGAATGCCATTCAAATGCCGGTTGGTAGTGATATTTATGGCCGACTCTTTAATGTGGTTGGAGATGCTATTGATGGGATGGAAAACCTTCCGAAAGAAGGCAAGGATGGCTTACCTATTCACCGCGAGGCTCCGAAGTTTGAAGAGCTCTCTACTTCTGCAGAGGTCTTGTTTACGGGGATAAAAGTGATCGATTTGATCGAGCCCTATGCTAAAGGGGGTAAGATTGGATTGTTCGGAGGTGCAGGCGTAGGAAAAACGGTATTGATCCAGGAACTCATTAACAATATTGCTAAAGGACACGGTGGATTATCAGTATTTGCCGGTGTAGGAGAACGTACACGTGAAGGGAATGACCTATTACGGGAAATGCTGGAATCCGGTATTATCAAATATGGAGATGATTTCCTTCACTCCATGGAAGCCGGAGGATGGGACCTTAGTAAGGTTGACAAGAAGTCTATGAAGCAGTCGAAGGCTACCTTCGTTTTTGGACAGATGAACGAACCCCCAGGAGCACGTGCCCGTGTAGCGCTATCCGGATTAACCATAGCAGAGTATTTCCGTGATGGTGCTGGTGATGGCCAGGGGAAAGATGTATTATTTTTTATAGACAATATCTTCCGTTTTACCCAGGCAGGATCTGAAGTATCGGCCCTTTTAGGACGTATGCCATCTGCGGTAGGATATCAACCTACCCTGGCAACCGAAATGGGAACGATGCAGGAACGGATCACCTCTACCAAACGAGGATCTATTACTTCTGTACAGGCGGTATATGTACCTGCAGATGACTTGACAGACCCGGCACCAGCGACGACTTTTGCTCACCTGGATGCCACAACTGTATTATCCAGAAAAATTGCAGAGTTGGGAATCTATCCGGCAGTGGATCCATTAGATTCTACTTCAAGGATCTTAACAGCTGAAGTATTAGGCGATGAGCATTATGACTGCGCCCAACGTGTAAAAGAGCTATTACAGCGATATAAAGAACTACAGGACATTATTGCAATTCTCGGTATGGAAGAATTATCGGAAGAAGATAAACTTGCTGTAGGTAGAGCAAGACGTGTCCAGCGTTTCTTGTCACAACCTTTCCACGTAGCCGAGCAATTTACCGGCATCCCCGGAGTATTGGTTGACATTAAAGAGACTATTAAAGGCTTTAATATGATCATGGATGGAGAATTAGATCACCTGCCAGAATCGGCCTTTAACCTTAAGGGAACTATCGAAGAGGCTATTGAAGCCGGAGAGAAAATGCTAGCCGAGGTCTAATCACTACAAACTGGTAAATAGGAAACTATGTTCTTAGAAATCGTCTCACCCGAAGCCACTTTATTCTCAGGAGAAGTAGATTCTGTAACTGTGCCGGGGATCAATGGGGAATTTCAGATGCTAACTGATCACGCACCCATTGTTTCTTTATTGCAGGAAGGAGAGGTAAAATTTTCTGGTAATATTCAACTGGAAGAAGAGTACGAATCCAAGTTTTCAAAAGATGCAGCCGGTAAAACCGTGCTGGCCATATCGAGTGGTACTGTGGAGATGAATGCTAACAAGATCATTGTTCTGGCAGATTAGGTCACTTGTCTTTTAACTGGATCAAGTGCCAGATACGCCCCCCTGATCGGTACACTTCCATTTCTTCAAATCCTATAGCGTAATGAGCCTGCAATGAACGTTGGTTATCTTCATCCACTTCAGTGATTATACTATCATAAGTCGGAATTAAGGCCTCTGCCATTGCTTTGTAAAGCCCCCTGAATATACCTTTTCCTCTAAATTGTTTTGCTATACAGATCTGACCCATGATCATGTATTTATAATCTGGTCCTAATAGTTTATACACCCTATTAAACATAGGTTTTAACATGGGTATTTCATCGGCAAATGCAGGATGCATGCACAAGGCATAACCGGTAATTTTATCGCCATCCTTGGCCACAATATGAGGGGCAATTGCATTCATTCGCTCTAAGAGATCAAGTGTATGTACAACGGAAACGAATCCCTCTTCTTGAGATTCCTTTGAGCTAATAGCAGACCTTAAATTACTTGATTGGAGTTCCAGGATCTGCTGCAATTCTTGGTGTGATGTAGCACGGCTATAATGAATATTCATGACTTGTAAGATCGCAATGCAATTACTAAAGGTAAAATTAAATAAAGGAGAATGGTATTTTTGTTTTGACTATAATTATGACGATTACACAATGGAATCAGAATTTACTACCATAGCCAGTTTTGAGTTCTTGGCAGATGCACAAATTGTAAAAGCCAAGCTTGAGTCTGAAGGGATCCCTGCTTTTCTTAAAGATGAAAACATCCTTACCGTTGGTTTTATTCGCGATGCCACTGGTGGCGTCAAAGTTCAGGTAAAAACCAAAGACCGGACTGAAGCAACTATAATTTACGATGCTATCAGACCATATGCCCTGGATGACGAGGGGAATCCGGTGATTTGCCCTAATTGCAAAGCAACTCGTTCAGAAAGGTATTTGAGCAGGAAGGGACTGTGGCATAGATTATTTCCATTCCTGGAGAAAAAGCGATATAAGTGCCTGAATTGTGAAATGATCACAACGGCTCCTTAATTCTTTGGTGTAGCACCGCCCCATCTATCGTATCGAGTACTTGGTATCTCTGAGCCAAATACTCCTGGATGTATTCATTTTCTTTAATATACTTTTTATCAAATACCGATTTGTTTTTTCGGGTAACCACAATTTGAGGTGTTTTTTCATTCATGATAAAGGTCAATTCATCAATTCCTGATTTACGCTCCTGATTGTAGAATGGAAAAGTTTCAGACCGACAAATATTACTGGGATGAGTGGCTGCCTTACTGGGAGGTTTAGTGTCTAACAGCCAATAGCCTATATGGTATTCCAGGAAGAGCGTATTTGAATGTGCGAGCTTTTGGTTCTTTAGATATTCTACTACTGTAAATCCCTCCCCATTAAACCAACTGCCGTGCTTCTCCTTATTCTCGAGAATATGGGCATATTCCTTGTAGGCTTCGAACGGAAGTAATAGCAGGATGAATGCTGCAAGCAAGGACGTAGTTTGGGTTATTTTTGGCCGATACTTATAGATAATAGCACTTCCAAGGATCAGGAATAAAGGATAAACCTGAATAAGGTAATGCCCATTTATTTTTCCGCTTCGGACAAAGGAAAAGACAATCCCAAGAAGTAAAATTATGACGACCTGAAGGTGCGGATTGGAAAGATCCAGACGGTTCTTTTTCCAGGCAATCAAGAGAAATAGAATCGTAATTAAGGGAAGGGGAAGGACTTTCAGAAAGGAATCCCGTGACGCATCGGCATAGGCCAAAGGAGCCTTAAAAACAGCATCTATCCAAAGCACAGATTCTCCTATTGCAACATAAGGGAAAGCACATATGCCAACCCCCAATAGCATACCTAAACTTAGTGCAATCAGAATATACAATGGGATCTCCTGCGATTTGCTCTTTGACCATTGCCATATGTAATACATGACCAACAACACCATGGCATAGGCCAAATTCATTTTCGCCATTAGTGCTAAACCAAACAGGAGTCCGCTCAAAAATATTTTCCACGATTGCTGAGATTGAAAGAGCAGATAGAGAGCGAACATAAAAATTAGCGTGCTGATATGTTCAGACATTACTCCCTGTAGACTACCAAACAAACTGCTGAGATAGAGGCATAATAGTCCGGCAAGAATGGCTATAAGAGAATTGCTTAAGGGTCGTGCGATCCTGTATGTCAAAAAAGCAATTAAGGCTACTAGTACTGTTCCTGCTAACCGAATAGCGATAAAGCTCTTCCCAAATACGTAAATAAGCAAGCCAAAAAAGTAGTAAATAAGGGGAGGTTTGAGGTCCCATAGCTCAATATAGGGCAAATGGCCATCTACCAGGGATTGCCCCAACAAAATAAAGGTGCTTTCATCTCTGTCAATATAATCCCGAAAGAAGAAGGGAAATCGGATCAGTAAAGCAAGTAGGAAAAAGAAGGCTGCAATCGTACGTTGCCTGGCCTGGCCAAGGGTAAAAAGCCATGTTTTTAATATAGATGCAATTCTCACCAGATTAACGGATAATTCTCATCTTTGCAAGATAATCAATGCCATCTCAAGAATTTCTGATCGTTTGGGAAATCTCACTATAGCTCACATTTTATTTCTAATGAGTGATGGCACGAATATTAAGAAAATGCCGTTCTTAGGGTGATCCACATAGACAGATAAATTCCAAATAAGTGTACTTAGAGGAGATCCAAAGAATAAAATCCATAAATGCCGAGGGGTTCAAAAAAAATTACCTCATTCCCCAACGTCCGGTTATCCTTGAAGAGCAGATCTCAGACTGGCCTGCTTTTACCAAATGGAATTTAAGTTATATGAAAGAAATAGCGGGCGAGCAAAACGTACCGTTGTACGATAACAGACCGGTAGATTACAAAGATGGGTTTAATGAACCCCATGCTACCATGAAGATGAGTGAGTACATTGATCTTCTGCATCGGGAACCTACCAAATTCAGAATTTTTTTGTGGAACATCTTTAAAGAAGTGCCAAAATTACAATCCGATTTTTTGTATCCGGATCTCGGTGTACGATTTTTAAAAGGGCTGCCCATGCTATTCTTCGGGGGAACAGATTCATACACTTTTATGCACTATGATATCGACCTGGCTAACATTTTTCACTTTCACTTTGAGGGAGATAAAGAGTGTATATTGTTTCCACAATCGGAAGGTAAGTTTATGTACAAGATCCCACATTCACTGATCACTCATGAGGCCATTAATTTTACCGATCCGGATTATGAAAAATGGCCGGGGCTTAAATATGCAAGAGGATTCAGAGGGTCGTTAAAACACGGGGAAATGCTTTATATCCCTGAAGGATATTGGCATTATATGCATTACCACACTCCCGGATTTTCTATGAGTCTTAGATCACTTGCAAGGAAGCCGCAGCACTTCATGAAAGCCATCTATAATATTGTAATTATGAGGCATTTTGATAATCTGATGCGAAAAGTAAAGGGGCAATCCTGGATAGATCAAAAAAATCAAAAGGCTATAGCGCGCACTCAATCGGTTCTTCAATCAAAATGACCAACGAAAATTCAGGAAAAAGGGATAAGTTCTCTGACTCTATCATATACTAATTCAGATTCCCAACCCCGATACAGGAGCATGTCGGCCAATTTTTTGCGTTTTTGATGGACATCCTTTTTTTTGATCCCTTCAAGTTTTCTTATTGCCAAGGCGTCGAAGACTTCTTTGTATTCAACCGGATCTAATTGGTCTAATGCATGCTGAATGACGTCTTCGGCTATCTTCTTTGATCTGAGCTGTCCCCGGATCCGTACTGCGCCCCATTCTTTTATCCGGAATTTTCCACGGGTATACTGTATTGCAAATCTATTTTCATTCAACAGATCGCTTTGTATTAATTTATCGATGAGGGTTAATTCATCTTCTTGGGATAGTCCAAAACCCTTCAATTTTTGTTGTACTTCAAGAATACAACGTTCCTGGTATGCACAAAATCGCTGCAGGTTTGACATGGCTTCCTTAAAGGCGATATTTTCAGATACTGGTTTCATCCAGGGCTTTCAAAAGACAAATGAATCTAAATAAAAAAAGCGACCCTTTAGCGGGGTCGCTTTATATTTAATTAAACTTTTACTGTTGCACCAGATTTATCCTTAAATCGGTATTCCAAATATGTGTAGGCATCTCTTGGTTGGATCTTGATCCATTTTTTATACTCCACAAACCATTTGGACCGAATGGATGGGAATCCTTTAGTTAAATAAGCAGCAATGAACGGGTGTGTATTTAATACAATACCCTTATTCTTATGCTTACCCTTCATAATCTTTTCAAGCTCATGATCGATCTTTTCCACCAACATAATAGGCGCATCAATTTCTTGCCCATTACCGCTAGGGTTAACCTCGGTAGTTTTAATATTTACCTCAGGTCTAACTCGTTGCCGGGTGATCTGTATAAGACCAAATTTGCTTGGGGGTAACACTTTGTGTTTAGCCCGATCATCCTTCATTTCTTCTCTAAGATGGTTAAATAATTTCCGACGATTTTCGGACTTAACCATGTCAATGAAATCTATTACGATTATTCCGCCCATATCTCGAAGACGCAATTGTCTCGCTACTTCGGCGGCAGCCAATAAATTTACTTCGAGTGCGGTATCTTCTTGATTTTTAGCCTTATTGGATCGGTTACCACTATTCACGTCAATAACATGTAACGCTTCAGTATGTTCAACAACCAAATAGGCACCTCTACTCATTGAAGCAGTTCGGCCAAATGAAGTTTTAATCTGTCTTTCTATTCCAAATTTTTCAAAAATTGGAGTGGAAGACTTATAAAGTTTAACTATGGATTCCTTGGAAGGTGCAATTTCTAGTAAATAATCTTTGATCTGTGTATAAAGTGTCTTATCATCCACATGGATCCCCGTAAATGTATCATCAAATACATCACGAAGGATTGATGAGGCCCGGTTATCTTCTGCCAGGACTCTGGATGGTGTTGGTGCTCTATACAATTTCTTGCACATTGCTGTCCATTTGGTCAGCAAGTTCTGAAGATCTTTATCTAATTCCGCTACTTTTTTGCCTTCTGCAACGGTCCGTATAATAACCCCAAATCCTTTGGGTTTGATACTTTTTACCAGTCTTTTTAATCTGTCTTTTTCTTCACGGCTTCCAATTTTTTGTGATACGGAAACACGATTAGAGAAAGGCACCATAACTAGGTACCGCCCAGCTAACGAAAGTTCCGAACTTATTCTCGGACCTTTAGTTGAAATGGGCTCTTTGACGATTTGGACCAATAATGACTGATTGGCTTTAATGACATCTTTTATGCTGCCATGCTTATCTATGTCTTTTTCAAATGGAAAATTTTTAAGGCTATAATCTCTTAATTTACCTGTACTGACACTTTTCACAAATTTCAACATTGAAGACAGTTGCGGACCTAAGTCATGGTAGTGTAAAAAAGCGTCTTTTTCGTATCCTACATTTACAAATGCAGCATTTAGACCTACCACAGGCTTTCTAATTTTCGCAATCATTATATCTCCTACATTAAAGGACTGTTTATCCTCATGTTTGTGAAGTTCAATAAGCTTTCCATCTTTTAATAAGGCAAAATCAACGGCGTCAGAACTAGATCTCACGATTAATTCTCTATTCACCTGTTTATATTTATATCTGTTCCTTGTTTGAGGAACAAATGGATTAAACAAAATAATTTTGGGGATATTTCCCAGGAAAATCCTTCTCTACAATATGTCAATGAACGTAAAAATGAAAAAGTAGTTAATTAACTACTTTTTCTTGTGGCGGTTAGCTCTTCTGCGCTTCTTGCGCTTATGTGTCGCTACCTTATGTCTTTTTCGTTTTTTCCCACTCGGCATATAACTCTGTGTTTGTCTTTACTAATCTACCAGGACGTTAGTTTTTACACTCTCTATAAAAACTTTCGCCGGCTTGAATGCAGGTATGTTGTGTGCAGGTATCTTGATCGTTGTATTCTTTGAAATATTACGACCGGTTTTTTCCGCGCGCCTTTTAATAATAAAACTTCCGAATCCTCTTAAGTACACATTTTCACCGTTTTCCAGTGAATTTTTTACTTCATCCATGAAGGATTCAACAGTGGCTTGCACGTCTCCTTTTTCCATTCCGAGTTTTTCCGAAATCCTCGAAACAATGTCAGCTTTAGTCATTTTGATTTTAGTTTATGTAAGTTTTTCAGGCAGGCAAATATAAAAATTAAATTCGTTACATCCCGCTAATAGCCTAATTTTAAATGAAGAAAGCATTACTTTGGCACTTATTTTAGTAGCTATGTCGTTTTCGAAAAATATTCTGAAATGGTATGACAGAAATAAACGGCATTTACCGTGGCGAAATACAAAGGACCCATACCCTGTTTGGCTGTCAGAAATCATTATGCAACAAACGCGTGTTGCGCAAGGATTACCTTACTACACCGCTTTTATAAGCAAATATCCTTCTATATTTGATCTTTCTAAGGCATCTGAATCGGAAATACTAAAACAATGGCAGGGTTTGGGATATTATTCCCGCGCCAGAAATATGCATGAAACGGCCAAATTCATTGTAGGAGAACTTGAGGGTAGATTTCCGGAAAATTATGAGGGATTATTGTGTTTAAAGGGGGTAGGCGATTATACGGCAAGTGCCATCGCATCTATTTGTTTTAACGAAAAAAGAGCTGTTTTAGATGGGAATGTTTATAGAGTCTTGTCCAGATATTTTGATGTAGAAGACCCTATAAATAGCTCACAAGGGGTAAAATATTTTAACTCACTTGCAAACGAATTGATAGATGAGGTTCGACCCGGGGATTATAACCAGGGAATAATGGAGCTGGGTGCCAAAGTATGCAAGCCGTCTAATCCTACATGTGAATCATGCCCAATTGCGGATGGTTGCCTGGCCCTGGCCCGAAATACTATCACGATGCGTCCGGTAAAAAAAGCCAAAAAACCTATTCGCAAACGCTATTTTAATTATCTCCTGATCATGGATAAGTCGGCCAACACTCGAATGATCCAGAGAGGGCCAAAGGATATATGGCAACATTTGTTTGAATTTCCTTTACTGGAGACAAAAGGGCCTATCGATAACACGGAGATCAGAGCAGTTTCCGGAGAATTATTAAGACTTAATAACTACAAGATTACCGGTCAACTCTATGCGGAAGATACCGTTCATAAATTATCCCATCAACACCTATATACGAAGTTTTGGATCGTAGAAACTTCAGAACTTTTGGGTGATGGAACCCCCTGGGATGAAATAGAAGAATTACCTGTCCCAGTTTTAATTCAGGAAGCCATCAGTGCCTTTAAAAATTCGTACTTTTAACCCAAGATTAAAATTATGAGCGGAACATTAAATAAAGTGATGCTAATAGGGCATCTGGGGGATGAAGTAAAGATGCATTATTTCGAAGGAGGTAATTGTATTGGCCGGTTCCCACTGGCTACCAACGAGACCTATACGAACAGGCAGAGCGGTGAAAAAGTGACCAATACGGAATGGCACAACGTTGTAGTTCGAAATAAGGCTGCAGAGATCTGTGAAAAGTATTTGAGCAAAGGAGATAAGATCTATGTAGAAGGTCGGTTAAAGACCCGACAATGGCAGGGAGAAGACGGAAATAACCGGTATACGACAGAGGTTCATGTACAGGACTTTACATTCCTGTCTAATAAGAGCGATGCTAACCAGTCGGCCAACCCAGTGTCTAACGAGCCGGCACAACCTATGAAAACGGAGGCAGATACATCTCCTTCTGTAGAGCCTATGGCTTCAGCCGAGGAAGACGATCTACCGTTCTAATTAAGCTTTTAAAACAAGTCGCTATTGGATCCTGATCCTTTAAGTTCACTGATTAGTTTATTGACCCTAAATACCGTGTTTATACTAAAATGCGTTATTCTTCTATTGCTTTTAGGTTGCTCAGCAATGATCTCTGGTGCCGAGGTGGCTTTGTTTGGTTTATCTCAAACTAAGATCAATGAAATTGAATCAGAGAAAACAGCCAGGGGAAAAATACTTGTCCGACTTCTCAAAAAACCCAAAAGACTCCTGGCTACCATATTAATAGCTAATAATGCGATCAATATTGGGATAGTTCTCCTCTTTAATTCTATTGGAGACACACTGTTTAAGCAGATAACTTTCAAGGTATTCGATCTTGTTTCACTACGGTTTTTGCTGGAAGTTATAGTCGCCACCTTCCTGATCCTTATGTTCGGGGAGATCTTACCTAAAATATATGCCAATAGGAATCGCAGGGCATTCTCATTCTTTATGGCTTATCCCCTCAGAGTGCTCGACATTCTTTTTAGCCCCTTGAGCAGGCCCATGCGAGAGGTGAGCAATCTTATGTATACCAAATTAGGAAAGACAAAATCTAACCTTTCTGTAGATCATTTATCTCAGGCACTGGAATTGACATCTGAGGGCGATACAACGAAGGAAGAACAGAAAATCCTTGAAGGGATCGTTTCATTTGGAAATACCGATACCAAGCAAGTAATGCGCCCGCGAATAGACATCTTTGCGCTGAATGAAGAGATGAAATTTCAGCAAGTATTAATCGAGATCCAAAATCACGGATATTCGCGTATTCCTGTCTTCTCTGAGAGTATGGACAACGTCTTGGGGATCTTGCATGTAAAGGACCTATTGCCCCATTTGGAAAAGCAAACATATCAATGGGCTAACCTTATCAGGGAACCCTATTTTGTTCCCGAGAATAAAAAACTGGACGATTTACTTTTAGAATTCCAGGAAAAGAAAAACCATTTAGCAGTTGTCGTAGACGAATACGGCGGGACTTCAGGTATTGTAACTATGGAAGATATCATTGAGGAGATCGTAGGAGATATCAGCGATGAATTTGACGATGAAGACCTCATCTTTTCAAAAATTGACGAGTATAACTATGTATTTGAAGGTAAGACTACTTTAAAAGAGTTTTACCGGGTAGTTAAGCTGGATGATGAAGAATTGTTCGAAGAACAAAAAGGAGAATCCGAAACAATTGCGGGTTTTGTTCTGGAGATCGCAGGTAAATTTCCACGTCGTGGAGAGAAGATCAAATTCAATGACTATCAATTTTTAGTGGAAAGCCTGGACAAGAAAAGATTAAAACAAATCAAATTTACCTTGCCCCATGTTTAGATACTTGCTATTCGTTTTAGCCTTCATGTGTTTGGTTTCCGCTTGTGAAGAAGCAGTTGTGCCCAAGCCTAAGGCCATGTTAAGATTGGATTATTCTGCTGGTGAGAACATGGATTATAAAGCAGAAAACTTTAGCTTCTCATATAATTCGTTGGCTAAAATCACTAGGTCAAAGGGAGGATATCAATTGCAATATCCAAGCATGAAAGGCACTTTGTTTTTAAATTATAAGGCCATAGACGGGAATCTCGACATATTGCTTTCAGATGCGCAAAAGTTTGCCTACGAACATGTTGTAAAAGCCGATGCTATTTACGAACAACCCTTTGTCAATGAAGACAACGATGTCTATGGTATGTTCTACGAAGTAAAAGGCGATGCGGCATCGCAGGCTCAATTTTATGTAACAGATAGCACGCGTCACTTTCTGACAGGATCTCTCTATTTTTACAGTAAACCTAATTATGATTCCATTTATCCTGCGGCTGCCTACATGCAACGCGATATTCGGGTATTAATGGAATCGCTGCGTTGGAAATGAAAGTATCTACACCTAATCCTGTTAATCCCGAACTTGTATTTAAAGCCTGGGAAAAGATCAAAGGGCATGTACATCACACCCCCGTGCTTACCTCTTCGCTTTTTAACCAAAGGATTGGCGCACGAGTCTTTTTTAAAGCCGAAAATTTACAGCGCACAGGTTCCTACAAGATCAGGGGGGCGACACATGCGATCCTTTCACTTTCCGAGAAAGATCGCAAAAAAGGCGTTGTTACCCATTCATCCGGAAATTTTGCCCAGGCACTGTCCAGAGCAGCAGGAAATTTGAGTATTCCTGCCTATATAGTTATGCCGACGAATGCCCCTAAGATAAAGCGGGAAGCAGTAAAACTGTACGGAGGCATGATCACGGATTGTGAACCTACGCTGGAAGCACGTGAAGCTGCTGCAAACAAAATAAGAGAACAGACCGGAGCAACTTTTGTGCATCCATCTAACGATCTACAGGTGATCCTAGGCCAGGGTACAGCAGCCGTAGAATTGATACACGAAGTACTTGATTTAAATTGCCTGGTAGCTCCTGTAGGTGGTGGGGGACTACTTGCCGGCACGGCATTAGCCGCAAAATTCCTAAGTAATACTTGTGAGGTGATCGGGGCGGAACCTTTCGAGGTAGATGATGCCTATCGCTCCTTGCAGAGCGGTAGAATAGAGACCAACGAAACTACAAATACCATTGCTGACGGTCTACTGACCCAGTTAGGCGACGTCTCTTTCCCTATTATCAAAAAGCATGTTAGCAGGATCATCCGTGTGGAAGAACAAGAGATCAAAGATGCCATGCGTTGGGTATGGGAACGCATGAAGATCATAATAGAACCGTCCAGTGCAGTGGCTGTTGCAGCTGTTCTACGTGAGCCACATTATTTTGAGGGTAAAAAAGTGGGGATACTGATCTCCGGAGGAAATACAGATGTCGGTCAGCCTTTATTCTTATAAAGAAGGGAAAACCTTAGTTTTGCATCAAGTTTTGGGCTTCCTCAATGCTCTTCAACATCTGCTTTTTTAGCGCCACCACCTTTTTTTCCTCCTCATCTAACCATTCTTGTTTTTCCTCTGATAAAGGCGCGCCATTTAGAATCTCATCTGAAGTGAAGCGAGACCCAAACCCTTGCATCCAGTCCATCATGGCCTTATGGGAATCCTGAAGATCTTCCATAGATGAGGCATATTTGAGTCCCTGCTCAGTTGAATCTGCTTTTGATTTGAGTTCACCTACCAATTTGGCAATGGTAGACATCTCTGGCATTACCTCATCATGAATGGCCATGACCTCCTGCATTTGACTTAATCCGGTTGTTTTATTCTGATCTTTACACCCCAAAAAGAGACTAATTAAAGCTATAAAAAGTACTAATCTATTACGCATATCTACTCCTGATTTATGCCGTCAAAATTAGTGAATCGGGATGCAAATACTCGATAAAAAAGTCCCAATTTTGTGGAAACCTTCTTCTATGAGCGACGTACATCGCAAATGGTACTATCTGATTGTCTTATCGCTCATTTGGGGATCCTCTTATATACTTATTAAGAAAGGGCTTGAAGGCTTTAATCCAGTTCAATTAGGGGTTATGAGAGTTCTCATTACTTCCTTATTCATGGCGATAATAGGATTTCGTTCTCTTAGGGGTATATCCAAGGAACAATGGAAATGGATCGCGGTATCCGGGATCATCGGTAGTTTCATACCTGTTTTCCTTTTTGCATTTGCGCAATCGGAAATAGATAGCAGCATTGCTTCCATTCTAAATTCAACAGTCCCTCTCTTTACCATAATTGTTGGATTTCTCTGGTTCGGTATTAGCTTTTCTTTAAGGCAATTTTTAGGTGTCATCGTAGGTTTACTCGGTGCGATCATTCTCATCGTTCTGGGTGCATCTATCAATCCGGATCAAAATTATAAGTTTGCCGGCCTGGTAATTCTGGCCACTATTGGCTATGCTCTCAATGCAAACATCATAAAAAGCAAATTGCAGGATGTCTCGCCACTGGGAATTGCGACTGGAAATTTTATGGTGATGGTACTACCGGCACTGATCATTTCTGTTTTTTCCGGAGTGACAGATGAGGAAGTAGTGCAAGGTCCTTACTTTATGTCGTCTTTGGCCTATATCATTATCCTTGCCATATTTGGGACCTGTATTGCCAAGGTGATGTTCAATCGCTTGATACAGCTCTCAACCCCTGTATTTTCTGTTTCAGTCACCTATTTGATACCCATTGTGGGTGTTCTCTGGGGTTTGCTGGACGGAGAACTTTTCAAACCACAACAGCTCTTTGCAGCCTCGATCATCTTATTAGGCGTTTATCTGGTCAATAGAAAAGTGCAACCTAAGGAAGCGTAAATCACAAAGGCCAAGGCGCTTTTATAATTTTTATTAAGGATCGAACGAATATGGGAAAATGCCCTTCTTTACGTATATACGCGGCTTTGGTTTAACAGGAAATTCATGGTTAATTAGGCATAATTACGTAATTTCAAGATTTACAAATACCAACAGATTCATGAAACAATTTGCCTTGCCAATTCGATTTGGAATAGCTACTTCAGGCTGTTTGATCGCATATTTTCTTATTCTTTCTCTTTTTGGGTTGCATACCCAGGTATGGTTTAGCTTATTTAATGGTGTGATCACGGGATTTGGTATCTATGAAGCTATTAAGATCTTCAGATTGAAACAGGGAGAAAACTATAATTATGGCAGTGGATTTACAGCTGGTGTAGTAACAGGGTTTGTCGCAACAATAATCTTTACCATTTTCTTTGCTGTCTATTCAACAGAGATCAACCCGGAATTTCTAAGCGAATTAACTGAAACCTGGTTCAAAAGTTTTGAAAATTTTGAGGGGATCGTATTTTTTACAGTAGCGATCATGGGATTTGCCACCGCACTTGTTCTTACACTTTCCTTTATGCAATTGTTTAAATCCACCAACAATTTGCGAAGTTAAGCCTTGTCTTTTACTGATTTAGCAGTATATTTGCACCCGCTTTTATCCTTATGAATAAGGATTGGCAAACAGAATAATTTAAAACTCATACTATGTATGCTATTGTAGAGATAGCAGGGCAGCAATTCAAAGTTGCAAAAGACCAAAAGGTATTTGTCCACAGACTTCAGGAAGACGAAGGCAAGAAGGTAAGCTTCAACAACGTCCTACTGATCGAAGATGGCAAGAATATCACTATTGGCGCCCCAGCTATAGACGGAGCCGCTGTACAGGCGAAAGTCGTTAAACATCTAAAAGGCGATAAAGTGATCGTCTTTAAAAAGAAAAGAAGAAAAGGCTACAAGGTCAAGAACGGCCACAGGCAATATCTTACTGAATTACAAATTGAAGGTATTGTTGCCAAGGGTGCGAAGAAAGCTGCTCCTAAAAAGGAGACGGCTAAAGCTGAGGCCAAGCCAAAAGCTGCTGCTCCTAAAAAAGCCGCACCTAAAACTACAGCAAAGAAGGTAGCTCCTAAAAAGGCAGCTCCTAAAAAAGCTGCTCCTAAAGTGGATCTTAGCAGCAATACTGTAGCAGAATTAAAAGCAATGGCTAAAGCCAAAGGGATCACCGGATATTCTTCAATGAAAAAGGCGGATCTCATCAAGGCTTTAAGCAAATAATATAAACCCTAAAAAGAGCATATCATGGCACATAAAAAAGGTGTAGGTAGTTCAAAAAACGGTAGAGAATCGGAATCGAAACGCTTAGGTGTTAAGATTTTTGGTGGACAAGCTGCTATTGCAGGGAATATTCTTGTACGTCAGCGTGGCACAAAGCACAATGCCGGTGAGAATGTGTATTCCGGAAAAGACCATTCCCTTCATGCAAAAGTTGACGGTATCGTTAAGTTTGAAAAGAAAGCGAATGGTAAGTCCTTTGTTTCTATAGAGCCATTCAAGGCATAATTAATAAGATTACCTCAAATTAAAAACCCGCTGTTCATACAGCGGGTTTTTTTGTGATCTTTTCTTTCCTTTTTTAGTACCGATAGTACTCAGGTTTGTAAGGTCCGTTTATGTCTACATTAATATAATCGGCCTGATCTTTCTTTAACTCAGTAAGCTCAGCACCTAGTCTTTCGAGATGTAATTTGGCTACTTTTTCATCCAAATGCTTAGGTAAAGTATAGACCTTGTTCTCATATTTATCAGTATTATTCCATAGTTCGATCTGAGCGAGGGTTTGATTTGTGAATGAATTACTCATTACAAAACTTGGATGACCCGTCGCGCATCCCAGGTTGACCAACCTGCCTTCTGCAAGGACAATGATATCCTTGCCATCTATGGTATATTTATCTACCTGCGGTTTGATCTCATCTTTCGTATGGCCAAATTGTCCGTTCAACCAGGCCATATCGATCTCATTATCAAAATGCCCGATATTACAAACAATGGCTTTGTCGCGCATCGCCCTAAAGTGTTCTTCGCGAATAATATCTTTATTACCGGTGGCGGTAATTACTACATCGGCCTTATCAATTACTGTTTCTAATTTTTTCACTTCGAAACCGTCCATACACGCCTGGAGCGCACAAATAGGATCGATCTCAGTTACCGTGACTATAGCTCCTGTGCCTTTGAAAGAAGCCGCCGTACCTTTTCCTACATCACCATATCCGGCTACTACAACACGCTTTCCTGCGAGCATAGTATCTGTAGCTCTGCGTATAGCATCTACAGCACTTTCCTTACATCCATATTTATTGTCGAACTTGGACTTAGTAACGGAATCATTCACATTGATGGCCGGCATCGGCAAATTCCCATTTTGAAAACGCTCATAGAGCCTGTGTACTCCAGTAGTGGTCTCTTCAGACAAGCCTCTGATCCCCGAAGTCAATTCCGGATATTTATCCAAAACCATATTAGTAAGATCCCCTCCATCATCAAGTATCATATTAAGTGGCTGACCTTCCTCACCAAAGAAAAGCGTCTGCTCTATGCACCAATTAAATTCCTCTTCTGTCATCCCTTTCCAGGCATAAACAGGAATACCTGTGGCTGCAATTGCGGCAGCAGCGTGGTCTTGAGTAGAAAAAATGTTACATGAACTCCAGGTAACTTCAGCGCCGAGGGCGACTAATGTTTCAATCAACACCGCAGTTTGAATAGTCATATGCAGGCAGCCTGCAATTCTCGCGCCTTTCAATGGTTGTTCAGCTGAATATTCTTCCCTGAGTGCCATAAGTCCGGGCATTTCTGCCTCAGCCAGTGCAATTTCCTTTCTGCCCCAATCGGCTAAGGAAATGTCTTTCACCTTGTACGGTTGGTATGTAAGTGTTTTTGTCCGCATTGCTTTTTATTTTATACTTTTCGGGTATATTTCTATAGATTTTTCCGCCTGCAAAGATACGGAATACCTAAATTTTTCTATGCCTCTTTATCAAACAATTAGCGTATCGGGATCAACCCGAATCTATATTTGGAAAGTAGAAGAATCCGAGGATTTACTTGCTGAAGACACCATTCTAACCGAGAATAGTAAATTGCGTGTAGCAGGGATGCGATCTGAGATTCACCGCAGAGGATACCTGAGTATCCGGCATCTCCTTGCAGAAGCAGGCTATTCCGATAATGACCTTTTTTACGATGAGGCTGGGAAACCTCACCTAAAAGATGATTCCTTCATATCTATTACACACTCGGGTATATTCACGGGAATTATAGTAAGTAAGGAGAAAGAGGTAGGCATAGATATTGAAAAGCAGCGCGAGAAGATCATTCCTATTGCTCATAAGTTTACGCCTATAAAAGAGTATAATTCTATTACCAATACGGAAACCTTGATCCGAAAACTTACGGTTGTCTGGGGCGCTAAAGAATCCCTCTACAAGATATATGCTACAAAAGGATTGAGTTTTTTGAATCATATCTATATTCACGATTTTGCTTTAGATGCGCTGGAAACATCAGGCAAAATAAAATTCTATGCCGATCACAGCTCCTATGATATTGAATTTCTTGAATTTGGTGGTTACACTTGCGTTTTTGCCCTAAAAAGAAGTAATGAATAGCCTCCTGGACTGGTTTTTTTCTCAATACGATGAGGTTCCCATCTATCTTGTTACCCTGGAGGTGGTTGGGGTTATTTTTGGTTTCCTGAGCGTGTGGTACGCGAAGAAGGAGAACATACTCGTGTATCCAACAGGTATCGTTAGTACGGGGATCTTTGTCTATGTCCTTGGAGTATACGGCTTATTGGGTGATATGCTGATCAACGCCTACTACTTGGCGATGAGTGTTTATGGTTGGTACGTATGGACGCGAAAAGTTGATCCGACCCATTTTATTCCCGTTACAAGAATGAATGCCAAAGAAATGCGGTGGGGCTCGATATTATTTCTAGGTTCGATTTTGTTCACCATAGCGATTTATCTGGCTTTCGATAAATTCAATGCCTGGACAGCCTATGTAGATACGATAACGACGGCTATCTTCTTTGTTGCCATGTGGTTAATGGCTCGTAAAAAATTTGAGCACTGGATCTTTTGGATCATTGGTGATATAATTTCAATACCTCTGTATTTGTACAAAGGACTTATATTTACAGCGTTCCAATATCTTGTGTTTACTTTAATAGCTATTGCCGGATATAAAGCATGGAAGCAGCTTATAAACAAAAGCCCACAAACCTTGTTAAAGTAGTTCTATTTGGTCCGGAATCAACCGGGAAAACAACCTTGGCACAAGAACTAGCAGATCATTATAAAACTTCCTGGGTACCGGAATATGCCCGCGAATACCTTCAGAAAAAATGGGATCAGGAAAAGAAAATTTGTGAGTTATCAGATCTGCTTCCTATCGCAAGAGGGCAGATGCGTCTGGAAAATATCCTAAGCGAAGAAGCAGATCAACTCTTGATCTGCGATACAGATCTTCTGGAGACCAAGGTGTACTCAGAGATCTATTTTAATGACTATTGCCATCCTTTGCTAGAACAATATGCCTTAGAGAATGCATACGATCTTTATCTATTGACAAATATTGATATTCCTTGGGTAAAGGACGATTTAAGAGATAAACCCTTTGAGCGAGAAACTATCTTTGAAATATTTAAAGCTAGCCTGGAAAAATATGGAAGGAATTTTGTTATTTTAAAGGGAGATAAAGATCAACGCTTTAATCAGGCCATTTTAACCATTAACCAACACCTAAAACGTTCATGAAGGAACTAACAGCCAAGGAACTTCAACAATTATCCGAACACGGACTTTCAAAAGAACAGGTGTTCCGGCAGTTGGAAATCTTTAAAAATGGTATACCTCATGTTCAATTAGAGCGGCCGGCTACCTTGTTAAATGGCATTCTTAGTTTTACAGTTCAACAAGAGAAAGAACGCATTGAGACTTTTGAAAAAAGCCTTAAGAACGTTCATGTAACTAAGTTTGTCCCGGCATCAGGGGCGGCCACACGAATGTTCAAATCCCTCTTTTCCTTTGTTGAAGGGTATAAACCGTATCGTGAAACCATCCGGGAGTACTCAGAGAGAAGTGATGATGTAAGTATTAAGGAATTGTTTGAGAACCAACAGTTATTGCCCTTCTATGAACTTTTGGAAGGCCTTGAAGCAGAAGCGGATGCTTCAGAATCAGATGCTTTTTTTGAAAGGGTTAAGGCTATGCTGGATCCGGAAAAAATGAATTTTGCTTCTTATCCCAAAGGACTACTGCCATTTCATAAATACCAGGATCATGTAGCCACAGCTTTTGAGGAGCATTTGAAAGAGGGAATGATGTATGCCCGATCCGGTGATAAGGTAGATATACATTTCACCATTTCTTCTCAACACCTGGAGAAATTCCGCGCAGCTTTTAAGGAAGCCGAGGAACATTTAGCTAAAACTGACAAGGTAGACTTTGATATTTCGTATTCCTATCAACGTCCCAGTACGGATACTGTGGCAGTTGCAATGGACAATGAACCATTTAAAAATAATGATGGCAGCCTTCTGTTTAGGCCCGGGGGTCATGGTGCTCTTATTGAAAACCTTGATGAATTAGATTCCGATATTATCTTTATTAAGAATATCGATAATGTAGTCGTGCCCGGCTTGGCAGATGAAGTGGCCAAACATAAAAAAATTCTTGCAGGTCACTTGCTTAATGTACAGGAAAAGACCTTTGAATATGCCAAACTGATTGATGATTCAGAATTAAACGGGGATCAGATGCAAGAGATCAAAACCTTTCTGGAAGAAGAACTTAATGTACGGTTTTTAGACAAATACTTTGGATTCAGTATTGCTGAACAAATAGAGATCTTGAAAGACAAGATAAACAGGCCTATTCGAATATGCGGTATGGTTAAAAACGAAGGCGAACCTGGGGGCGGACCCTTTTGGATCAAAGATCAATACCAGCACATTTCATTACAGATCATAGAATCTGCCCAGGTGAACAAGAATCATCCTGAACAATTGAAGATCTTTCAAAAATCCACGCATTTTAATCCGGTTGATATAGTCTGCGGAGTCAAGGATTACAAGGGCGAGAAATTCAAATTAGTGAATTTTGTAGATCCGAACATGGGCTTTATTACAGAAAAGACCAAAGATGGTCGCGAATTAAAAGCCCTGGAACTACCAGGACTTTGGAATGGAGCTATGGCATTCTGGAATACGATATTTGTAGAGGTCCCCCTGGAAACTTTTAATCCGGTAAAAACCGTAAATGACCTATTGAGACCCTCTCATCAGGTAGGTTAGCACATCCAAAAATTACTTTTTACCCATAATGCTCAATTTGAGCATTATTTTTTTTCAATTTTAAAAAGTTATAAACCAGATATTTACAAAATATTTTAAAATTTTTGTGACTAAAAAGTGACTTTTTAAAAATCCTCGTGTCTTACATAGTGAAGTCAGGAAAGAACGACCAAAGCTTTCCAGGCAGAGCGAAAGAAAATGGATGAAACAATAATATTAGGATTCTTGATCCTCGCCAGTATAACAGTTTTTATCATATCGTTATACATCGTCATACCTACACTGATGACCGGGAATAAGATCGAGATCGAAGAAGAAAGAAAAAAAGAATTAAAATCACTCACCCTGAGTAAGGACAAAATGGAAAACGATACTCTGGGGACGGAATTAAATAAAGTTTAAGCGTGAACACTAACCATTACTTGTTCTCAGCCAAGATCCCCCTAAAAAGGCACTAGACCAAGAGATTCCCCCCCTCTGTTTAAAAGTAGACTATATAGAGGAACTTTTAAACTGGTATACAACATAGTAGATCTTTTTTTTGGTTGTTGGTTTGTTTGAAAAGGCTGCTCTAATTATTTAGACGGCCTTTTTTTTATTTTTTAAAGCTGAATTTCGGATGTATCTTTGCCCAATCTCAAAGGGGTGCTAACCTCAGATGAAGGAGTATTTCCGGAAATTTGGTTTGCTGAGATTATACCCAATGAACCTGGGCGGGTAATGCCGCCAAGGGAATGACCCAAATCCAACAGCTGTTTCAGGGTCAATATCAAATTACAAAATACAAAGAATAAGACCCCTTTTATTCGTAAGATCTAAACGAATGAAAGATATTATATGTATTATTTTAGGGGCTTTTACGGCTGCTTTGGCTTTAGGCCAGGATATTTCTACAGACAGTGTTACGGCCAAGGAAGTTGTCCTCGACGAAGTTCTTCTCACTGCGATAAGGGCCACTTCAGACATGCCTGTGACTTTTACCAATATTCAGAAAGACGCACTTCAAAAACGTAATCTCGGTCAGGATGTACCTGTATTACTAAATTACCTACCCGGTGTGGTCTCTACTTCAGATGCCGGGGCCGGGATCGGGTATACGGGAATTCGCGTCAGGGGTAGTGATGCCACACGGGTGAATGTAACTATTAACGGCATACCCTATAACGATGCAGAATCGCAAGGAACTTTTTGGGTTAATATGCCCGATTTTGCCTCCTCAACTCAAAATATCCAGCTTCAAAGAGGTGTGGGAACATCAACAAATGGGTCGGGAGCTTTTGGCGCGAGTTTAAACCTGCTTACCGATGCCTACTCAGATAAAGCTTTTGGACAAATAGCTACAGGTTGGGGAAGTTTTAATTCGATGCGACATAATTTAAAATTCAGTACGGGCAGACTGGGTTACGGATTTGAAATAGCGGGAAGGTTATCAAGGATCACTTCAGATGGTTATGTTGACCGGGCCTCTTCAGACCTGGATTCCTATTTCTTGCAGGCGGCCTATAAAGACGATAATACGCTCGTTAAAGCCCTATTGTTTGGGGGTCATGAAATAACGTATCAATCCTGGTTCGGGATAGATGCCGAAACACTTGAAACTGATAGGACATTCAATCCGGCCGGGATCTATACAGATGAAAATGGACAGCTACAGTTTTATGATAATGAGGTAGACAATTATAAACAGGATCATTTTCAATTCCTCTTCAATCAAGGACTTGGATCAAATTGGAAAACAAACATCGGTCTGCATTTTACAAGAGGGCGTGGCTATTTTGAACAGTTTCGCGAAGACGATTCTTTTGAAACCTATGGGTTAACACCAATAACACTCAATGGAGAGGAAGTTTCAACTACTGATCTTGTGCGCAGGAGATGGCTTGACAATGATTTTTACGGGGCTACTTTTACCCTGAATTTTGAAAAAGAGGCTTTACAAATAGTCTTTGGTGGGGCCCATAGCTGGTATGAGGGAGCTCATTTTGGTGAAGTGATCTGGGCCAGATATGCATCGGATAGTTTTATCCGTGATCGGTATTATAACGATAACAGTCGTAAAACAGATGCCAATATCTTTGGAAAAGTAAACTACGAAATCGATCCAAACTGGAAGTTATTTGGTGATATCCAATGGCGTGGTGTTTCCTACAAGGCTAATGGGGCAGACACAGGAATGGTAGATGATACCTTCAGTTTTTTTAATCCCAAAGCAGGGGTAACTTATGTGCTGAATGCCCATCAAAACTTCTATTTATCCTATGCAAAGGCACATAGAGAACCCAATAGAAATGACTATGAAAATGGAAGTCCGCGCCCCGAAATATTAGATGATTTTGAATTGGGGTGGCGATATTACAAAAACAAAACCCTACTTAATGCCAATCTTTATTATATGGCGTATACAGATCAACTTGTTCTGACAGGAGCCTTGAATGATGTAGGAGCGCCTTTGCGGGCCAATGTTGGCAATAGTTATCGTTTGGGCCTGGAGATCGATGCCAGATTTGAAATTGGAAAAAAATTCCTCTGGCAACCAAACCTCGCACTAAGCATCAATAGGAATCGGGAATTTTTCTTCGAAAGAGATGGGAATTTGCAGGAATTAGGGGACACGCATATTTCCTATTCCCCTGGAATTGTGGCGAGCAATGTTTTTCAATATTCGCCCTCAGAACAATGGCAATTGGCATTACTTACCAAATATGTAGGCGAACAGTATATGGGTAATATTGATAGTGAGAATTCGCTCCTTGAAGCCTATACTTATTCCGATCTGAGCATTCAATATTCATGGGAACCTACAGGATGGATAAACCAGGTGATGATTAGTGCTTTGATCAATAATATCTTTAATGCCACCTATGAGTCCAATGGTTACTTCTTCACTTATGATGACGACTTTTCAGTTCCTGGGGTATTAACAACTATAGAGGGAGCAGGATACTATCCTCAGGCAGGAATCAATGCATTATTGGGGCTAACGGTGAAATTCTAATTCGTGATGGTAATTACGCTTCCTGAAGATCTGGCCGAATATTCCAGCATATCGAAATAACGGGAACCATCATCCGGCCTGTTTAATTGTTGGCCCGTGAATAGGCTATACTCAAATTCTTCACAGGCGCAGACGGCAACCTGGCTTTCTATTGTCATGGTGGAACAGTTGGAGGGAGAATGGTTCGGGCAGCTGGCTTCAAACACTCTAAAAACATCAAAACCTGTGTTCATTATAATGACTCCCCGTATCCCTACGCCGGCACTGGAAATATAGATAGGATTCCCTGGATTGATCAGCGGGTTGTATAAAGGTAGATTCACATCGACATCGAATCGAAATCCGATTTCGGGGAGATAAGGATTTCTTTGACCCTTATCATTACTGCAGGATAAGACAAAGACTACTAGTAGAATTGCCCATAATATTTTTAGTGTATGTCCCATGATTACTGACCTCTGTGCTGATATATACAAAATTATGTATCTTTGAGTTAAATCCTCTTACCTTAAAGGGGATTTTCCTATTAGAGTAACACTACTAAGATGAAACACACTGTGCAACTTCCTGATTTACACCCGCTCCCTGTTGGGGTAAGTTCCTCATTAGAAGGTAGCTATGTTTCGTTCCCAAGATATATTTAAGATAATTCCGAAACGAATACCAAATAACAAAGAAGGGGTATACCCTATAAATAGTTTAAGTCATGAGCAATGTTTCCTACTATACGGAAGAAGGGTTACAAAAACTGAAAGAAGAATTAAACCAACTGCGTGATATAGAAAGGCCTAAAGCCTCTCAGGCTATTGCTGAGGCCAGGGATAAAGGCGATCTTTCTGAAAATGCAGAATATGATGCTGCCAAGGAAGCCCAGGGGCTTCTGGAAATGAAAATTTCCAAATTGGAAGATGTTGTAGCCAATGCCAGGATCATTGATGAATCACAACTAGACAATTCCAAGGTTCTTGTACTTTCCACCGTAAAGCTTCAAAATTTGCAGAATAAGATGGAAATGGCTTATACCCTTGTGGCCGAGAGTGAAGCCGATCTCAAATCTGGAAAGATCTCCGTAACTTCTCCCATCGGACATGGCCTGTTAGGGAAAGAAGTAGGGGATGTGGCAGAGATAACAGTACCAAACGGCACCTTAAAATTTAAGATACTGGAAATTACCCGCTAGATAAAAAATGGTAATAAATGAGTAGTATTTTTTCAAAGATCATCTCCGGGGATATTCCCTGTTATAAAATAGCCGAAGAGGAAGATTACTTTGCCTTTCTGGATATCGCACCCAATGCCCCGGGACATACATTATGTGTTCCCAAAAAAGAAGTAGACAAGATCATGGATCTTGATGAGGAGACCTACATGGGCCTGATGGCATTCTGCCGGAAGGTGGGTAAGGCGATAGAGGCTGCCATACCTTGTAAACGAGTTGGTATGTCAGTTATAGGCCTTGAGGTTCCACATGTACATGTGCACCTCATACCATTAAATTCTATGGGCGATGCCACTTTTCAAAACAAGACTTCAATAACTCCGGATGAGTTTGAAAAAATAGCGAGCGCTATTCGAGAACAGCTCAAATGATATCCTCTAAATAAGCATAGATCAACATGGTGATAAAAGACAAGAGGAAGATCACCAGTATGATAAATATATAAGTAACTCTAACCCGCGACTTTCTGGGTTTTGCTAATTTTTCGAAATATTTTACGGAATTCTCAATTTCATCTGTCCAGGCAACAGGGTAGATCGTAGATCCGCATTTATTACAGACGAGAGATCGACTTACCTCGGAGGTAATCCGGTGAAAGAAAGCTCCGGAAGTTATTTTTTGATAGAACGTGAGCGTTAGGTCGGCATTGAAACATTCAGGGCAATTATTTGTAAGCTTTGCTTCTTTGATTGCGATTTGTTTTTCTTTGGCCATAAGCAGGGTTTTTATTCGGCTACTTTGAGCGTGATTTGCATTATAGTTCCTTCCTTACTCGATGAAAGAACTTTGATCTTTCCTTTGTGATATTCTTCAACGATCCTTTTTACAAGAGAGAGTCCTAAGCCCCATCCTCTTTTTTTTGAGGTTACCCCTGGGTTGAAAATATTGTTGTAATCCCGCCTAGGTATCCCGGAACCGGTATCGGAAACAAGTATTTGAACATTTTTACCCACTGGGATGATCTCTATGGATACATGCCCCTTGCCCTTCATGGCATCTATTCCGTTTTTTACAAGATTTTCGATAGTCCAATTGTAGAGCTCACTATTCAAATAAACCGGAATTGATTCACCTTTCGACTGAAATGAAAAATGAACGAGTTTTGAGCTCCTCCTTTTCAAATAAGCATAGGCATCTCGGGTCTCCTTGACAATATCGAGTTTTTCCAATTTCGGGAGGGAACCAATTTTAGAAAATCGAT
>CAMYJF010000021.1:0-625 GCA_947258555.1 uncultured Eudoraea sp. | reverse complement strand
TTGTTCGTCCTGAAAAAGAAAAAGATCACCGCCCCAAAGAGGAAGATAATGAGCATTAAGGCCAGGGGATAAAACTTAAGTTTATTCAAAACTTCCGAATTCCCATAGTACAGTGTAGCCAGAAGCTCGCCTTTATCTTCCATGACCAAGGGCGTATTTTCATTTCTGAACTGCGCCATTTTTTTTGACAGATATACGGTGTCTTGGGCAAGGTCTTCAGGGATATTATTGGTTTTTATGGAGCCATCCTTACTCACAAGGATCATAGGTGTAGACGTATTCTTTTGAAATACAAGCAATACAAGGTTTCCCGGGTCAGCGTCAGCAGGTAACGACAAGAATTCTGTCTGTGCCGTTGCCCAGATCTCCATCTTATACCTTTCTTCTATTTTAAACTTCTGAAAAAAGCTATTGGTATTCCACAGGATCAAGCTGACTATAACAAAGGAAGCTATCAACAAAAATATATAGGAGGTCTTCTTCTTTGGGTTAAATTTCATCGCCATTGCAACTAGTATTTAAAGATAGCTAATTGCAATATTAATTCGCATATCCTTCGATAAACGGTTTCCAAAAAGAAAGCCATTTGTGTACCTTTGCGCCCTATGTCTTCATTCAAATCCAT
>CAMYJF010000020.1:4537-54137 GCA_947258555.1 uncultured Eudoraea sp. | reverse complement strand
CTGCTTGAAAGACGACTGCATTTTCTTCAGCTCCAATAAATTGTACTCTTGAAGAACCGATTTTATAGATAAGCAATTTGGCATATCCCTGGGCGCCGTAACTAAACTTTCCGGAGCCTACATTACGTGTAGGATTCACTTTAGATCCTGCACCACTAATGATCTGGGGAATATTATTTTCTACTAGGTATTGAAGGCTATGTTCGTGGCCGGAAACGAAGATGGTTTTGTTATTCTCCTGTGCCAGGGTCACGATACGATCTTTGAAGGCATCATACCTTTTATTCTGCAGATCCTGAGGCGACACCCCTCCGGTTTTTCTAATTATATTTTTAAGTGTTCCCAGGACGGGAAGCGGACTCATGTGCTGGCCGAAAGAATACTGACCCCCATGCGGACCATTGGTAAACATGGGATTATGAAGGGCTACGATGGTAGTTTTCCCGCGAGCCTTCTTTATCAAACTTTCAAATTCATCAAAAAATCGGCTTCGGGTACGGAACTCGCAATCATCATTGATCGTTGGGTGTTTATCCCATTTAGTCAGATACCATTCTGTATCAACTATGATCAATTCTATAGCTTCATTGATCTCCACTTTGCGAATAGGGCATCCATCTTCAGGGAGAAAACTGTTATTCCCTAATATCTCCTCCACATAGCGTTCCTGCCTTTTTACCCCTTTTGGGCCTTCACTATACCAGTCGTGATTACCAGGAATAAAGATGGCTTTCCCCTCAATATCTTTTACGATCGCAGTTTGTACATTCAGCTGATGTTCTGCAAATTCCCTCCCCTCTTCGTCTTTTTTTGGCAGACCGTCGGGATATACATTATCCCCTAAGAAGAGTACTGTCGTGTTTTTATCAGCAGCTTTTAAAACATCTCCCATAGCTTTAAGCGCAGGAGATTGTGTCCCCATAGGGGAATTTCCCGCATCACCTATCAAATAAAAGGTGTGCAGTACCTCAGCTCCCGGATTTGTATCCACTTGTGGCGTTGCATCAAATTGGAGATCATAGGTGGCACAGGCAGAAAGAAAGAATAGTGCAAGCAGTGCGACGGTTGGTTTAGTCGAGTTCTTCATTATTTTCGTAATTTGGAGGGGATTTTTTAGCCGAATTATATGTCTCAAATTACAGAAAAAGCAGAAAAGTATGTGAGTCAGCTCCTCGCAACGGAACTAGACCCTAATATCCACTATCATAATCTGCGACATACACAGCGTGTAGTTAAAAGTACAAAAGAAATACTGGAATCCGGCACCGTAAACGGGGTGGATCCGGAGTTGATGGAATTGGCGGCTTGGTTCCATGATACGGGCTATACAAAGGGCACTGAAAAACATGAGGAAAAGAGTTGCAAGATCGCTGAGGAATTCCTTAGTAAGGAAGGGTATGACCCGGAAAAACTTGATAAAGTCAAGGAGATCATCCGGAGCACCGAACGTTTCACTGAGCCCAAGAACATAGAACAAGAGATCATTAGGGATGCTGATGCTTCTCATTTTGGTCGGAAAAGCTATTGGGAAACCACTGAATTCTTGCGGGAAGAGTTGGAATTACTTGGCATCAAAACGTACTCACAGGCAGATTGGCTCAATGTCAATATCAATATGTTCCGTACTGAGCACCGCTTTTATACAGACTACGCCAAAGAGCACTGGGAGCCGGGGAAAGAAAAGAATCTGAATCGTTTGGTCAAGCAGAAACGGGCAGATAAGGAGATGGCTAAAAAGGAAAAGCTAAAAGCCAAATATAAGAATGAAAGCCCGGATCGCGGTGTTCAAACCTTGTACCGTGTAACACTGAAAAATCACTTGACACTTAGTGACATTGCGGACACAAAAGCAAATATTTTACTTTCGGTCAATGCGATAATCTTATCGGTTGTGCTCTCGAATTTGATCCCTAAGTTGGACAATCCATCCAACTTTTATCTGATATATCCGGCCAGTATTTTTATCGTGTTCACAACAGTATCCATGGTTCTGGCTGTGATCGCTACCCGGCCAAATGTGACCAGTGGGAAATTCACCAAGGAAGATGTAAAACAGAAGAAGGTCAATCTTCTTTTCTTCGGAAATTTCCATAAAATGAGTTTAAAGGAATACGAATGGGCAATTGACGAATTGATCAAGGACAAGAAGTATGTCTATAGATCCCTGACGAAGGATCTGTATTTCCTGGGTTTGGTACTAAACAGGAAGTACAGCATTTTACGCCTTACTTACACGATATTCATAATCGGTATTGTGACTTCGATCGTGGCATTTGGGATCGCTTTCTGGTTCTTTGGCGGCAAAAACCGAATGTCAGAAGTGGCTATGGCGCTAGGCCTCTAATTCCTGCATCAGATCCTCGTAGGTATACGTTTTTTCTTCTTCCTTCTCGGACGAGTACAATATTTCTGCACGAATGGCTTTCAATCCCGTGACGCCTTGCAAGCCTTGAAGCTCAACGATCTCAATATTATCCGTAAAGAATCCTTTTGATTTCAGGAAACGAATATATCGCAGGTATTCCTGCTCATCCTTCTTCTGAGAATATACGATGGACAATTTTCCTTTTTGTGTTAAACGTTCACTGGTACCCTTAATAAAGGACTTATCTATGCGTTTTTTAATGATCTCATAGCGCGCATTATAGGTGCCATCTACATCAAATTTCATTTCATCCATTCTAAATCGGATTGACAGTGGCGTACTATAGACAAGGATCAGAGAAGTCACATCTAATTGCACGGGTAATTTGGACCTTAATTGATAATACGTATTCTCCATTTCGCACATTACCTGTAATTGCCACAATCTCAAGTTGTTGAGATACAGCTCATTATAAGTCTTGTTCTTGGAGATGCTAGTGCCGATATACATATTATGCTCAACTCCATCCGTTTTATAGCGCTCAAAATAATGCGGGAACATTTTTTGAGCTTCCTCTTGTCTCTTGTCCAGTACATTCACAAATTTCTTATTGATGCGCATGACGCTCTCATCATAATTCTTTCTGTGATTGTAATACGATTCCGTTTCTGGATTAATTGTTTCCCTATAGGGATCAATTAGCTTTCGCAAAGTTTTGTTGGATGTATGCAGGAATTCTAAAACAGGATTGATCTCTGTCTGTACAAAATCGAAAACAGCCTGCTCGCTATTCGTATGAAGAATGTCACTTATCTCCTCAATGTAGCTTTTTACACGAAAGATCAGCTCTTCATAAATTGGCAGTTTATGATTTTTCCAGGCACCTTTCATGATCTCATTGATGGCACTGAGCTGGATCTTCAGATCTTTCTGGATGGCTTCATTCCTGGCATTGGAAGACCCACTTATATCTACCTGACCGTAGAGCGGTATCACATTTTTGAAAGTGATCTCCTGGAAAGTAGGTGCATTCCCATCCAAGTCTTCGCCTATGAAATTTTTGGCTTCCTCACGGAATCTCCAATACACAGACGAATGAATCGTAGTACATTCATTCTGTATGACTGCATCTATTAAATTTTCTTCTTCAATTTTAGATCGTACGACGGCAGCCTCAATATAAGGCATGATATCTTCCAGCTTTATCGCATTTACTCCATTCAGCTCGTTTTTACGCTTTGAAACGATCTCCAGGACTCCCATTACTTGCCCATCAGAGGCAATAGGCGCAAAAATGGCACTCTGGATCCCATTCTCCCGGAGATTTTTGTAAGGTGGCCCCCCATTGGACATCTTATAGTACTTGTCGACATCCGGTACTGTAAAATAATCGTTTTTATTGATCAACTGCTCATAGGAACTCTCACAAAGGGCATCTTGACATTCCTCCTTATCTTGATCACACAGTAAGAAGCTATCCATGTTTTTACCGTGTACGCGTTCTAACTGGTCCCTCTCTGCATTGTATTTCACAAATCCAACTTGAAGGTCCGGGATCTTGAAAAAGGATTGAAAGGTTTCCTGCAGGTCGACCATGAAATTGTCGGAGGATCGCTTATTGCTTGAGATCAATTCCGACTTAATATCTGAAATAGCAAATTCTGTGGTCACATCGAACATATTGGAGATCACAAAGCCTTTAGAGACAAAACTATTAGGTGGTATCTTTTTCTTCCACAATTCCACATTATCAGGATTCTCTAAAAGTTCATCTACATCTTCCTGTGTAATTTCCAGCGTATCCCCGGTAGGAAAGATCTCAATGAAATCAGCATTATACATGACCCTGTAATGCCGTAATACACCATTTGAATCAGGGATGCGATAGAAATACGGCCTTCCTATATCGAAATCAAAACCATAATGGGCTTTCAGGATCCATACGCAGGAGAGGATATATTCCATCCCATCGTTAAGAAATAATTCCGGTTTGAATATCTTCCCAGCTTCTCTAAGGATCTTTTGGAAACGTGAAGAGGGGTTAAAAAAGACATCCTGAAAAGGAATAGAGCCTACTTTGATCTCATTATCCGTCAAAATTTCTGAAAAGGAGTCCTGAAGGATGATCTTAATTACCTTATCGTATTTCTTCAACAAGCTAGGATCTTCAAACCCTTCACGCAATTCAGGAAAAGGGGCTTGCGCCTCTAAGACCTCTTTGGCGCGGGCCTTTTTGAAAGGGTCTTTGCTTTTGGCGTAAGTATCGTATTTCCTCAAATACTTATCAAAGCTGATAAGTTGCCGGATAGGCATTTGTTTTTCGGTTGTTCCCATAATGACACATTAGTCTAAGGCGTATAAATAAAATTACAAAATATGCGGTTAATTATTGTTAAAGAAATACTATCGGCCATCCGCTCAATTTTTAGATATTTACTCAAATTTCAAATATGTCGTCGCGAACCAGACTTAACCGGGCTTACAAAGAGGCAAAGATCCTGTTGTTTGACGACACTTCAAAGTTTATTTTATTCAGTGATTGCCATAGGGGGGATAATAGTTTTGCCGATGATTTTGCAAACAATCGAAACATCTATTTCCATGCCCTCACCCATTATTTTAAAGATGGCTTCAGCTATATTGAACTAGGCGATGGCGATGAACTCTGGGAAAATGTACATTTCGAACCCATTTTTGAGGCCCATAAAAATGTGTATAAGCTTCTACGAAAATTCCATCTGCAAAGGCGATTACATATGATCTGGGGAAACCACGATATGGTGTATAAGGATCCCGATTATGTAGAAAAACACCTTAGCAGTTATTTTGAACCTATCGATGAAAGTGATAAAGAACTCTTTGCCGGGATCACATATCAAGAGGCAATTGTTTTAAAACATCGGGAGACTAGCCAGGAGATATGTCTCCTGCACGGGCATCAGGCAGACAACTGGAATTATACGTTTTGGCGATGGGGTCGCTTCCTCGTCAGGGTACTGTGGAAGCCATTACAAGTATGGGGTATTGCTGATCCGACGAGTCCGGCAAAAAACTATAAGGAATTGATCCGTGTTGAGAAAAGGATCAAGCGATGGATCCTGGAGAATAATCTATTGATCACGGTCATGGGGCATACGCACAGGCCCAGATTCCCTGAGCCCGGAGATATACCCTTATTTAATGACGGAAGCTGCGTACATCCCCGGTCCATTACCGGAATTGAAATAGAAAACGGCTTGATATCCCTTATAAAATGGCAAATTGCCACCAAGGATGATGGCACTTTGCAAATTGTTCGTATACTCCTCGAAGGTCCGCAGAAACTTGCAGATTACAAATTAGAGTAAGTTAGCTATTTAGTTATTGGATCATAAAGTTGATCGGTATACTATAAGGTACTTTCACAGATTTACCTCTTTGCTTCCCGGGTGTCATTTGAGGAAGCGCAGCGATGATCCTTGCAGCTTCGATCTCTAGCAATTTATCCGGTCCTCTTGTACGTATTCCAGTTACTTTTCCTTTAGAATCAATTTCGAAGACGACAAAAACGCGTCCATTGATCCCCAATTCAAGTGCACTTTTAGGATATCTGAATTCCTTGGCGATATGGGACTGGATCTTCTCCTGGAAGCAAGCTTTTCGTTCATCATTGCTTTTAAATGCCTCACATCCGGGGAAAATCGGTACGTTCTCAATAACAGCAAAGGGAACAGAAATTTCCTCTTCATCTTCTCCCACTTCAACATCACCTACATCCAAGACATCATCAACAACAGTTTCCTGGCTCGTCTCTGTACTTTCGATAACCGTCTCTTCTATTTCTTCGGCATCCTCAACGATCTCAATGACCTCCGGAGCTGCTGGGGGAGGTGGTGGAGGTTCTGTCAATAATTGTTGGGTTATGGGAACTTCTTCATCTTTAAGATCGTCCGTATTCATAGCGATCTCAAGTATGGTATCATCCTTCGGATAGGACTTATATTCCAAAGCCCTCCAAGTGACGAATAAAACGACTGCAAGACCTATGACAAAAAATAAGCCACTGTCTTTGTTTAAATCGACCTTAGGGTTCTTCTTTACTTGCATGACACTACATTTTAATACTCTGAAAGTAGTGTCAACTACCGGCCTATCCTATGATTTTTGTCAGGTTTTAGACCCTGATATGATCTGCGCTTAAGTCCGGACTTTCCAACAAAGCCTGGTCAAAATCTATTCCTTCAATAGGAATTAATTCTTCCTTTGCGCGATCCCAATCGATCCGTCTGCCTAATTTCCAGGACAATCCGGTCATGTGGGCTGTCATGGCTTCTTCAAATCCTTCTTTGATACCACAGCTTACTTTTCCTCCATTACGCAAAACGCTCAACCATTCGCGCATATGCAACCAGGTAGAATCTACCCGTTTCCCATTGAGGTACGTCCATAACAACCCTTTATCTGCAAAATATTGAGAGGTTGCCGAAGAGATCGCATCGGGAATGTTGGCACCCGGATCATAATAATAGATAGGAACACCCGGATTCATTTTCTCTTCTTCCAGGAATTCTGCGAATTTAGTAGATCCGCCTTCAGGCCAAATAACAAGGCTGTTTCCTAGTTCCATAGTTCCATCGTGTCCCATTAAAACTGTAGGCCTGGGATACCCATTCCCCAATGTAGCACTGTATATAAAGGTGAGTCCTTTCTCTTTCCCCTTTACCTGGCTGCTACCGGTAGAGAAGTTTGGAAATTCCATATTTACCTGGAGTACATCGGGGACATTCCTGCCATCCCTATGTGTATAGATACCTCCTGATGCAGAAATTGAATCCGGTATACCAAAATTTAAGACACAATTCAATCGGTCATAATCATGAGAGAGCAGATCTCCGGATAAACCTGAACCATAGGCCCACCATTTACGCCAGCGGAAAAAATGGTTCTTGTTGAATGGTATTTTGGGCGCACTCCCCAGGAACATATCCCAGTCGATCGTATTCTCATTAGCATCCGGATGAATATCATAATTCCAGGCTCCATTGTCATCATTTCTGTTCGTACTGGTTTCAATAAGCGACACATGACCCAGCACTCCTTTTTCGATGATATCCTGAGCAGTCTTAAAACTCTGGGTTTGTCTATGTTGGTGTCCTACCATCAGCACAGCTTTGGAATTTCTAGCTGCCTCTCTTAGTCTGTACGTCTCTTCTATGGTGTGAGTCATAGGTTTTTCAACATAGACATGGATATTGTTTTCCAGGGCATCAATGGCCATTGGAGCATGCCAGTGATCTGGCGTGGCAATGACAACGGCATCTATCACACCACTGCGGATCATCTCCTGGTGTGTCTTATATCTTTTAACCTTGTTTTCTGCTGTAGAAAAGGAGTTGATCGCGCGGTTCGCCCTGTAATCAAAGACATCACAAACACCTGTAATGACCACATTTAGCTTATCCTGCGAATCAAAAACTTCCAAAGCTTTGTTCTGTGGATTCTCCTTCATTTCCTCTTCCATATCTGCACGCCATTCCTTGGTTGCGAAACCTAATGATCGACAGAGTTGTTCGCCGCGAATACCAAAACCTATGATCCCAACGCGTACAGCATCTCCAGTAACGGGGGGTACTTCAGTTGGAAGTGAAGGTTCAATATTCAATTGCTCCAAGATCTCGGAGCGTTCTTTCTTTTTAGTGATCGCACTGGCCGATCCGGCCCACCAAAGGGAACCTAAAATAGGTATCCCGCCCAGTCCTTTCAAGACTTCTCTCCTGGTCCATTTCATAGTTATTCTGATTTTGATTTTTTGTTCATGATATAAGCAAGTCCGAAGTGCGCCCCGGTGGGCAAACGGTACAGGACTATACAAGCTGCCAATTCGATGAGGTTCTTATTTACGAACCAATAACTTCCTTCCACATTGATCTGTTCGATTCCCGGAAATGGTGGATGCGCCAGATAGTACATTGCCAGAAGGACAATTCCTATTAATGCTCCTAAACGTTCATAAATTCCGAGGATCAATGTCATTCCCACTATGATCAAGGCAGCCCAATTCAGGACATCGATCACACCAATGATCGAATCATTGGCCATTGCGCTGAATAGCCAGCCAAAAGGACCTTTGGCAGATGCCAGATAGCCCATAGATGTCCAGTCAGGATTAAATAATTTGGTAACTCCTTCATACAGGAAGTGCCACCCTATAAGTACTCTTAAAAAAGCAACGCTGTTCTTGAGTCGCTTTATATTGGTTTCTGACATGTAAGGTTGATTTGATTCATACAGTTACTGTTTTTCTAAACACGTGAAGCTATTGTCTTGATAGCCTCGATAAATATATCTAACTCTTTTGTAGTTGTAAAAACATTTGGTGTAATTCTACATCCATGGACATTAGCACCATCGATCGCTACAGTAAATATTTTAAATTCTTCCAACAGCATTTTCGCCAGTTCCCCTGGCTTGACGCCTTCTACACCGACATTTCCGATACCACAATGCCTGTGCGCTTCGGCAGGGGTATTTACTATAACATTTTCTTCTTCACGTAAGGGCACAGACCAATATCGCTGGAGGTATCGCATACGTTCCTCTTTTCGTTCCAGGCCAATTGCTTCCAGGTAATCAATGGCATTGTTAATGGCCAGGTCTGTATGTACTGGATGTGTCCCAATATGGTTTAACCTGCTGATATCTTCCGGTTTCCTATTGTGCTCAGCGAGTAAAGGCCAGAGTTTAGCGACTTTATCTTTATTAACATATAGAAACCCTGCCCCCAGAGGAGTGGCCAACCATTTATGCAAGCTCGTACCGTAATAATCGCAATTCAGTTCGCTGATATCCACCTTGAAATGAGCTATGCAATGTGCCCCATCTACCATGACTTCTACTCCATGACTGTGAGCCATGTCACAAATTTTTCGAATGGGTAAAATATGTCCGGTTATGTTGATCATATGGCATACCATGATCAGCCTGGTCTTATCCGTTATTTGGGATTCATAAAGGGAGATGATCTCTTCGTCATTTTTGGGATGATTAGGAACAGAGACTACCTTGTTGACGACACCATATCTTCGCGCCACAAGGTCAAATTGATCCCGCATAGCCCCGTAATCCTGTTCTGCAAAAATGGCCTCTTCTCCTTCTTCCCAAGGAAATCCACTTATAACAAGGTCTAGGGACTCTGTTGTATTACGGGTAATTATAAGTTCATCAGCACTACATCCTACTAATGAAGCCAAGCGGGCCGCCACGCTATCTTTGTTATCCCATTGGACAGTCCGCATATAGTGCGAGCCCTCATAATTTACATGGTCTACATGTTCCTTAAAACTTTCGAGTGTTGGTTGTGGAATAATGTTGTAATAGCCGCTTTCCAAATTGATATAGTCCGGCTTTAATTTATAATGTGTTCTGATCGTTTCCCAATAGGCTTCATCTGTCCGATCAGGAAATTTCCACACCAGTCGTTCCCGGGCTTCAAGAGCCTGAGGAAACACAGCTCCAATGGCCAAGGTTTGACCCAGGCGTTTTAAGAATTTCCTTTTATCCATGGAGGAGATAATTCCTTACAAGATAACAAAGTTCTGCTTCATTTGACGCTTTGGTTCAAAGTGCTATCTTAGTGATCCAACCAGCTATAAATTGTATATGGCCCTTGCAATTGTAATCTTCGGAATTGTCCTGTTATTCTTATTGATCGCCTGGGGTAAGCTCAATGCGTTTATTACCTTTCTACTGGTTTCTCTCTTTGTTGGATTGGCTGAAGGAATGGGCTTCAAAGAGGTATTGTCAGCTATTCAAAATGGCATTGGCAGCACCTTGGGTTACCTGGTAATTATATTGGGATTAGGCGCCATGCTGGGTAAGCTTGTCGCCGACAGCGGTGCGGCCCAGAGCATCACGACTAAACTAATAGATACTTTTGGTAAAAAGAATGTCCAATGGGCTGTAGTGATCACTGGTTTTATCGTGGGAATTCCCATGTTCTATACAGTGGGTTTTGTAATCCTTGTACCACTGGTTTTCACTATCGCTGCAAGTACTGGGCTTCCCTTACTTTATGTAGGATTACCTATGCTGACTTCCTTATCTGTGACCCATGGTTTCCTTCCTCCACATCCGGCGCCTACAGCCATCACTGAAATTTTTGAGGCAGACCTTGGAAAGACATTATTATACGGCATAGTGATCGCTATCCCTGCCATTCTAGTGGCCGGACCCTTTTTTGCAAGGACCATAAAACATATCAAAGCAACACCGCTTAAGGAGTTTGTAAATGCTAAAATATTACCTAAGGAGGAACTGCCTCCCATGGGTGTCAGTGTCATTACAGCCCTCCTTCCCGTGATCCTGATCGCAGTTGCTACCCTGGCCTCTTTCTTCTTGCCGGTAGATTCTGCCTTAGCTAAAGTTCTGGGCTTTATTGGCGATCCTATTATCGCTATGATACTGTCTGTATTGGTCGCTATTTATACGCTAGGCCTGGGCAGGGGAAAGAAAATGAAGGAGGTTATGGAAAGTGTTTCCAGTGCCGTAGCTGGAATTACCATGGTCCTACTGATCATAGCAGGAGCCGGAGGTTTAAAACAAGTGCTCATTGATAGTGGCGTAAGCAATTATATAGGGGATCTTCTCAAAGCTTCCTCCTGGTCCCCAATAATCCTCGCTTGGGGTATAGCTACGCTAATACGAGTATGTGTAGGATCTGCCACCGTTGCGGGACTTACTGCCGCCGGGATTGTTTTACCACTTGTTCAAGGTTCCAGTGTTGCCCCGGAATTGATGGTTCTGGCCATTGGATCTGGCAGCCTGATGCTTTCACATGTGAACGATGGGGGATTCTGGTTATTTAAAGAATACTTCAATTTATCTATAAAAGACACCCTGCGTACCTGGACGGTCATGGAGACCATGGTAGGTATAATGGGCTTGTTAGGCGTCCTAACTCTTAATGCATTTCTATGATGGAATGGTATACAATTCAAAATAGTGAACACTTGATCACGCCAAGTTTGGCAGTCTTCCCGGAACGTATTCAATATAATATCGATTCTATGCTCCGCACTGCCGGAGATCCGGACAGACTCAGACCGCATATTAAAACTCATAAGATTGCGGAGATCGTGGAAATGCAACAAGCTGTGGGGATCAATAAGTTCAAATGTGCGACCATTGCTGAAGCCGAAATGCTTGCCAGGTGTCAGGCCGAAGACATTTTATTAGCCATGCAAGCCGTTGGTGAAAATTTGGACCGATACTTTAGACTGGCTCAAACTTATCCGGATTCTACTTTTAGTTGCCTGGTCGATAATCTAGGTATACTTGAGAAATTGGATCAAAAAGCTGAAGAAACCGGGATAACGATGGGGGTGTTTCTAGACTTGAATACAGGAATGGATCGCACAGGCATAGCTCCCGGGGATGAGGCCGAAGCACTCTATGCTAAAATTGCGGATTCTGATCATTTGGTATGCCGCGGATTACACGCTTATGACGGACATATACGAGATGCCGATCTCAATTTGAGAAAAAAGCGTTGTGATGCTGCTTTTGCAGAGGTAGATGTTCTTCGAAAAAATCTTGAAGGTAGCGGATATTCAGTGCCGGAAATAATAGTTGGAGGTTCTCCAACCTTTCCCGTTCACGCTCAAAGAGAAGGCGTAGTCTTAAGTCCGGGTACAACCTTATTATGGGATGTTCGGAATGCGACAGACCTTCGGGATATGGACATTTTACCGGCTGCTGTTCTATTGACACGAGTGGTGAGTAAACCGACAGCAAATCGAATTGCGCTGGATATCGGACACAAATCCATTGCCCCTGAAATGGGCTTTCCCAGGGCAGAAATAATGGGAATGGAACACGCCAAACAGGTGGGGCATAGTGAAGAACATCTTGTCCTGGAAGCAGAGGATACCTCGTCTGTACAAATAGGTCAGTTGTACTATGCCCTCCCTATGCATGTGTGTCCCACTGTTTGCAAATACCCAAGCGTAATGGTAATAAAAGACCATCAGATTTCCGGAAACTGGGAGGTGGCGGCAAGAGACTATCAACTAAGTATATGATCCTTTTAAACTCCAGACTCCAGAATCGATTTCGAAATTAATAATGAACCAATAAGCGAATTCCATGTTTATTTTAGACGCACATCTGGACCTTGCCATGAATGCAATGGAGTGGAACCGAGATCTCACACGCACAATTCCTGAGATCAGGGATAGTGAAACAGGTATGACGGATAAGCCGGACCGGACAAAAGGGACAGTCTCCTTGCCAGAGATGAGAAGAGGACGCATAGGTCTCTGTGTGGCAACCCTTATTGCCCGATATTCAAAACCCGAGAATTCATTACCGGGATGGAATTCCCCTCAGCAGGCCTGGGCTCAGACACAGGGTCAGCTCTCCTGGTACAAAGCCATGGAAGAAAAAGGGGAAATGGTCCAGATCAAGGATCGAACGAGCTTAGATCATCACCTGGATCTATGGGAATCGGGTCCGGTAGAAGATAAGCCAATTGGTTATATACTGAGTCTTGAAGGGGCAGATTCCATCATCGACCCCAAACATTTAGAGAAGTCATATGCACAAGGTTTACGTGCCCTGGGCCCTGCACATTATGGGCCTGGCACCTATGCTCAAGGAACAAATGCTACCGGTGGAATTGGGCTTTTGGGGAAGGAATTACTGAAAGTGATGGAAGAACTTAATATCATATTAGATGCAACCCATCTGTGCGATGATAGCTTTTGGGAAGCACTTGACTTTTATAAGGGTAATGTATGGGCAAGCCACAGCAACTGCCGTGCTTTGGTCTCACATAACAGGCAATTTTCTGATGAACAATTAAAAGTACTGATCGAGAGAAAGGCTGTAATAGGAATGCCATTGGATGCATGGATGATGATCCCCAATTGGCAGCGCGGCACTTCTACCCCTGAGCATATGGGTTTATCACTGAGCCATATGATAGATCATATAGATCACATCTGCCAAATAGCGGGTAATTCTTTACATGTAGGCCTGGGCACAGACCTGGATGGGGGCTTTGGTAAGGAACAGTGTCCGGCAGATCTTGACACTATTGCAGATCTTCAATTGCTGCCTCAACTCTTGGCACAGAGAGGATATGCCGAAACAGATATCCTAAATATTATGCACGATAATTTTATCCGTTTCTTACATGCTGCATGGACGTAAACTTATGAGGAAATTATCTTTTCCTCTCTTAAGAACGTGTCCAGGTTATCCGCAATATCAAAGCACCTACTCACTTTTTCAGCACCGTCACAGAAACGTGATTTTAATGAATGTGCCTGGCAATCAAATCCTTGCAGGTTTACCTTTTCAAAGTTTTTGTTGATCGACTTACATTTATCGTACAAGGTATTGATCATATCTTCATCACTTGTTTCAACACCATGTTGTAATAAATAGCCTCTCAAGAAATTTTGAATGGCAAATTGTGAGTTTTTGCATACCAGAAAAGAAACTACATCTTCCTTAGGTCTGTATAGTTCATTTCCGGCATCCTTTAATTGTTGCACAGCTTCATCAAACATTTTGGTCGCTCTTTCTTCCATCATATATTAGTTACTGTTGTTTACATATTTCTAAATAACTCCAGGCGTTCCCATTTGGTATCAACTTCTTCCTGGGCCTGGATTAATAGTTCTTCTCCAAGGGATTTATTCTCTTTTACGACTCTGGTAAACCGCGTTTCGTTGTACATAAAATCTTCCAACGGTCTGGAAGGTGCTCTAGAATCAAGTTTGAATTTCTTTCCTTTAGGTTTAGAAGGATTAAATCTAAAAAGTGGCCAGTATCCCGTTTCTACTGCTTTCCCCTGTTGATCAGCTCCATCTTTTAGGTCATAGCCGTGTTCACCACAATGCGAATACGCGACAATGAGAGAAGGTCCGGGGTAGGCCGCAGCTTCCTCGATAGCCTTCAAGGTTTGCATGTCTTTGGCGCCAATTGCCACTTGTGCGACATATACATTTTCGTAAGAAATGGCCTGTAGGGCTAAGCTCTTCTTCCCTGTACGCTTACCGCTGACAGAGAACTTGGCACTTGCCCCTAATGGAGTTGCTTTTGAAGTTTGCCCTCCCGTATTGGAGTATACTTCCGTATCGAGCACCATAATATTGATATCCTCTCCGGATGCCAGTACATGGTCTACACCGCCATAGCCTATATCATAAGCCCAGCCATCACCACCTAGGATCCAAACCGCTTTCCTCCTCAAATATTCGGTAAGCTTGCTCAGTTTTTTGGCCTTAGGATTATCAACTATCGTTTTTAGTTTCGCATCCAAAATATCGAGATCTTCAAATTTCTTTTTGCGCTGGGCTTCGTTATCCTCAGGATTCGATACTATGGCATCAACCATTTCCGCACCCAGTTCTTTCTCCAGGGAGCGCAACAGATCTACTGCGATCTCTTGCTTTTTCGTTAATGCCAGTTTCATTCCAAAACCAAACTCAGCATTATCTTCAAATAAAGAATTGGCCCATGCCGGTCCTCTACCTTCCTCATTTCGTTTAAATGGGGTGGTGGGTAGGTTCCCTCCGTAGATAGACGAGCAACCCGTCGCATTAGCGATCAGAATACTATCCCCATAAAGTTGCGTAAGCATTTTTATATAGGGTGTTTCCCCACATCCGGAGCAAGCTCCCGAAAACTCAAATAAAGGTTCCAGGAACTGAGATCCCTTCACATTGGTTATTTGCAGGGCAGCCCGATCGTAATCCGGGAGATCGATAAAATAGTCCCAATGCTCATTCTCAACCTCATCCGTCTCAAGTTTTCGCCGCATATTAATTGCCTTGAAATTTTCTATTTCTTTGCTTTCAGCTGGGCAAACTGCGACACAAAGATCACAGCCCGTACAATCCTCAGGTGACACCTGTAGTATATAGGATTCTGTTTCTTTGTTAAAAGGTCTTCCTTTGGCAGCTATAGTCTTCAGCGTACCAGGGGCAGAAGCGAGAATTTCATTAGGCACTACCTTGGCCCTTATGGCCGCATGTGGACAAATAGCCACACATTTGTTACACTGGGTACAAAGTACTTCATCATCCCAAATTGGAATGAAATCGGCAATACCTCGCTTTTCATATTGTGAGGTGCCTGTAGGGAAGGTGCCGTCTACAGGAAAGGCACTTACAGGAAGTTGATCGCCTTTGCCCGCCAGGATCTTACCTAATATTTCCTGGACGAAATAATCGGGTTCGCCCGTCATAATAGGTTTCAATTCCCTATCTGTGGTTATTTGTTTTGGATAATCTACTTTCTCAAGATGCGCCAAGGCCGTATCGACTGCTTTGAAGTTCATCTCTACAATATCATCACCCTTGTGAGAATATGTCTTGACGATTGCATCCTTTATCTTCTTAATAGCCTCTTCGCGTGGCAATATCCCCGAAATATCTATTATGTAAAATTTGACCTCTTTCTCCAGGATCTCTTCCTGGATGACTTTTGGTAGTTTATCCCAAATTTCATCCTTGGAAAACGGCGCATTCAGCAAGAATGTGCCTCCCTTTTTAATGTGGTCTAGCACATCGTATTTTTCCACAAAGTTGAATTGATGGCAAGCCACAAAATCGGCTGTATTGATCAGGTAAGAGGAATAAATATGTTCCGGGCCAAAACGCAAGTGTGAAACGGTTTGAGCACCGGCTTTTTTGGAGTCATAGACAAAGTATCCCTGCACGTAATTATCTGTGGTCTCCCCAATAATTTTGATAGAGTTCTTGTTGGCGCCAACGGTACCGTCAGAACCTAAACCATAGAACATGCAGTTGAAGGTATCTTTCTTTGTTGGAAAAACAGGGTCATAAGAAAGGCTGGTATGCCCAACATCATCGTGTATTCCTATTGTAAAATGATTTTTCGGCTGGACTTTTAGAAGTTCATCATAGATCCCCTTAACCATAGCCGGATTGAATTCTTTAGACGAGAGTCCATATCGACCTCCTACGATCAAAGGCATTTTACGTTTACTTTCTGCAAAAGCAGTAACTACATCAAGATATAAAGGTTCCCCAGTACTACCGGGCTCTTTAGTCCTGTCAAGAACAGTTATTTTTTTGGCGGAATCAGGGATACAATCCATAAAGTCTTCTACAGAAAACGGACGGTACAGGCGTACAAAAACGGCGCCTACTTTTTCTCCATTTTCAACCATAGTTTCAACAGTTTCTCTGACAGCCCCTTCTCCGGATCCCATAATAATGACAACTCGTTCTGCTTCCGGATGACCTATATAATAGAACAGGCTGTATCTTCTCCCCGTATGCGTATAAAAATCATCCATGACTTCCTGCACAATACCAGGAACTTTTTCATAATAGGCATTCGCTGCTTCTCTGGCCTGGAAAAAGACATCAGGATTTTGAGAAGTTCCACGGATCACCGGATGGTCCGGATCTAGTGAGCGTTTTTTATGTTTCATGATCTTGTCATCAGGCATCATTGCTTTGATCACATCATCAGGAATGTCATCTATTTTAGATATTTCATGAGAGGTCCGGAAACCGTCAAATATGTTTAAGAATGGAACCCTCGATTTTAAGGTTGCCACCTGCGAGATCAGTGCAAAGTCCATGGCTTCCTGAACAGATCCGCCGAATAACATCGAGAACCCTGTTTGCCTGGTTGCTACATATTGGGGATCATCAAAAGCAATCCCTGTGAAGCGGTGAATGTAGTAGTTAATGCGCCTCCTTGTAAGGATCCATGCACGGCTCCCGCTGCCCCTCCTTCACTCTGCATTTCAACTATCCTGGGCACATTGCCCCAAATATTTTTTTGCCCTTTAGAACTGAAGACATCTACATGTTCTCCCATGGGCGATGCAGGGGTAATAGGATAAATAGCACAAACTTCATTGGTTTTATGAGCGATCCGTGCGACAGCCTCATTGGCATCGCAAATTAGCTTAGGTACCTTATTTTTCATGACACTGAATTTATCTTTTAGTAGAGCAGATATCCCGAAGTGGGATCTAAACTTGAAATAACACCCACTGCTTCCAGGTGCTTTCTCCTGCCTATAGCTAGGATTTCGATAAAACTAGTGCCAATTAAGGGGCTATAAAATGATAAATATCAGGTAAGGAAAATACGAGGCGAAGGTCTCTTGTGAAGGTTTCAAAAAAATAACCATATCCACAGAATTTAAATAAATCCATGGATATGGTAAATTGCTTTCAGGGTATTCCCGTAATTCAGCTATTATTCACCATGAAGCCAAGTTTTCTTGGCCAGGAGCGAATCTTCCGATTCTACATGAGCGTCATCCGGTACACAGCAATCGACCGGGCAAACGGAAGCACATTGTGGTTCGTCATGAAAACCTTTACATTCAGTACACTTATCGGGTACGATATAGTAGAATTCGTCAGAAATAGGCTCGTTTTCTACGTCGGCATCAACCTCTGATCCTTGTGGTGTAGAGACCATTCCGGAAAGGGCGGTTTCTTCAGCATAAGACCATTCCTGGTCCGGTTCATAAATGGCATGGTTCGGGCATTCTGCAAGACATGCATCGCAATTAATACATTCATCTGTGATTATTATGGCCATAATGCTAAGTTTTTATCGAAATTGATCATGAAATTACTGTCAATATACCCTCAAACTAATGATAAATGTCATAATTCGCAATTGTTATTGAAATTAAATTTGACTCTTATTTGATTAAGAAAATCAGGGCAAACTCGGGTATCTGCATATTTAAATTAAGATTAAGTAAATTTATAGTAAAACCTATTGGAAATGATAGAAGCTAAGGAAGAACAAAAGAAACAAATACTGGAGCAAGTAGTTGTCAGATTTGCCGGAGATTCCGGTGATGGGATGCAGCTAACAGGATCTCAATTCTCAGATACATCTGCCATGTTCGGGAATGACGTAGCCACCTTTCCAAATTATCCGGCTGAAATTCGGGCACCACAGGGCAGCTTATATGGAGTTTCAGGTTTCCAGGTTCATATCGGCAGTGTTGAAATAAGTACACCTGGCGACGACCTTGATCTCCTGGTGGCTATGAACCCTGCCGGGCTAAAAACGAATTTAAAAGCGGTAAAGCCCGGGCACATGGTCATTGTGGATTCAGATGCTTTTACAAAAAAGAACCTGGAGAAGGCGAAATACGAAAGCAATCCACTTGAAGATGGCAGCCTTGAAAATTACCTGGTAATTGAGGTTAGCATGACCTCTCTTACCAAAGAGGCCTTAAAAGATGTTCAGGGATTAGACAATAAAAGTATTATCCGAAGTAAAAATATGTTCGCCTTGGGGATGGTTTACTGGATGTATAACCGCTCTAAGGAGCATACCATAGATTTCTTCAATAAAAAATTTAAAACAAAACCCGAACTCATTGAGTCCAATACGAAAGTGCTGAATGCCGGGTATTTTTATGCAGAGACGCTTGAATTAATTCCGAATGATTATACCGTAGCCCCGGCTAAGATGCCAGCGGGTACGTACCGGATTATTATGGGGAATACGGCCACCGCATGGGGCTTCCTGGCAGCTGCAGAAAAGTCGGGATTAAATTTATTTCTTGGTTCCTACCCAATTACTCCGGCATCTGATATTTTACATGAATTGGTAAAACACAAGCATTTTGGAGTAACGGCATTACAGGCTGAAGATGAGATAGCGGGTATTTCTTCTGCCATCGGAGCCTCTTTTGCAGGCGATCTTGCAATAACGACCACTTCGGGTCCGGGACTGGCATTAAAAGGTGAAGCACTAGGCTTGGCTTTGATGCTTGAATTGCCATTGGTCGTAGTTGATGTCCAGAGGGGTGGTCCTTCAACCGGACTTCCGACAAAGACGGAGCAATCAGACCTTCTTCAGGCTATGTTTGGCAGGAATGGGGAAAGTCCGGTCATTTTGATCGCTGCCAGCACACCGGCTAACTGTTTCAACTATGCATATGAGGCAGCCAAACTGACTTTAGAGCATATGACTCCTGTCATACTGCTTACTGATGGTTACATTGCCAATGGGTCTGCCCCATGGAAGATCCAGTCAGTGGATGATATGCCCGAAATTAAGCCACTAATCGTAAAAGAAGGAAATCCCGATTGGCAGCCCTATGACCGCGATAAAGAAACCCTGGCAAGGGAGTGGGCCATACCAGGAACACCTGGCCTAGAACATCGTGTTGGTGGCCTGGAGAAAGACAAACTAAGCGGACAAGTTTCCTATGACCCTGATAACCATCAGACGATGACCGATATACGGGCCGAAAAGATCAAAAGAGTTCAAAATTACATCCCGGAACTGCAGACTGAATTTGCACAAGAAGGCGATGTTTTGGTAGTAGGTTGGGGCGGTACCTATGGAAACTTATATGCCGCTTTGAAAGATTTAAAGCAATCAGGTGCCAAAGGGGTGGGATTAGCTCATTTCAACCACATAAATCCCCTGCCTAAGAACACAGCTGAGGTATTTGGTAGATTCAAAAAGCTGCTGGTTTGTGAATTGAATACAGGGCAATTCGCCTCCATTTTGAAAATGCAATTTCCGCAAACCCGTATCGAACAATTCAATAAAATTGAGGGGCTTCCCTTCGGGACCAGCGAGCTGGTTAAAAAAATTAATGATGTAATAGAATAAGATGGAAACAACGACGAATAATAAGTATACGTTTAAAGATTTCGCGAGTGATCAGGAAGTGCGCTGGTGTCCGGGTTGTGATGATTATGTGATCTTACGCGCTGTTCAAAAAGCACTGCCGGAAATAGGGGTGAAGAAAGAAGATGTAGTTTTTATTTCAGGGATCGGTTGTTCTTCCAGATTTCCTTACTACATGGATACATACGGCATGCATAGCATTCACGGGCGTGCCCCGGCTATTGCGTCAGGTGTAAAATTGGCGAATCCTGAACTCAGCGTTTGGGTGATCACCGGCGATGGCGATTCTATGGCCATTGGCGGCAACCATTTTATTCATGTCTTAAGAAGAAATCTCGACCTGAATGTCATTTTGTTCAATAATGAGATCTATGGCCTTACAAAAGGGCAGTTTTCCCCTACCTCCTTAGTGGGACAAAAGACTAAGTCTTCGCCATTCGGAAATACACAACCGCCGTTTCATCCTGGACAATTGGCAATAGGAGCCCAGGCTCGGTTCTTTGCCAGAGTTGGTGGTAATACGCCTAAGGAAATGAGCCAGGTATTTATAGAGGCAGAAAAATTCAAGGGGACTTCTTTGATCGAGGTACTTCAAAATTGCCCCATCTTCAATGATGGGTGCTTTTCCAAGTATACAGATAAAGCTGTTCGTGAAGACATGCAACTTTTTGTTGAACACGGAAAGCCGATGATATTTGGCAAGGAAAAAAATAAAGGAGTAGTACTCAATGGACTGAAATTGGAAGTAGTGACACTGGGAGAAAATGGTATCACTGAAGCGGATCTTCTGGTGCATGATGCCGAATCTCAGGATCCAACCTTGCATCTGATTCTTGCGAGGTCGGAATATCCTTTAGTAACAGGGATCATCAGAAGCTTTCCCGATGTAACCTTTGAGGAACGTGTAAACGCCCTGGTAGAAGAGGTGAAAGCAAATTCAAGTTTTACCAAAACGGATGACTTGTTCTTTTCTGGTGAAACATACGAAGTGAATTAATCATAAAGATCACAAATGGGTTCAGAGGCAATCATTGTTTTTTTTCTCGCAGGTGTCGTCATGGTGGCAGGGGCTAATTTCCTTTCTAATCTGATATCTCACAAATCTGACAGTCCTACTAAAAGAGAACCCTATGAAAGTGGTATTCCGACGATTGGTCCAACCTGGGTTCAGTTTAACGTGGGCTATTACTTGTTTGCTATATTGTTTTTGATCTTTGATGTGGAAGTAGCATTCCTTGTCCCCTGGGCTGTTGTATTCGAACAATTTGGCTTTGTTGCCCTCATCGAGATACTCATCTTCCTGTTTATTCTGGGGTTGGGGTTATTATACGCTTATAAAAAAGGAGCACTGCAATGGGAATAGAAAATAACATGAAGGTCCCCGAAGATTTTCCAGGGAAAGTTATTCCTGCCGGAAATGGCGCTAATGTAATCGTAACTTCATTAGACAAAATTATCAACTGGGGTAGGTCAAATTCGCTTTGGTCGCTCTACTTCGGTACAAGTTGTTGCGCTATTGAAATGATGCAAACCGGGGCATCGCGTCACGATTATTCACGATTCGGATTTGAAGTAGCCAGACCTTCGCCAAGACAAGCCGATCTGATCATTATCGCAGGTACCATAGTAAATAAAATGGCTCCCGTCCTCCGACGTCTATACGAACAAATGGCAGAACCCAGGTATGTGATTGCCATGGGGGCTTGTGCCATATCCGGCGGACCTTTTTTCTATAATACCTATTCTGTAGTGAAAGGGGCAGATCATGTGATCCCAGTAGACGTCTATGTCCCCGGATGTCCTCCGCGCCCGGAAGCATTATTGGAGGGTATGTTGATGCTCCAAAATAAAATAAGGACGGAGAGCATGAAGGCCAAGAAGAATCCTATCGAAGGATTTGACGAAGGACTATAAAAAATACTTCAATGACCAACGAAGAATTACAACGCAAAATAGAAAGCTGGTATCCGGATCCTGAAGCCTCAGGCCTGGTTTTTTCCGAGGAAGAATCCCAATTCCTGAATGTGAGTATTTCCCCAAAAGATCTATACGACCTGATGTCAAAGCTCAAGGCCGATGACGATACCTACTTTGATTACTTATTCTGTCTCACAGGAGTAGATTGGGGAGAGGAATTAGGTGTGGTCTACCATTTAGAATCAACTCAGCACAGGCACCAATTGGTCGTAAAAGTGAGCACTCCTGATAGGGAGCACCCTGTCTTGGCCACCGTTAGTTCTATTTGGAAAACAGCAGAATTTCACGAACGTGAGGTGTTCGACTTTTTCGGGATCAATTTCACGGATCATCCCAATATGAAGAGGTTGTTCCTGACCGATGAGTGGGAAGGGTATCCGTTGCGAAAAGACTATGAAGATGAAATAAATATGATCCTTAAATAGGGCTATATGGAAACCACGACTGTAAAATCCAATTTCAAGTCAGAGGAGTACTTCATTAATATGGGACCTCAACATCCGGCTACCCATGGGGTGTTGCGACTTGTTTTGACGATTGACGGGGAGATCATTAAGAAGGTGGATCCGGATCTGGGATACATTCACAGATCTATTGAAAAAATGTGTGAGCGCGACAGCTATCAGCAGATCGTTCACCTGACAGATCGCATGGATTATCTCTCCTCCAATATTAATAATGAGGCTGTCTGTCTCGCCGTGGAAAATGCCCTGGAGCTGGAAGTCCCGGACCGTGTTAAAGTTATCCGAACCATTATAGGAGAGCTTACCAGGATCTCCTCCCACTGTCTTTGGTGGGGTGTTATGGGTATGGATGTAGGTGCACTTACCACATATTTCTATGGGTTCAGGGATCGTGAGATGATCAATGATATAATGGAAGAGACCTGTGGAGCAAGGCTGACTATGAATTATAATGTTCCGGGTGGATTAATGTTTGACATCCATCCCAATTTTGTTCCCAGAGTCAAAAAATTCATTACCCATTTTAAAACAAAGATCCCGGAATTCGACAGGCTTCTCACCAACAACGTCATATTCCAAAAAAGAACCAGGGGTGTCGGTATTTTGAGTAAGGAAGACGCTATTTCATTTGGTGCTTCCGGACCAGTGGGCCGGGCTTCTGGCTATTCCTGCGATGTTAGGAAATATCATCCATACAGTGCCTTAGACAGGGTTACTTTTAACGAGGCACTGCAAACAGAAGGTGATACGTTTGCCAGGTATAAAGTTCGGATTCAGGAATTTTGGGAATCCTTGTCCATTATTGAACAACTTATTGACAATATTCCGGAAGGAGAACATAGGGTTGCCACTAAAGCCGTGATAAAATTACCAAAAGGGGAATACTTCCAAAAAGTGGAAACAGCAAGAGGCGAACTGGGAGTCTATGTTATAAGTACTGGGACAAAAAATCCATACCGATTCAAATTCAGATCCCCTGGATTCTCCAATTTATCCTTGTTGAACCATATAGCCGTGGGGGGGAAGATCGGGGATCTTGTGGCAACGATGGCAACATTGGATCTGGTCATTCCAGATATTGACAGATAGAATTGAATATGAAATACGGATTGAGCATTATAACAACGATTCACGACTGGCTTTACAGTGTCATGCCGGAATGGCTGGCTGGTCTGGTTGAAATGATCCTGATCGCCCTGGTATACCTGGGTATTTTCTCAATTGCCGGTTTATTCCTGGTTTTGATGGAACGCAGGGTCGCAGCCTGGTTTCAATTGCGAATTGGCCCTAACAGGGTTGGTTTTCAGGGTTTATTGCAAACCATGGCCGATGCGCTGAAACTCCTTTCAAAAGAATTGACAGGCACTGAGAAAGCAGACAAGTTCCTGTATAACCTGGCGCCTTATTTTGTGATCATCACATCGCTTATGGCATTGGCAGTTATTCCATTTTCTGCGGAGTTTCATGCGTTTGACATAAATATCGGTGTGTTTTTCCTGATCGCTGTTTCCTCTATTGGCGTGATCGGTATTCTGCTGGGCGGATGGAGCAGTAATAATAAATACGCCCTGATCGGTGCCATGAGAAGTGGGGTTCAAACCATAAGTTATGAATTGTCTGTTGGCCTGTCTCTGCTTACTATGATATTGCTGACAGGCACCTTACAACTTTCTGAGATCATTGAAGTGCAAAAAAGCGGTTGGCTGATCGTGCAAGGTCATATACCAGCTGTAATTGCCTTTATGATCTTCATGATCGCAGGTACTGCTGAGACCAACAGAGCCCCTTTTGATATGGTTGAGGCAGAATCGGAACTCGGTGCTGGATTTCACACCGAATATTCAGGGATGAAATTCGCCTATTTCTTTTTGGCAGAATTCATAAATATGTTCATTATTGCCGCGATTGCAGCCACTGTCTTTTTTGGTGGCTGGCTTTCTCCTTTTGGGATCACAGAATCCATACCCTCGCTTGGTGTGCTCTGGTTCCTCATTAAAACATTGCTCCTGGTATTTTTAATGATGTGGTTCAGGTGGACATTTCCACGACTGCGCGTCGATCAATTATTAACCCTGGAGTGGAAGTACTTGTTGCCAATTAATTTGGTCAACATTGTAATTATGGCATTGCTTGTATGGGGCAAGCTGATCATTAAATTTTAAACGTATGGGATATTTCTCAAATATCTATAATGGCATTAAAACCTTATTAACCGGCATGAGTGTGACAGGAAAATATTTTCTGCATTCCAGAAAAGGAGCCATCACCCAACAATACCCGGATAACAGGGATACCTTAAAGATGTTCGACAGGTTCAGGGGGGAAGTCATTATGCCCCATGATGAAAATAATGAACATCGGTGTACGGGTTGCCAGAAGTGTGAGATCGCCTGTCCTAATGGCACTATTGAGATTATTTGGGACCGGGGGATAGATGAAGTGACAGGCAGAAAGAAGAAGAAAATAGACCAATTCATTTATCACTTAAGTATGTGTACAATGTGCGGATTGTGTATAGATGTGTGTCCTACTGATGCCATTGAATGGGGGCAGAATTTTGAAAATTCCGTCTACGACCGTACCGCCTTAACGCGAGTACTGAATTTACCGGGATCTAAATTACAACCAGGAGTGGAGGACTAGTATTATGGAAAAGATCATCTTTTATATTCTTGCCGCCATTATGGTCATTTTTGCAATCGCATCGGTAACCAGTCGTAAAATGTTACGTTCTGTTGTCTATCTGCTTTTTGTCCTCTGCGGCGTTGCCGGCATCTACTTTTTGATCGATTATAATTTTCTTGCCGCCATACAGCTTACCATCTATGCAGGAGGTATCATTGTGTTGATCATCTTTTCAGTCTTGCTCGTGCATCATATTGAAATGCAGTTGGAACTTGCTAAACCCTCCAGGCAATTGCTTGCCGCTTTGGCTTGTCTTTTAGGGTTAGGGCTTTTCTTGACAACAATATATTTACATCCCTTTGAAGTAGTAGATAATACGAATACCATTAGCACAGCTGAGATTGGCACCCTTTTACTCAGTTATACAGACGGTGGATTTATCCTCCCATTTGAAGTGATAAGCGTCTTATTATTAGCTGCCATGGTAGGTGCCATTGTCATTGCCAAGGGTAAAAAATTATCAACCAATAACCAGTCGACCTCATGATCCCCGGAGTGAGCATTTATGAATTGCTAACAGTTACTTCCCTCTTATTTTTTATAGGAGTGTATGGCTTTGTCACACGAAAGAATTTGATATCCATCTTAATTTCTGTGGAATTGATACTGAATGCAGCTGTCATCAACTTTGTTGTGATCAACAAATATCTCTATCCGGATATGTTACAAGGCGCAGTATTTGGCATTTTCATCATTGCTGTTGCAGCTGCAGAAACAGCCCTGGCCGTAGCCATCATTATTAATTTATACCGCCAGATCAGTTCAGTAGAAGTAGAAGAAATTGAAACCATGAAACACTGATACCAACCAGCCATAACCAACCATGATGTACCCTTATGTCTTATTGATCCCTTTGATCCCACTGGCAGTTTTTCTGCTGCTCGGTCTCTTTAATCAGAAGATCAAGCCGGAGGTATCGGGCTATATTGGTGTTGGCGGGCTATTGATCTCTACCATACTGGCTGCGATAACAGCTTTTGAATATTTCATCACAACTGGCAAGGTCGATGGCGCCTATGAGCCTTATGTCTTCAAAACGGTCTGGATGCACTTTTCAGAGACCTTGCATATAGATATGGGATATCTGCTCGATCCTATATCCGTGATGATGTTAATTGTGGTATCCGTGGTATCCTTAATGGTCCATATTTATAGCAGGGGCTATATGAAAGGGGATCAGGGGTATACTAAATTCTTTGCCTTCCTGTCATTGTTTTCTTTCTCAATGTACGGGCTTGTCCTGGCCACCAACTTATTCCAGATCTATATTTTTTGGGAACTTGTAGGGGTCTCATCATATTTACTGATCGGATATTATTACACCAAAGAATCGGCGGTAGCGGCAGCTAAGAAGGCCTTTATCGTAACACGCTTTGCCGACCTTGGATTTCTTATTGGGATATTGATCATAGGCTACTATACAGGCACTTATGACTTTGAAATGCTCACTGATCCCGAAGGAAGCGCTATTCTAAGCTGGGCCACAACCTCCTTTATGGGTCTTTCGGTCCTCACCTGGGGATTGATCCTTATTTTTATCGGAGGTGCCGGTAAATCAGCCATGTTTCCATTGCATATCTGGCTCCCTGATGCGATGGAAGGTCCAACGCCGGTCTCTGCCCTTATCCATGCTGCAACAATGGTTGTTGCAGGTATTTACCTGGTGGCACGATTGTTCCCCATGTACTACTTCGTTGAAGATGGCTTTGCGCTTCAGGTTGTTGCCTATGTTGGGGCATTCTCGGCATTGTTTGCTGCCTTGATCGCCATTACACAGAATGATATTAAACGAGTACTGGCCTACTCCACTATGTCTCAATTGGGATATATGATGCTAGGATTGGGCGTATCCGGTTACGAGGGTGCGGAGGGACTCGGTTATATGGCCTCAATGTTCCACTTGTTTACCCATGCCATGTTCAAAGCATTGCTTTTCCTTTGCGCAGGCTCAGTGATACATGCCGTACACAGCAATTATTTAAAAGATATGGGTAGCCTAAGAAAATACATGCCTGTTACGCATATCACTTTCTTAGTAGCCGCCCTGGCCATTTCAGGAATCCCCCCCTTCTCAGGATTCTTCAGTAAAGATGAGATCCTGGTTGCCGCCTTTGAACAGAATAAACTCATTTATGTGGTAGGAGTTGTAGTTGCAGCGCTTACTGCATTCTATATGTTCAGAATATATTTTGGGATTTTCTGGGGGAAAACTCCAGGCTACGAAAAAACACCTCATGAGTCGCCAACTTCAATGACAGTCCCCCTCATAATTCTGGCATTGTTGAGTGCCGGTGCCGGCTTTATTCCCTTTAGTGAATATGTCACAGCCGACAGGATGGGCTTTGAGGCGCATTTAAATTATCCCCTGGCGCTAATTGCCTCTGCCGTTGGTATTATTGGCATTGCTGCCGCATGGATATTTTATAAAAAGGAAAATCCATTGCCAGACAGAATGGCTAATAGCCTGGGTAAATTATATATATGGACCTACCATAAATTCTATATAGATGAGATCTATCTGTTTGTTACGAAAAAGATCCTGTTCAAGAGAATTTCAGGTCCCTTCGCAAAATTTGACAAGAAATATGTAGATGGAACTATGGTAGGAATTGGCAACAGTACTGTATCAACATCAGAAAAAATCAAAGGAATTCAATCAGGAAAAGTGCAAGACTATGCGCTGGCTTTTATAGCAGGTGCTGTTATACTGGGCATCCTGTTTATATATCTGTGGAAATGAGATTGACGTAATATGGATATTCTATCGCTTTTTATTACAGTACCAGTTTTGACCATTGTGGCCTTGCTCTTTGCAAAGAGTTTAAGACATGCCAGACAAGTGGCGCTGGTTGGTAGTGTGATCCAGGTTGCTATGGCGGTAAATCTTGTATTTGCCTACTTCAGGGAAAAAGCTACGAATGACGCCATCATGGTTTTTACAAAAGATTTAGTGTGGTTCGAGTCCTTTAATATCCATTATTCTATAGGTGTCGACGGTATCTCCGTGGCACTTTTAGTCCTTACTTCTATGGTCGTGCTAGCCGGGGTATTTATTTCCTGGCGCATGGAAGAGTTACCTAAAGAATTCTTTATATCCCTTATCGTATTATCCATAGGTGTATATGGCTTTTTCATCTCCCTGGATCTGTTTACGATGTTTGTGTTCTTCGAAATAGCGGTTATCCCTATGTACTTATTGATCGGTATTTGGGGCTCCGGGCCGAAGGAATTTGCGGCCATGAAACTTACCCTTATGCTCATGGGTGCATCGGCAATTTTATTGGTAGGCATACTGGGAATTTATTTTAACTCAAATACCGGAGGTGGGCCTCTGACATTTAATATTCTGGAAATTGCCCAGGTAAGTATCCCTTTTGAAGCACAAAGAATATTCTTCCCGCTCACTTTTATCGGCTTTGCCGTAATTGGCGCCTTGTTTCCATTTCATACCTGGTCTCCAGACGGGCACTCCTCGGCACCAACGGCCGTTTCTATGCTTCATGCTGGCGTCCTGATGAAATTAGGAGCCTATGGTGTATTTAGAGTTGCCATGTATTTAATGCCTGAAGGCGCTGCAGAATGGTCCTGGTTCTTTATAATTCTCGCGGCATTTGGAGTGATCTATGGCGCATTTGCTGCTATTAAACAAACAGATCTAAAATATATCAATGCCTATTCTTCGGTTAGCCATTTAGGCTTGGTATTATTTGCCTTGCTGATGCTAAATAAAACCGCCTGGAATGGGGCTATCCTGCAATCGCTCTCACACGGCTTCATGACAGCATTATTTTTTGCATTGATCGGGATGATCTATGAGCGGACCCATACCAGGGATATCAGAAAATTAGGAGGCTTATTAAAAGTGATCCCTTTTATCTCAGCAGTATATGTAATTGCAGGTTTGGCTTCTTTAGGATTACCCGGATTCAGCGGCTTTGTAGCAGAGATGAATATTTTCGTCGGTGCCTTTGAACACGATGATCGTTTTTACAGAATAGCAACCATTGTCTCAGTTTCGGCCATCGTAGTTACTGCTGTCTATATCCTGCGTGTGGTTGGCATTATGTTAATGGGGCCGATCAAGAACGAGCAATACCTGAATTTAGAAAAAGTAACCTGGTTTGAAAAACTGGGAATCCTATTGATGTTGCTGCCCATTATCGCAATTGGAGTAGCACCGCTTTGGATAAGCAATATGATCCTGGAAAGTTTAGAACCCTTTATCCAGGTATTTATGTAGAATGAAATGAAGCAATAATGGACATAAATTACTTCTTATTGATGAGGCAGGAAATAGTGCTTCTGGCTATTGCCCTCTTCTTGTTGGCTACAGAAGTTTTTGTGCCTAAAAACAAGAAAGAAAGCCTGATCCATCTGGCTATATTATTATTTGCCGTCCATACATTGTTAGGGTTTTTCTTTAACAAAACCGGGGAACTTTTCGGGGGCATGTTTCGCACAACTGAATTAATTGACCTGTTCAAGACCATCCTGAACATTGCTGTACTCCTGGTCCTTTTGCAAGCGACAGATTGGATAAAAGACAAAGTACTGAGAGATAACAGGGGTGTCGAATTCTTCGTCTTGTTATTCTCTTCCCTATTGGGAATGTATTTTCTTGTCTCTGCGGGCGACTTCCTTATGATGTACCTGGGAATAGAATTATCTACGCTTCCTGTAGCAGCGTTAGCAGCTTATGAAATTGCTAAACGGACATCAAGTGAAGCGGGTATAAAATTGATCTTTTCTGCGGCACTTGCGTCGGGAATTACCCTATTTGGTATTTCAATGATCTATGCGACCAACGGATCAATCTTTTTTGATGATATATCCACTACTTTGGAAGCTTCCAATCTGACTATTTTGGGTCTGGTTCTTATGACGGCTGGTTTGGGATTCAAAATATCCCTGGTCCCTTTTCATTTCTGGACGGCGGATGTATATGAAGGCTCGCCTATCAGTATTGCCTCTTACTTATCTGTGGTTTCCAAAGGAGCTGCCGTTTTTATTTTGCTGATCCTCCTTTTCTCCGTTTTTGATCCACTCATGGAGATTTGGCGTCCAATGATCTATACAATTGCCGTGGCCACCATGTTCTTGGGCAATTTATTTGCCTTGAGGCAGCAGAATATGAAGCGCTTTCTGGCTTTTTCATCAATTGCCCAGGCCGGCTTTATATTACTGGGCATTATCGCTGGTACACCTACGGGAATGGCTACGGTGATCTACTTTGTATTGATCTATATTTTTTCAAACCTGGCTGCGTTTGGTGTCGTACAAGCTATTGACGTTAAAACGGGAAAAGAAAGGATCAATGACTATGAAGGCCTGTACAGGACGAACCCGAAATTAAGCCTTGTCATGATGTTAGCCTTATTTTCTTTGGCCGGTATCCCACCGGTAGCCGGATTTTTTGGCAAGTTTTTCTTGTTCACTGCTGCGGCAAGTGAAGGTTTTTACTTCCTCGTTTTTTTAGGTGTTGTCAATGTTACTATCTCGCTTTATTACTACCTGCTTGTGATTCGTGCCATGTTCCTTCGCAAAAGCGAAAACCCCATCCCTTATTTTAAAAGCGGTTCCTATATACGCATAGCTTTAGTGCTGTGTGTACTGGGTATCCTGGCACTTGGAATATACAGTCCGGTTTATGAATATATTAATGAATTAAGTCTCGCATTCTAATTGACACGGTTATGAGCTTAGGCGGCAAACATCTATTTGGAGATATCGAAGGACAACGGGTAACCTTTGTTGAAAAAAAGGTGACCGAGGACAGGTCGGCTTTCCTTAAAAAATTATTGGAGCACAATGGGTTTGAAGTCTTGATCCAGGAAGACAAGAGGGCTTCTGAAGAAGACCCTCAGCTTTATACCGTAGCGGTCACGGATATGGTCTTTAACCCTACGATCTGGGTTTACCAGCGCAAACTTCAAACATTTGACGGCCGTATGGTTACTCCGGATTACTGGAATCAACGCACTGAAGACACCCATCCCCAATATTGGAGAACCAAGCTTTAATAGGCGTGATATCACCCATAACTTACTGACCTTAGCTTAATAAGTCCAAGCTTTCAGACTATCTTACTTTTCGGCCTGATCATCGAAATTAACAGCAATTTTAGAGCCCTGTGGCAAGGTATTTGCTATATTTAAGACCAACTATCAGCTATGAAATCGATTTTTACTATCCTTTTTAGCTTAGCCCTAATTACGGGACTTTTTGCGCAGTCGGATATCAGCAAGACGCAACCGCTGAAGATCGACGCCGACAAAAAATTAGATGTAAAGGCCAGCCCACAGGGCACGGCACTTTCCATCCCTGCTTCTATGGATATTTCTAAAAATCCCAATTTAAAAGACCCTTTATCCGAGCGAAATGTAAAAATGCTCCCTGACAAGGAGCTCAGACAGGCTGGATATGACATGGTTATCGATCCAAAAGTATCCGAACGTGAAAAAGGCGGTGGGAACAAGCATTTTGGGGATATGTACCTGGGAGATATTAAGACCGGAGGCGCTTTTGTTGGTGTGGTATGCCGGGATCATGAATATGTGGACGGAGACCGCGTTCAGATCGCTGTAAATGACCACGTCATAGAGCCCAATATGTTACTTACCGGTGCTTTTAAGGGCGTTAACATCAATTTGGAAAAAGGGTTTAACCGACTCGATTTCACTGCACTTAACCAGGGATCATCAGGCCCCAATACTGCCCAGGTAGATGTATATGATGAAGACGGTCAAATGATCTATTCGAAACGCTGGTTATTATCCACAGGATCCAAAGCTTCTTTGATCATTGTAAAAGATTAATGATCATTCGCCGGGACGGTATTCCCGTACGGCATTTTTTACCACATCTTCTTTGTAGTAATTTACATTTTTGAACTTGACATCGGCATAGTCTTGTGCCTGGTCATAAAAATGAGGGGAATCCGGATCCCCACTCTGGCCTCCGGCAAGGATGGATTTAGCCTTTACCTTTTCACCAAATTCCACAACAGCAACAAAGCTATTTCCCCTTGTACCGTATATGCGTTTGGTATCATTATGGTATCGGGCACCATAGGCAGCAAGCGCGCCCCATCTGCCAGAAGCAAAGCCAATAGGAATGCTCTGAGCTTCGTCGTCAAAAGGCTGGCGGATATCCCCATTGATCCGTTGAAAACGATTGATCTCCCCCCAGGGAGTATTCCATGTTCCAAAGTCAGTCGTAAGTTTACTGAGTACTTCTTCAAATATTTCCAATCTTTCAGCTAAGGGAGACGCCGACCCAAAATAGGTCATAAGCTCCATATCACTCATCTGAGCAGGACGTTCTCCGTTTCTGCCGTAATAAGTTCCGTAAAAGTGAGCGAGCGACATGGCCACTGAAGTAGTTGAGGTAGTGTAATCCCATTCCCGTAACACATCAATCGCCTCTTTCATTTGGGCGTTCTCAGGCTGCAGTATGTCATGAGCTTCAACTAAGCCGGGAATCAAGGCAGCAAAGGCCGGTAGGTAGGGATCATAGGCCAGTTCTATCAGTCCATCTAAGGTGTGATCCGTTTTATCTTTCATCAATTGTATGGCATGTATGCCCCGAAAATTCTCTCGATCGATAGACATGTAGCGCGGATAGTCCTCGCGTTTTGGACTAAACTCCAAGGCCGCAGTAAAAGGCGTGGAATTGCAATTTTGCAACCAGCCATTATCAGGATTCAAAAGTGAAATGTTTTCATCGACAGGGTGCAGGCCTTGCCAATCCGTTCTGGGATCTGCACCGTCCACAGCAGCGGTATAGTCGAATTGAGTATCCCGCTTAGGAATAAAATTACCATGGAAATAGGCAATGTTCCCCTCTGCGTCTGCATAAACCGTATTATTAGAGGAATTCGTCCGTATATCCATCATTTCACGAAACCCTTTATATCCATTTTGCTTTGTACGGATAAAGGATTGCTCAAGCGCCTTGGTAGGTTCCCACATCATCGCTGTAGCCACTGCCTTATCTCCTTCTTTATGCGTAATTGGACCGTGATGCGTATGGTGCATTGTAAATGTTTTGCTCTGTAATCCGCTGTCTGTCTTATAGTTTAAGCTTACCTCAGATGTTTCAACCGGACGTAATTCTTCCCCATATCGGTATACTAATTCGCCATTAACCTCCATGATGGTTTCCTTGAATTCGTCAATCACATCCGTATAAGTGGAAGTGTGCATCCAACCTGTTTTTTCATTGAAGCCCTGATAAATAAAAAATTGACCCCAGGTAACAGCACCATACGCATTCAGCCCTTCTTCACTAACTGCATGAACTTCTCCCCTGAAATAAAATGAGGTATGTGGGTTGATCAACAAAAGTGGATTCCCATTTTTGGTGTGAGTCCCTGAGATCGCGATCCCATTGGAGCCTTGAGGTTCTAATTCTTCCTCCTTTTTTTTCAGTTCCATTTCCTTCATCGGCGGAAATTCCAAACCGGATTCATAGTACGCCTTTAACTTGTTTACCCGAACACGTTCTATATCACCCCCTATGGACCCCTCGCTGAAATACATCGGCATCCAGGGTTCAAATCGATCCAATAAGCCAGGTTTTACCTCAGGGTGCGTATGTAAGTAATAGTTGATGCCATCTGCAAAAGCGATACAAAGCTCTTGTAGCCATTCCGGGCTATTTTCCAAATTGGCAATAGCTTCCTCCTTACTCATAAATAAGCGAGCTCTGAGATCGCTATAAAGGGCCGCATCGCCTTCAACCTCAGCAAGTCTGCCAATCGCCCAAATATAATTTTGCTCTACCCGATTAAAATCATCTTCACATTGAGCGTAAAGCAGGCCAAAAACGGCATCTGCATCTGTCTTCCCATAGATATGTGGAACTCCAAAATTGTCGCGAATAATAGTGGTGTTGTCGGCGTGTGCTTCCCACCTTTTTTGTTCATCCGATGTGTTGGCCGGATCAGAGCATGAAAGAAAACCAAGCACAAATACAAACAAGACAGATCGTATCATCTTTTTAAAATTTGAAGAATATTATTGGATTCAAATCAATGGGTAACGCCACACGCCAAGCAAGGTATCAGGAAAGGTTTGTCACCTTTTCAATCTGAGGTGCATATTTCTTGATGGTGAATTCAACACCGCTTTTTAGCGTCATTTGGTTCACTGAACATCCCACACAATTGCCCTCCAGCTTTACAGTAACATGGTTATTATCGGAAATAGAGACTAAAGAAATATCCCCTCCATCACTCTGTAAGAAGGGTCTGATTTCTTCCAGTGCTTTCTCTACATTGCTTGTCAATTCTTCCTTATTCATCACCCTTTATTTATTTACCGCTGCGCATCCGGCCATAGTTGTTATTTTGATCGCCTCCGTTGGAGGTAAGGCGGTATTTCTTTTGACCAACTCCTGAACCATATTTTGAGTCAACGACTCAAAGGATTTCTCAGAAGGAGAGGCTGATTGTAATGCTGCTGGCCTGCCTATATCGCCTGCTTCTCGCACACTCTGTACTAATGGAATAGCTCCCAGGAACGGAATTTTTAAATCCGAAGCCAGATTTTCAGCGCCTTGTTCTCCGAATATATAGTATTTATTATCCGGCAATTCTTCCGGAGTAAAATAGGCCATATTCTCGACGATGCCCAGGACAGGTACATTGATCGCGTCTTGTTGAAACATGGCAACACCTTTTCTTGCATCAGCCAGGGCCACATTTTGTGGTGTACTCACGACTACAGCTCCCGTAATAGGTAGGGACTGCATAATGCTCAAATGAATATCTCCTGTACCAGGTGGAAGGTCCACTAAAAGAAAATCCAATTCCCCCCATGCGGCATCAAAGATCATCTGATTCAGTGCTTTTGCTGCCATGGGTCCTCGCCATACTACTGCCTGATCTGCATTTGTAAAGAATCCGATAGACAAAATCTTAACCCCATAGTTCTCTACCGGTTTCATTTTAGACCGTCCTTCAACATTAACTGCCAGGGGTTTTTCATCAACCAGATCAAACATTATCGGGATAGAAGGACCGTAGATATCGGCATCAAGAATACCTACTTTAAAGCCCATCTTTTGAAGGGTAACAGCCATATTCGCCGTTATGGTAGATTTACCAACACCGCCTTTCCCTGATGCTACTGCAACGATGTTTTGTATCCCCGGAATGGGCTTGCCTTTTATCGAAGGTGCTTTAGGTGGTGCGCTTGGGGCCTCAACTTTTACATTAATGGTGATCTTCGCTTTCTCGTAGACCAGTTCGTGGATAGTCTTCAGAATTTCCACCTCCAGTTTTTTACGAGCCTGTAAACTGGGATTTCCAATAACCAGGTCTATAACGACTTCATCCCCAAAAATCTGCAAATTCTTTAACGCCCCGGCTTCAATAATACTCTTACCTTCCCCAGGTACGCTTAAAGTTTCCAAGGCTTGAATGATTGACTCTTTTTTCAACTTCATAGCGGTCTCGATCTCAGTCTATTCGACAAATAAATTTAAACAGTAAAGATACGGCAAAGTGCTCAATTGACAGCAATAATGGCCTGGGTCTGTAAAAAGATGGCAAGGGTTAATTTAGTTCCTTGGCAGGATCCCAAAAGTATTTAGCAAAGTCGACCACCTGATTATTCTCTATAAGGATCCCCTCGTTTTCAAGGAGCTGTTGCATCAGGTTAGTTCCATCGAAATGAAACTTACCTGTAAGCAGGCCTTTCCTGTTCACTACCCTGTGTGCAGGCACATCTTCTTTACCATGCGATACATTCATTGCCCAACCTACCATACGTGCACTCCGTGCAGCTCCTAGATATTTTGCTATGGCTCCATAGGAAGTCACCCGTCCCTTGGGAACACAGCGAACCACCTCATAAACCCGGTCAAAAAAGTTATCCGTATCTGCCATATCAGATATATATAATGCGTATGAGGGTGATCACAAGCAAAAGAAGCATAAGGACGCTTAATATATAGTTGGAATTCTTGGAAAACCTATCTGTTTTCGCATCTAATTTATAGAAATAGACTGTATACAAATACAGAACTGCAAACGTGCCGGTACCGGTCGCCAGCATAAAGACGATAATGTCCCAAACATAAAAGTCAATCAATCCGGTAGCCGTCCACATGGCGTGAACACCTGCATAATAAGGAATAGTGAGAAAGTTTACCGCGGCCAGGAAAGTCCCCTTAAAAAAACTACTTCTTTTTTTACTTACATGCATCATTGTAAGTTGACCTGTAGGTTTTCTTTTTGCAGCTATAAAGAAGTAAACAGCGAATATGGCAAAGACTAATATTGCCAGTTTTAAAAGGATATCGATCACCTCAGGATTTCGGTACAAAAATTTTGAGATGACTACAGATATATAGGCCTGGACCATAATCATGCTAGACACGCCGACACAAAATATGATACCGTCCAATTTTCCGCGTTCTACACTTGTTTTGGCTGCATTCATATTTAGCAAACCAGGAGGAACGGTAGCCATAAAAGCCGCTGAGAACGTACTAAAGAATAAAATCAGGAAATGTGTCATTTAGGGCTGAAGTCGAAACTGGATATAGGTTATTGGTTTTCCTTCTTGAAGATACTGATTTTCATAGAAAGTTTGGATACCGGTCACTGCTTCCGGACTTCCTTCATTTCTGTAAATATCGTGATTAGCATATAGGACCTCGTCTCCTCTTCCCTGAAGCAATCCAAGAGTGTATCCGTGAAGAAACTGGCTGTCTGTCTTTAGGTGGAGAATCCCATCGGGGACCAATATTTCTTTGAACATGGACAGAAAATCCGGGTTTGTCAGCCTATGCTTCCGTCGTTTGTATTTTATTTGCGGATCAGGGAAAGTCAGCCAGATCTCCGAAACTTCTTCCTTGGCGAAGGTATGATTGACCAGCTCAATTTGCGTCCTGAGGAATGCCACATTGGAAATATTCTCCTCAATGGCCGTTTTGGCGCCGCGCCATAGGCGGGCTCCTTTAATATCAATGCCAATGAAGTTCATTTCCGGGTGCGCCCTGGCCAGTCCGATCGTATACTCCCCTTTCCCGCAACCTAATTCAATGACCAAAGGGTTCATGTTCTTAAAATATTCATGCCATCGACCCTTTTGGTCAAACTTTCCTTTAAGAACTTCTTCTCTGTTAGGTTGGAAGACGTTTGAGAAAGTTTCGTTGTCTTTAAATCGTTTGAGTTTATTCTTGCTCCCCACAACTGTCAGCTTATCGATTTCTCCAGCGTAAATGAGAATTCTGATCCCACATCTTCCTTGCTTTCTACATAGATCTTTTCACCGTGAGCTTCAATAATGTGTTTTACGATAGATAGGCCCAGCCCAGAGCCTCCTTCTTTCCTGCTCCCGGTTTTATCTACTCTATAGAATCGCTCAAATATTCGCGGGATGTGTTCTTCAGGTATACCTTCTCCATTATCCGTAATACGAATGATTACTTTATTGCGGATCAAATCTTCAATACTCACCTCGGTAGTGCCTCCTTCATGGCCGTATTTAATTGAATTTACCATAAGGTTTGAAATAATTTGCTGGATCTTTTCTTTATCTGCATTAACCATTACTGGTTTGCCATATTCCCGGTCAAATATCAAATTGATGTCATTTTTAGAGGCTTTGATCTCCAAAAGGTCAAAGACGTTTTGAATTAATTCTACAATGTCAAAATCTTCCCTTTCCAGGTTCATCTCGCCAATTTCCAGTTTAGAAATTAGATCCAGGTCTTTAATGATATATATCAACCGTTCCACTCCCTTATTGGCACGTTGCAAATATTTCTTACGTACACTTTTGTCCGTCATGGCTCCGTCAAGTAGGGTTAGGATATATCCCTGAACTGTGAAAAGAGGGGTTTTGAGTTCATGAGAAATATTGCCTAAAAATTCCTTGCGATATTCCTCCTGTATCTTCAGTGTTTCCAGCTCAATCTTTCGCTTTTGGGCAAAGCGCTCGATTTCGGAAGTGAGGGTTGTCATATCTGTGACTATAGGTTTCGACGTTAAAGACGCCGATTCAAGCAAGGAAACATCATCGTACAATTTTTTGATCCTTTTATAGATGAAATTCTCTATCCTGATCTGAATTATGGAAAAACAGAGGAAAAAAATTATAACAACCGAAACTACGAGATAAGGGATCGCTTCAATCAAATGGCCAGCGAGCTCTAAAGCTATAATAGCAATTATTAAAAGTGTAAGTGAAATAATTAGGGACGTTCTCAGGGCAAATTTGTAAGACTTTTTGAACTTTGTGTTCCTCATAACACAAACTTATAACCAACACCTTTGACCGTCTTAAAATGTTGATCGCCAATTTTCTCCCTTAATTTACGAATATGGACATCTATGGTACGCCCTCCTACCACTACTTCCTGGCCCCAAACTTTGTCCAGGATCACTTCTCGTCTAAAAACCTTATCTGGTTTTGAGGCAAGCAATGCCAATAATTCAAACTCTTTCCGAGGTAATATCAATTCCTTGCCGTTATTGACCACTTTGTATTCTTCCCGATTTATGACCAAATTTCCTATTTGGAGTATGTCTTCACCCTGTGGATTGTCCTCACGAAGTCGACGTAACAAAGCTTTTATTTTGCTGAGTAAGACTTTGGGTTTGATGGGTTTGGTGATATAATCATCGGCACCTGCATCAAAACCGGCGACCTGAGAATAATCTTCTCCTCTTGCCGTGAGAAATGTAATAAGTGTTTGTTCTAAGCCCGGGGTATTTCTGATCATTTCACAGGCTTCAATACCATCCATTTCCGGCATCATCACATCCAGGATGATCAGATGCGGTTTTTTTTTCTTGGCTTTTGCCACTGCATCCATTCCATTCTTTGCCGTGTACACTTGGTAACCCTGGGAAGACAAATTGTAATTTAAGATCTCCAGGATATCCGGTTCATCATCCACCAACAATATTTTAATATCCTTTTTTTTCATATGACAATACCTGAATAAGGCGCCTAAAAATAACAATAATACTTGGAATTAAGTTGCCAATTTTTATCTTTAAACCAGGGCCTATCAATTCCAATTATTCAAGGATTCCCAGGTGCCAAGTAAGGAATTTTGAAAGATCCAGGGGCCCTTGGAACGAATATGAGGTGTTAAAAAGTGCAATTCATCGAAATCATACCCATTTTTAACAATCACCACTTACGATCAGGATCAATAATCTATATATTTGTGGTATATTCTTTGCTGTTAATTGCCTATGAAGCAAATTTACCTAATCATCTGTTTACTATTTTTCTCCGTTGGCTTTGCCCAGGATAATGCGGATATGGGTGCCATTGAAGGCTTTAAAATGTACCCAAACCCGGTCCTGGACGGTAAAGTTTATATTAATACGCAGAAGAATGAGCCCAAGAAGATACTTATCTACGACGTTTTGGGCACCCGGGTCCTGGAAACCACTATTTTAGGTAAAGAACTCAATGTTTCCAATTTAGAACCCGGTGTATATGTACTTCGTGTATTTGAAAAGGACAAGTCCGCTACACGCAAATTGGTTATTAAATAAGTAGGAAAAACCTATCTTAATCCCTTTCTATAATTTCCTCTACTCCATTAAAAGCTGATTTTATCGATGAAATGCATATCGATTAAGCTTGACCTACAATTTCTCCGTTTTCACAACAATAAATTTCATGCAGGTCAGGAAGTACCTACTTTTACTCTGTTGTCCCAAACTAATTTTAATGAGAATAATCTACTTTACCCTCATTTTATTACTTCCCTTCTTTGTCTCTGCACAAAGCGCAAGCTTTGATCAAGATTCGGCAAATCAAGAGGTGAAATTTGACCTCTACCCGAATCCTGCCTTTGACAATGTAGTATATATCACTACGGATGTGCCAGGTCCAAAAGAGATCGCCATTTTTGATGTATTTGGAAAGCTTGTCCTTCAACAAGTGGTTAGAGAATCCCGTTTAGATATATCCAAACTGGATCCGGGAGTGTATATGGTACAACTCAAGATAAATTCCAAAAACGTTACACGAAAGTTGATCGTAAAATAAGAGGCGTTATTCTTCCATAAGCTTCTACCTTTGTGTTAAGCACTTTTGCAATAGGCTTAGCAACATGCCCACGAAATCCACACTGGAGAATCGAATATTCGCAATAAGATCCCCAAGGGATTTTAATGTGCTGGCACTCGACATATTTACTTATCAATACGCCAAAAACAGCGTTTACAGGGAATTCTGCGATCATATGGGTAAAAGTCCGGAAAATGTAAACAGCCTTACAGACATTCCTTTCCTGCCAATTCGATTTTTTAAGAGTGAGACTATCGTAACCGGCCCGGATCCTGCAACCGTTGTTTTTGAGAGTAGCGGCACTACAGGCAGTATTCCAAGCAGGCATCATGTGATCTCAGAAGACCTGTACAAAAGAAGTATTCTGGAAGGTTTTACGCGTGTCTATGGCGATCCTTCGGATTATGTGATCATGGCAATGCTACCATCCTACATGGAACGAGGTAATGCCTCCCTTGTGTATATGGTGAATTATCTCATTCAATGTTCTGATCGAAGCGAAAGTGGATTTTATCTGAATGATCTTCAGCATTGGTCTCAAAAAATGCAAGATCTGGACAGGGCCGGGGTACCGGTCTTACTTATTGGGGTGACATTTGCCCTCCTTGACCTGGCCGAATCGTTTCCCATTGCCCTAAAAAATACACTCATCATGGAGACAGGGGGAATGAAGGGTAAACGACCCGAATGGATCCGGGAAGAAATACATACTTTTCTAAAAGATAAATTTGAGGTAGCAACCATTCATTCAGAATATGGTATGACCGAACTATTATCCCAGGGATATGCAACTAAAGATGGCCAATTTCAGTTCCCTCCTTGGGTGAAGGTTAGCCTTCGTGAAATAGAAGATCCCCTGTCTCGGGCTTCTTTCTCACAAACCGGGGGTGTGAATATTATCGACCTTGCGAACCTTTACTCCTGCTCCTTCATAGCAACCGATGATCTGGGCAGGATTCACAATAATGGGTCTGTTGAAATTTTAGGTCGTTTTGATCATTCCGATATCCGGGGATGTAATCTTATGGTGCAATAAGGTATTACTTCAATACAGCCAATAATTCGGGTGCTAGTTTTGCATCATAGGGATGTGCGCTACTTTCTGCCAGGGCATAGGTTGTAAATTTCCCTCCATAGACATTCATCAATGCCTGCTTATTGGCACCTGCCTGCAATAGCAATTCTACCAATTGCACGATATTTTTTGGAACCTGCTGTCGCCAAAGTTCTACCCCATTGCTCCCGGCATAATGTAACAAGGTCGCCCTATGTCCATAGGGAGATCGTCCTAAAGGTAATTTTGGATATTCATGAAAAGCTTCCTCTAGTTTTTCTACTTGTCCGGCCAGCAAAAAGGAAAGTGCCTTCTCAAAAATGGGATCGTAACTCAAATCCAATTCCTCCACTGTATCCCAGGAAGAAAACCCATATTCATGAGCTATAGTAGCGTAAGCAACTTCTTTGCCAAGTTGCAGATCGCGTAACGATTCAATAGGTATACCCAAATACTTCTTGTGATAATTGTTGATCTCATAGAGCACGGCCTCCTTTTTCTCTAAGATCCCCTGGTGCATGCGTAGTGCTATTTGTTCCAGGTGGGTTTTAACTTCAGGAATCTTTGGGTCATTCAGCAAGTCACCGTAGAACTGCTGAATGTCGCGAACAAGATCTGGAATATAAATGGATGCAGATCCCACTATTCAACAGTGATGAGAAAATAGTTCTTCTTACCGCGTTGTAGTAATATATATTTATCACTGATCAGATCTTTCTGGGTCAACATAAAATCCTCTTTTACTTTCTCTTTGTTCACAGAAATGGAATTCTGTTTTAGTTCTCTTCGCGCTTCTCCATTGGAGTTCAAAAATCCGGTTTCAGCAGCCAAAGCAGCGATCATATCCATTCCATTATCGATCAAATCACGAGCGATAGTTGTTTGCGGCACCCCTTCAAATATGTCAAGAAAAATGTGTTCATCCAGGGATTTCAGTAATTCTGCTGTTGCTTTTCCAAAGAGTATATCGCTGGCTTTCTTGGCATTTTCCAGATCCTCTTTTGAGTGCACCATTGTTGTAACCTCATCTGCTAACCGCTTTTGTAATAAGCGCTCATGGGGGGCACCTTGATGCGCCTGAACCAAGCCTTCAATAGTGTCTTTGGATAAGAGGGTAAATATCTTGATATACTTTTCAGCATCAGCATCTGAGGTATTCAACCAATACTGATAAAATTTATAAGGAGATGTCCGATGTGGATCCAGCCAGATATTTCCTCCTTCTGTCTTTCCAAATTTGCTGCCATCTGCTTTAGTGATCAGCGGGCATGTAAGCGCATATCCCTTTCCAGAAGCTTTTCTTCTGATCAGTTCTGCCCCTGTTGTAATATTTCCCCACTGATCGCTACCTCCCATTTGCAGGGTACATTGATAGTTTTCAAATAAGTATAGGTAATCATAGGCCTGAACCAACTGATAGGTAAACTCCGTAAAAGACATCCCTTCCTTTGCATCAGCAGAAAGTCTTTTCTTAACTGAATCCTTGGCCATCATGTAGTTTACAGTAATATGTTTTCCAATATCCCGAATAAAATCGAGGAAGGATATTTCCTTCATCCAGTCGTAATTATTGACCAGCAAGGCAGCATTTGGCGTATCACTCTCAAAATCCAGGAATAAGGTAAGCTGTCCTTTAATTGCTTCCTGATTGAAGCGGAGTGTCGTTTCATCCAGAAGGTTGCGTTCAGCAGATTTCCCGGATGGATCGCCTATCATCCCTGTGGCACCTCCGATCAGGGCTATTGGTTTATGACCGGCGATCTGAAAATGACGCAGCATCATAATACTGACCAAGTGTCCTATGTGAAGCGAATCTGCCGTTGGATCGATACCGACATAAGCAGCGCGCATTTCTTGCATCAAATGATCATCCGTGTCAGGCATGACATCCTGGATCATCCCTCTCCATGTAAGTTCTTCAACAAAATTCTGTCGCATAAGTTTGTTGCCTTAGATTCTTGCAAATATATGCTAAAACCTAACTATGGCAGGGACCCATTTTAAATATATCCGCATCAATTACCTACATTTGAAATATGATCCTTGTAACGGGTGCAACTGGTTTAGTAGGATGTCATATCCTCTTCAAATTACTTGAAAAAGGCCAACAGGTCAGGGCACTTTATAGGGCTGGTAGTGATCTGGAACGGGTCAAGCGTGTCTTTGGATACTATTCAACTACCCCAGAGGGACTCTACAATAAAATAGAGTGGTATGAAGCAGATATTCTGGACCCGGCTGCTCTGGACGAAGCCTTCAAAAACATCAATCGTGTTTATCACTGCGCTGCGCTTATTTCCTTTGATCCTAAAGACAAGAAACGTCTATACAAAACCAATGTAGTTGGCACACAAAATGTCATTAACTATTGCATTCACCACAGGGTTGAAAAAATATGCTATGTAAGCTCTATTGCAGCACTAGGCGATGGTGCCTATCAACAACTAATGAATGAAGAAACAGAATGGGATGAAAATACCCAGTCTGCTTATTCTGTAACAAAATATGGTGCAGAAAAGGAAGTATGGAGAGGAGCTCAGGAAGGCCTCCAGGTGGTAATCGTAAATCCAGGGATCATAATCGGTCCTGGATTTTGGCATAGCGGAAGCGGTGCACTCTTCAAACTGGTGGCCAAAAAGCCAAAGTGGTATCCGCCTGGTGGCAGCGGTGTTGTTACGATTAACGATGTGACTGAAAGTATGATCGGATTAATGAATTCAGATATTACAGGGGAAAGATATGTACTTGTCAATCAAAATATGACCTATAAAGAGATCTTTTCTGCCATAGCCAGGGAATACAATTTGTCTGCGCCAAAAAAAGTTTTTAAAAAATGGCATTTGAGATTGCTATTACCACTGGATTGGCTGCATGCACGCATCTATAATAAGGCCCGAAAGATCACTTCTGATAACATAAAAGGACTTTCCAATATCAAGATCTTTGACGGTAAAAAGATCGAAAGACACCTTCCATTCTCTTATGAATTAATGGCACAGGCCATATATTTTGGATGCAATAAATACAAGGCTGAATATCCCGACAAATTCCTTTAGTCCTTGCGATTGATCACCGTGCGTTGTCTGGCACTATCTGCCGACTGCCTACGTTTTTCATCTATTTCACTTTTCTCTTTCTCCAGTCGTAGTTTTGCGGCATTGTAGATCTTGTCATATTCAGCCGGAACAGAGGCGTAATAAAGGTCGCTTTTCGTATACTGTATACTATCAATACCATATTTTCTGAAAATAAAGTCAGAGGGTTGTTTTATATACTCACTCAGGATCTGGCTATTGATCTCTTTGGCAGCATTCAACACAGCCATATCGTAAATAATATTGGTCATTTCCTCCTGCGGAATAAGATTTTCCGGTTTTTCCATGACTTCTTCGGCACAGGATACGCCCCAAAGAATACAACAAAATAAAACCAATCTTCTCATCTGTCAAAAGTTAGTCGCATAGCATGACGTTCAGGAGAAATAACACCGTTATCATATGCCAAATGCCCATTGACAAAGGTATGAGTTACTTTGGAATGAAACTTCCAGCCTTCAAAAGGAGACCATTGGCAATGGTATAATATAGTATCCCTGCTAACCTCCCAAAGGTGATCCGGATTAACAACAACAAGATCGGCATAATACCCTTCCCTAATAAAGCCTCTCCTATCAAGATCAAATAGAATAGCAGGATTATGGCACATTTTTTCTACCATTTTCTCCAAGGTTATCCGACCTTCCCTCGCATGTTCCATCATTGCCGGAAGTGCGTGTTGAACCAGGGGTCCCCCGGAAGGAGCCTTCGTATAGGGTTGGTCCTTTTCTTCGAGTGTATGGGGTGCGTGATCAGTAGCTACAATATCAAACCGATCATCATTTAACGCGTTCCATAGAGCCTCTTTATCACTACCTGATTTTACGGCAGGATTCCATTTAATCCTGGAGCCTGAACTCGCGTAATCTTCATCTGTAAACGTAAGGTGATGGATGCATACTTCTGCCGTGATCTTTTTTTCTGTTAAGGGAATATCATTCCTAAACAGCGTTGTTTCATCGGCGGTTGACACATGAAAAACATGCAATCGGGCCCCTGTTTTCTCAGCCAATGCGATTGCCTTAGATGATGAGAGAAAACAGGCCTCTGAAGAACGAATTACAGGGTGACATTCCATAGGGATATCATCTCCATAACGTTCCATATGTTCTGCCAGGTTCCTTCTAATAGTGGCTTCATCTTCACAGTGTGCGGATATGACCATATCCGTATTCTTAAAGATTTCTTCCAGGACTTGCTCATCGTCCACGAGCATATTTCCTGTAGATGAGCCTAAAAATAATTTCACGCCGGAACATGCTAATTTATCTAAGCGTTTTAATTCTTCAAGATTTGTATTGGTCCCACCAAAAAGAAAACTGTAATTGGCATACGATGTGTCTTTTGCCCTCTGGAATTTATCCTCAAGTGCCTCAATAGTTGTTGTTTGCGGCTTTGTATTGGGTTGTTCCATATAGGAGGTAATACCACCTGCCAGAGCAGCCCGACTTTCAGTGGCAATGTTCCCTTTATGCGTTAATCCGGGTTCTCTGAAATGAACCTGGTCGTCTATGATCCCGGGAAGCAGATAGCTGCCTTCAATATCTATCACACGAGCATTTGCATCCGAAATTGCCGGACCTAATTGCTCTATATAAGATCCATTGATCAGGACATCCCGTTCAAGGATCTCCTGTTCATTTATTATCCTGGCATTTTTTAGTAATATTTTTGACATTGTTACCAGCCAGTTTTCTTAAAAATACTTTTGATCTTCATACTAATCACACCAAAAACGGCTTCCCAAACTATCCGTGAACTCATTTTTGATCGTCCTCTTTCCCTGTCAGTGAATATGATCGAAATTTCTTTGATGTTGAATTTTTTTCGATATGCCCTGAATTTCATTTCTATTTGAAAAGCATACCCCACAAATTTGACCCTATCCAGTTCAATTGCCTCTAATACCCTTCTATGAAAACACACAAATCCGGCAGTAGGGTCCTTGATAGGCATACCCGTAATGATCATTACATAAAAGGAGGCTCCATAGGAAAGCAAAACCCGGTGTAAAGGCCAATTTACCACATTGACCCCTTTTTTATACCTGGATCCTATGACCATATCTGCCCCGTTGGCACATGCCTTATGGAGTCGAAGTAAATCGGACGGTGTATGCGAAAAATCAGCATCCATCTCAAATATATAGGTATAGGATCGTGCCAGGGCCCACTTAAAGCCATGTATATATGCGGTTCCCAAACCTTGCTTTCCTTCCCTCACTTCGAGGAAGAGTTGTTGGGTATATTTTTGCTGTAGCGTTCTTACCTTTTCTGCAGTTCCATCCGGCGAATTATCATCGACTATGAGGACATGAAACTCCTTTCTCAAAGACAAAACAGCCTCTATGATAGCTTCAATATTCTCTATCTCATTGAAAGTTGGAATGATTACCAGGCTGTCGGTCATTAGTGTGTAAAAAATTTCATCAAAAATACTACATTACCGAGGGAACGGTATTCAAATTACATATTTATTATGGTTCCGATCTATTAGAAATTAGGGGTATTTGTACTTTTGGAACGCTAAGTAGTAGGAATGAAAAAAAAATGGCCAAAACAGTTCTTCTATTTTCTGGTAGCCCTGTCTCTAATTAATCTTTTACAAGCTTCTTTTACTCAACTCATTTTTGATGAGGCCTATTATTGGCATTTTGCCCAGGACATGGCCTGGGGGTATTTTGATCATCCCCCTATGGTAGCTGCCCTGGTCAAAATATCTTCCTATCTGTTTTCCGGAGAATTAGGAGTAAGATTCCTGAGTTGTTTGTTTGCAATAGGGACAGTAATTTTCCTATGGGATTCTGTATCCAATTCAGATAAGAACCAATATATCCCCCATTTTTTCCTGCTGATTTTTGCCATGCCCCTGCTTAATGCATATGGATTTTTGACCCTTCCTGATACCCCGCTTTTGTTTTTCACAGCATTTTTTCTGTGGACATATAAAAAATACCTAAGGGGACCGAATATTAAGTGGTCCTTACTGTTAGGCCTCTTAATGGCGGCCTTGATGTATAGTAAATATCATGCATTTCTGGTCATATTCTTCGTTTTCTTATCCAATCTCTCCCTGATCAAGGACAAATATGCATGGCTTGCTCTGGGAATTGCCATGATATGCTATTCACCGCATTTGTATTGGCTTTGGGAAAATAATTGGGTCTCTATCGAGTATCATTTGTTTGACCGGCCAAACCGTGCCTATGAGTTCATGGATTTCACGTTAGGCTACTTGTTAAATCTCATCCTGATCTTTGGTTTGATCTTCCCGGTTGTGTACTACAGTATTTATCGGCAAAAGTCCGATTCAAAGTTTAAGAGGACACTGTTATTTATTTTTCTCGGGATCCTTGCCTTTTTCTTTGTTTCCAGCTTTAATCGAAGAGTACAGACTCAGTGGATCATCATCGTTTGTATACCTGCTGTTTTGCTTACCTACGATTTTGTTCTCAGACATGCCACATCTAGAAAGTGGTTGTATAAACTAGGCATGGCAAGTGCGGCCATACTTTTATTTGCTCGCATTGGATTGATCTATGAGCCTTTGTTTCCAGTGGCTTACGAGACCCATGGAAATAAGGAATGGGCACAAACAGTGGCAGAAGTGGCACAAGAGCGGCCAGTGGTTTTTATCAATTCCTACCGCAATGCGCCCATGTATGCTTTTTATTCAGGAGGAACCTCTTTCTCCCTCAATAATATGATGTACAGGAAAAATCAATATTCCATTGACACTTCAGAGGAAAAAGTAAGAGGTAAGGATGTTTTATTAGTTTCAAAGAAAAAGCAGGAAGAAGAATTCGAATTTACAACAGCAAGAGGTGGGAGACAAACCGGAATAATCATGAAAAACTTTCGGTCTTTGCGAAAACTGGAGGCTATTTTATCCACTCCCGTACCCAGGGAAGCAGATACATTGGCATTGGAAGTTATCAACCCCTATCCATTCTCGGTCAATGTGGATGAACTTTCATTTGGCATGGCCTATTTGAATGCCTATAAACAAGTTATGGAAACGCATTCCACAGAAGTGCTTATAAATGAAAGCGAATTGCCCATCCTCAGAGCAGGCGACACGCTCAAGTGCCGGGTCCTTGTTCCCAATCCAAGAAGGCAGACACACAGCTATATCAGGATCGGCATTGCAGAAAATACCTTATTTTGGGGACTTAACGGGAAACCTACCAGGATCACACCATGAACAGTATCGTACGAGAAGTGGGCAATACAGACTGGATCACCATTGTGATCCTGATCAGCATTGTCTTCGTCATCGTTGCTAAAAGCATGTTCTATTCGAGATTTCTGAATTTTATGGTGCTTCCATTTAACAACAAATACCTCTTCATCTACAATAAAAAAGACATCCTATTAAACTGGTTTCACATTTTCATTTCGGCATTTCAAGTAATGAATCTCACCCTGTTTATTTTTTATGCCGTCAATATTCTCTTTAGTGGTGAACTAACTGCCGATCCTGTCAATTACCTTATCATCTTTGGTCTGTTAGTTCTCTTCTTTGTCCTAAAGATCTTTATACAATTGGGGAACAGCTTTGTATTTGATAGTCAAAGAACGATCACAGAGATCATATTTAAGAAAATATCATTTATGAATTTTAGCGGAATGATCCTTTTCTTAGCAAATATTTTACTCACATTCATTTTGCCTGGCTCTAAATGGATCGTTTTAGGGGGTATCCTTTTTGTTTTTGTCGTGAATCTTGTGGGTTGGGTTACCATATTGAGGAATCATCAAAAGTATATTTCAAGCTACTTTTTTTATTTTATTTTGTACCTTTGCGCTCTCGAAATCAGCCCGTATGCGCTGATCGTATACTACATAAAAGCTTGAGGTTTATGAAGGTAAAAACGATTTTGGTTTCGCAACCAGAACCAAAAATGGAAAACTCTCCATACTTGAGACTTATTGAAAAAGAGAAGGTTAAAGTAGATTTCCGACCTTTTATTCATGTGGAAGGGGTTGATGCCAAAGCTGTTCGACAACAAAAGATCGATCTCAATAAGTACACCGCTATGATTCTGACGAGTCGGAATTCGGTAGATCATTTCTTTAGAATTGCCGAAGAAATGCGTTTTAAGGTGCCGGATACGATGAAATATTTCTGTCAGTCTGAAGCCGTGGCTTTCTATCTTCAAAAATATGTGGTCTACCGCAAGCGTAAGATCTATGTGGGTAAACGTAATTTCAATGATCTTTTACCGCTGTTTAAAAAGTATAAGGAAGAGACCTTTTTACTGCC
>CAMYJF010000020.1:0-4442 GCA_947258555.1 uncultured Eudoraea sp. | reverse complement strand
ATTGGACACGTGGTATTTTTTACAAAACTGTTATCAGTGATCTTTCTGATCTGCGCAATGTCTATTATGATGTTCTTGTGTTTTTTAGTCCCTCAGGGATCGAATCATTACTACAGAATTTTCCAGATTTTGAGCAAAACAATACGCGAATTGCCGTCTTTGGAAATTCTACGGTTAAGGCAGCAACAGATGCTGGCCTTCGTATAGATATTCAGGCACCAACACCTGAGACGCCTTCAATGACAATGGCACTCCAGAAGTACATTACCAGCGTCAATAAGAAATAACACAGCTCTTAGCCAAACTAGGGTAATTATCGCATTAATAAAATACGGCGATACAGATTTTTCATTGCCAAGTATTTGATACCTTAGCATCCGAAAAATATGTTATTCAGGGTATAGATCTATGCGCGAAATCCTTCTCATTGGCACTGGTAAATCCACATCTTTTCTGATCCAATATTTATTGGACAAGGCCCAGGAAGAGAATATTCATCTCACTTTGGCGGATAATGATATTCAAGGCATTTTGCATGCATTTTCAAATCATGCAGCATGCAGTGTGGTATCCCTTGACATTCACGAAGAAGGACAAAGGCAAGCTCTCATTCAGAAAGCAGATCTGGTTATCTCCATGCTGCCGGCTCGCTTTCATGATATTGTGGCCAAAGATTGCCTCGACTTTAAAAAGCATTTAATTACGGCTTCTTATATAAGTCCGGCATTAAAAGAAATTAAGGAGGATGTTCAGCGTGCCGGGCTGGTATTTTTAAACGAGATGGGCTTAGATCCCGGGATCGATCATATGAGCGCCATGGCCATAATCGAAGGCATTCGCTCAGAAGGAGGAAAGATCCTTCTTTTCGAGTCTTTTACGGGCGGACTTGTAGCTCCGGAAAGCGACACAAATCTCTGGAATTATAAATTCACCTGGAATCCAAGGAATGTTGTGCTGGCCGGCCAGGGCGGGGCTGCTAAATTCATTCAGGAAGGAACCTACAAGTATATCCCGTATCATAAAGTATTCAGGCGAACAGAATTCATGGAAGTCGAAGGCTACGGTATGTTCGAAGCCTATGCAAATAGAGACTCCCTGAACTACAGAGAAGCCTACGGATTGCAGGATGCCCTAACTCTTTTTAGGGGGACAATGCGCCGCGTAGGTTTTTCAAAAGCCTGGAATGTTTTTGTCCAATTAGGCATGACAGACGACAGTTATACGATCGAAAATTCAGAAGGTATGTCATATCGGGAATTCATCAACTCATTTCTGCCATATTCCCCTTCTGATTCTGTGGAATTAAAACTGCGTCACATATTGAAAATAGATCAGGATGACAGTACATGGGGCAAACTTGTCGAATTAAATCTCTTCGACCCGAACAAGAAATTCACATTAAAAAATGCAACTCCGGCCAAGCTGCTACAAAAAATCCTGGAGGATAGCTGGACACTGGGTCCTGATGATAAGGACATGATCGTCATGTATCACAAGGTGGGTTATGAGCTTAAAGGCAAGAAGAAACAGGTAGACGCGAACATGGTTGTTTTAGGAGAAAATCGCACGTTTACTGCCATGGCTAAAACGGTAGGACTTCCGATTGCCATGGCCGCTATCCATATCCTGAATGGCAAGATCCATACCCCTGGTGTTCATATCCCTATTCACAAAGAAGTCTATGAGCCTATTTTGAAAGAGTTAATAGAATATGGCATCCACTTCAAAGAATTTCAAGTTCCCTACCTCGGATATAATCCTGATTCTGTGGCGAGTTAGAGAATTAATATTATTCCCTACATTTACTAACAGATTTTTACATAATCTTATTTTCCCATTCCGATATGGTCAAAATTGATGGAATAGACAAAAAGATATTAAGGATGCTCATGGAAGATGCCAGGCGTCCCATTCTGGAGATCGCACGAAATATTGGTATCTCCGGGGCGGCCATTCACCAAAGATTGCGGAAGCTTGAACGCTCGGGACTCATTCTAGGTTCTAAATTCCTTATCAATCCAAAAGTAATGGGATATACTACCATGGCTTACGTTGGTATATATCTCGATAAGGCGATGAGTAATCCAATGGCTGTCAAAGAATTGGAAAAAATACCCGAGGTGTTGGAATGCCATTATACAACAGGCGACTGGTCTATACTGGTGAAGATCCTTTGCAAAGACAATGAGCACCTCATGCATGTTCTGAACAAGAATATCCAGCAAATTTCCGGCGTGTCCCGGACAGAAACTTTTATCTCTCTTGCCCAACAGATAGATAGACAGATAGCCATCTGATGGAAACTAATTCTATGGCCAGGTTGTTCTTTTTTGGCCCAATGTTTTATATATGTATTGGCGGCTTACCACTTATGGCACAGGAGGTTGTGCAGGATAGCCTATCAGTACCCAACCAGCAAGTAGAACTCAGGCATGACAATGATTTTCTACTTACCACAGATAGATATTACTCTTCAGGGCTCTTTCTAACCTACAGGAAAAAATTAAAAAAAGGGTTGTTATCTCCATGGGACGAGCAAGTAGGAATTACACTATTACAGCAGGTCTACACCCCATCGAATATACAATCGGAAATGCTTTCAGATCATGACCGGCCGTATGCTGCATTTACGGGCTTACAGTTTAAGTGGACAAGCACAAGCGATCGCTTGTTTTTGGGAATAGACGGGCTATTGGGTGCTGCCGGGCCTGATTCAGGTGCCGGGAATTTTCAACGATGGTATCACAATGCGATTGTCATTTCACCACCACCGGTATGGGAAGGAGAGATCGCCAATAGTTTCCATTCCAATATGTATCTAAACGCAGCCAGGGAATGGGAGTGGCTTCCCAATCCATTTGGTATTAGAGCCGCTGTAGAACTAAAGGGTGCTGCAGGAAGCAAGGATTTATTTATTGAACCCGGCATTGCATTACATTTTGGCAGGCGAAACTCTATGCATCAAAGTATTGCCTATGACCAATTGGGATCTCTAGAGAGGGAGATCTATTTCACCTTTCGGGTTAGTCAGCGATATGTTTATCGCAATGCACTGATCGAAGGGCATCCATCCGGGGATGCATCCCCTTTAGTGTTTGCCCCGGAAAAACAAGTCTTTCATTTAGGGTTCGATTTTTTCCACCGATTTAAGAGACATGACTATAAAGTAAGCTACCGTTACCTTGGACCGGAGATCCTTGATAACGGCAGTCATAATTATTTGATCTTATCCTACGGGTATAGCTTTGGCTCTTAGTCGCGTCCGGCAACGCGAAAGGCGAAGTAAACAAGTGTTGCAAGCGATCCGATCGCTGCAGCTACATACGTCCTGGCAGCCCATTTCAAGGCATCCTCAGCCCCTGCATACTCTTCCTGACTAACCATATTCTTCCGCTTTAACCAGGTCAGGGCTCTGTTACTGGCATCGTATTCAACGGGCAGTGTCACAAAGCTAAAGAGGGTCCCCATGCCAAATAAGCCTACCCCTGCCCAGGCAATAGTACCTCCAAATGCAGTAGAAGACATAAGTGCTAGTCCACCTATGATCACCCACATAGATAATTTGGAAGCCACGGAAACAACCGGGACCAGTTGAGATCTCATCTGCAACCATTGATAAGAAGAAGCGTGCTGGACAGCATGCCCCACTTCATGCGCAGCCACAGCTGCTGCAGAGGCATTTCGCTGGTTATATACGCCTTCACTTAGATTTACTGTTTTGTTCTTGGGGTTATAGTGATCCGTAAGCATCCCTGGTGTGGATATCACTTCTACATCTCTTATCCCGTGATCGGCTAACATCTTCTCAGCGATCTCGGCACCACTCATTCCATTTCGTAAATGCACTTTGGAATACTGGGCAAACTTGCTTTTAAGTCGGCCACTAACTAGCATACTGACCAGCATAAAAGCGCCGGCGATCAACATATATCCCATATCTATTCCAAACATAATTATATCGTTTTTAGATAGTTAAAATTACAAAGGATACTGCAAAAACCCTTCCAGAACAAAATCAGAAAGAAAACTGACAAAATGTACTGCCATTAGCCTACGATATTCACGATCTTTCCAGGCACTACGATCACTTTCTTTGGGCTCCTTCCCTGGAGCTGTTGTTGTGTTCTCTCATGCGCCATTACGGCTTCTTCGATCTCCTTGGCACCCATTGATAAAGGCAGTTCAAGTTTAAAGCGCATCTTCCCGTTAAAGGAAATAGGATATTCTTTAGTGCTTTCTACCAGGTATTCCGATTTAAATTCAGGAAAGGCCGCATAGGTTATACTTTCCTGATGCCCTAATTTGTTCCAAAGCTCCTCGGCTATATGAGGCGCATAAGGCGACAGTGTGATCAATAAGGGCTCTAATATTTCCCTGGACTGACATTTCTGCGCGGTAAATTCGTTTACTCCTATCATAAAGGTAGATACCGAAGTGTTGAA
>CAMYJF010000019.1 GCA_947258555.1 uncultured Eudoraea sp. | reverse complement strand
CCTATTTATGACAAAAGAGGAGAAAATTAATACGCCTTCGGGCTTAGATAATATACATAAATTGTCCATTCAGGTTAGCTTGAATGGACTTTCTTTTTGTATACTGGATTCGATATCCAATTCCATTGTACTTTCCAAACAAGTTATTTTTAAGAAGGATCTTACTGCCTATGAGATCCTGAAAGAACTCAGGGATCTACTGCGTACTTACCGCGTAGAAGATTATGGCTATTCAGATGTGGTCGTGATCCATCGCAACACTCTTTTCAGTCTTGTCCCTAAATCGCTTTTCGATGAGAAGGAGTTAGCCAATTACATGAAATTCAATATAAAGATCCTGTCTAACGATATGATGGCGTATGACGAGATCGATCAGCCGGAACTGGTCAATGTTTATGTCCCCTTTATGAACATCAATAACTATATCTATGAGTTATTCGGGGAATTTGACTTCCTTCACAACGGCACCGTATTGATCCAGGCGTTATTGCAAAGCCCCTCAGATAGTAAAAGTCCGATCTGTTACGTACATGTCGCAGATGACCAGATGGATATTACCGTCCTGGAGAATAAAAAACTCAAGTTTTACAACAGCTTTTATTTCGATACAAAAGAAGATTTTATCTACTATTTACTTTTCACCCTGGAACAGCTAAAACTTGATCCTTCACAGGTAGGCGTACGTTTGTTCGGTTCTGTAAAAGAAGGCGATGAGCTTTACAAGCTCTGTTATGAGTACATTCAGAACATCGGACTCTTTTACCCATCCAATGAGATCTATGGCAGTGGTGAATCCGAGGATGAATCGATCGATTTTACTGTCTTAAATGCCTTCTGATGAGGATCATTTCGGGGCGTCACAGAGGTAAGCGGATCATTGCCCCTAAAAAATTACCGGTACGTCCAACGACCGATATGGTCAAGGAGGCTCTTTTCAACATTCTTCATAACAGCTATACTTTTGAAAATATTCGTGTGCTTGACTTGTATGCTGGCACCGGAAATATAAGTTATGAATTCGCTTCACGTGGCGTACCGGAGATCATCGCTGTTGATGCCGATGCCCGCTGTGCACACTTTATAGCTACTACTGCCAAGCAGCTGGAAGCCCCTATCCAGGTGATTAAATTAGATGCGATCCGCTATTTGAATCGTGCCATTGGCAAGTATGATATTATCTTTGCCGATCCGCCTTATGATCTACCTCTGGAAGAAATGGCCAAAATTCCAGAAATGGTATATGCGGGCGACTTGCTTTCTGATGAAGGCATATTGATCCTGGAACATTCCAAACATCTTGCATTGGAAGAGCTGCCCGGGCATGCAGAATCCAGGAAATACGGCGGGAGTGTGCTGAGTTTTTTCGAATCAAAATAAAACTCCCTGCTCATAGTCGATTAAAACCATAGAACAGGGAGTTCTTATGCAGGAAATAAGCCGGATTCTGTAACCCAAAGGGCTCTTATCATTTATCTGGATGTTATGTTACCACAACATTCTATCCGCCAACCCTTCAACTCGGGCGCGCTACCCTCAAATGTTGATTTACTTGGCGTTTCACCGCATAGAGTTTACCTGATTTCACTACAGCATTACCTGTACTTGCTTTCTGTTGCACTTGTCCGACCCTAACAATAAAGTCAGAGCGACGGGCGTTACCCGCTATGCTACGCTACGGTGTCCGGACTTTCCTCACCCCGCTATTGCGAGACGCGATAAGATATCCTGCAAGCTGCAAAGATACGAATTTGTTAATAACTAATTAGCTTGTATCGCCCATTCACAGGGGAAAATAACCGGCTATTTTTATATTTGTACATTCACCTTTTGTGATCTAAAACGCAGTGTAAACCCAGATGGAACCTTTCATTGTATCGGCCCGGAAATACAGGCCTCAGAATTTCAAGGATGTCGTTGGCCAGGGAGCTATTACGACTACGCTTGAAAATGCCATTGAAAGCAACCACCTTGCCCAGGCTTTACTCTTTTGTGGTCCACGCGGTGTTGGGAAAACTACCTGTGCCAGGATCCTGGCCAAAAAGATCAATGAGGATGGTACCCAAAAGGCAGATGAGGATTTTGCCTTCAATATATTTGAATTGGATGCCGCATCTAATAATTCCGTAGATGACATACGAAGCCTCACAGACCAGGTACGGATCCCGCCTCAGGTCGGCAAGTACAAAGTCTATATTATTGACGAGGTACATATGCTATCTCAATCGGCATTTAACGCCTTTTTGAAAACGCTTGAAGAGCCACCAGCGCATGCCATTTTTATATTGGCCACCACCGAAAAACATAAGATCATCCCAACGATACTTTCTCGATGCCAGATCTTTGATTTTAAGCGAATAACCATTAAGGATATTGCCGATTACCTGCAGTATATCGCTGAACAACAAGGAATTGAAGCAGAGGAAGATGCCTTGCACATTATAGCACAAAAAGCAGATGGTGCCATGCGAGATGCCTTATCGATTTTCGACAGGGTTGTGAGCTTTGCCGGGAAAAAAATTACCCGGAAATCCGTCACTGAAAATTTAAATGTCCTCGATTACGATATTTACTTCAAGGCTACAGACCTGATCCTGGAAAATAATATTCCTGATCTGCTCCTGTTATTCAACGACATCCTGTCCAAAGGATTTGAAGGACATCATTTTATCAACGGACTCGCATCACATTTCAGGGATCTTATGGTTTGCCGTCATGAAGAGACCATTGCCTTGCTTGAAGTAGGTGAACAAGTGAAATCCCTTTACCTGGAACAGTCTAAAAAAACATCCCAGGAATTCTTATTAAAAGCGATCGACCTTGCCAATCAATGTGATCTGAAGTATAAGACGAGCAAGAATCACCGGCTCCTTGTCGAACTGACCCTGATGAAACTAGCTTCCCTTACTTTCGAAGCTGAAAAAAAAAACAAACGTAGCGTCCTTGGTCTTACCCTGACTAATTTCCTGATCCCTGCAGCCCATTTCTTTAAAAAAGATCTGGATGTTCATGGAGGCACCCAGGAAAAAATACAAAGAAAGACACTTGCTGAACGCAGAGTGGACACCTTAAAGACGTATGAAGAGAAAACCGCTGAACCGGTAAAAAAGGAAGAAGGATCCCAACCCATTAAGGCCGCAGTTGAGCCGCTACCCGCAAGCCCTGCTAAAAAATTGAATATTAAGGATCGGGGTAAGCGCATTTCCGGATTGTCTATTGCAGGCCTTCAGGCCAAACGGGATCACGAGATACGTAACCAGGAAGTGATCGCCGATACCATTGAGGTCAATACGAGTCCTTTCACCCAGGAAGAATTGGAGAAACTGTGGACTGAATACGCTCAAAAACTACTGAAAAAAGGTCGCCCTATCCTCTCGTCCAATTTAACAATCAGCAACCCAAAATTGACGGGGGATCATAGTATTCAATATACCTTGCCGAATCACAGCATGAAGAAAGAGTTGGATATGGAGCGGGAACCTTTAATGCATTTTCTTCGAAACAAGCTGAAAAATACAGAGATCAGCCTGGAACTGTTAGTTAATGAACAAGAGGCTAAGAAATATGCCTATACCCCGGAGGAGAAATACGAAAAGCTAAAAAGTAAGAATCCCGACATGGACCTGCTACGCAAGACTTTTGACCTGGAACTATGATTTTCTCCGTTTGATGCTTCGCCAGCTTAGGAAGATCATAAAGAGTCCGCAAATTAACAATCCAAAAGCTTCCCGGCCGCGCTCTATATTTACTATGTCGCCTTCACCGATCGTAAAGCCTTCAAAGGATTCAGGCCATACCAGTACGGTTTCGATCAGATAAAGAATGGCTAGTATTATTCCCAAAGCAGGATGAAACCGGTCAAAATAAAACAAGAGGCATGCCGCAGCTGCCACGCCATAAATGGCATACCAAAGCAATGCATCTGGATCGTTGTGTTGCACAAAAGCCGCCCATATAAATAGGAGGGCAAATATCAATGCGAGGATCTTGCTGAATTTTTTCATCTGCCTGGTTTTTTAATTAATAGTTGTTTGATCAGATCATGAATATGTATTGCCGGGATCGTTTCTTCAAACAGGCCGGAAGTAGCCTCTATAATGAGTAAAGGATGGTCTTCTGAATCTTCCGGGATCCTGCCATGCGACCCTTTGACAAGATCTGCTTGCAAAGGTATAACATTCATCAAAGTGCGAAAGCCCAGTTTCTTCCGGATCAATTTCCAGATCACTTTCAAGGAAACAAAAGGATTTTTTGGATCGGTGAATAATTCAACAGGATCGTATCCAGGTTTACTGTGTATATCTACACACCTGGCAAAATCCGGTGCTTTCCTATCATCCTGCCAATAATAATAAGTAAACCAGGAAGACGCATCGGCTATGGCGATCAGATCTCCACTGCGTTCATGATCCAGGTGCAAGCTTGTATCTGCTTTCTCAAGAACCTTTTCAACCCCGGGAATAGCTTCTAAAATCGACTTAACTTCCTCTACCCTTGAACTATCCTTTATGTAAATGTGGGCTAGCTGATGATCAGCTACAGCAAAGGCCTCACTGGCCCCGGCATCCAGTAGTTCAAGACCGCGTTCCGTCCTCACAGAAAGAAGTCCCTTTTCCCGAAATACCCTGTTGATATGAACCGGTCTGCTTACATCGGTAATGCCATATTCAGAGAGCACCATGACCTGTACGTTTCGATCCCGATAAAATGTTACCAGGTCTTTTACAAGCGCATCTACTTCCCTGAGATCTTTCCCGATCTTTGAAAAATCCAGGCCGTGTTTTTGAAGGCCATAATCCAGATGGGGTATATACACAAAGCTCAGGGTAGGACTATATATTTCGTCTGTTCTGTAAGCCGCCCTGGCGATCCATTCAGAGGACTTTATATTCGTTCTGGGTCCCCAAAAACTAAATAATGGAAACTGGCCAAGCTCCTCTTGAAGGCTGTCCCTCAATTCGGCCGGATGCGTATAGATGTCAGGAATTTTTCGTCCATCTGCCAAGTAGTTGGGCCTGGGGGTAACACTGTAATCCACGGATGAGTACATATTATACCACCAGAATAAATTAGCGCAAGTGAAATGAGGATCTTCCTTTTTACATGATTCCCAAATTTTTTCCGATTGCACCAATGAGTTGGATTGGCGCCAGAATTTAACTTCGTGCTCTTCCTTGAAATACCATCCATTGCCAATGATACCATGCTCTTTAGGCCATTTACCTGTCAAATATGTAGATTGTGCCGTGCAGGTAACTGCTGGAAAAACAGGGGTGATCTTGGTCCAGCTTCCGGCTTCCATCATAGATTTGATAAAAGGCGTATGCTCACCGATCAATCTATGGGTCAGCCCAACTACATTGATAACAGCCGTCCTATTCATCTGAATCTAATTTTTGAAGCACCCATTCCAATTCCCGGGAAATCGAATCGGCCATCGGCTCTTTTAAATGTGCCGGCAATACCTCCCAGGTATAGGTTTCTACCTCCAGGTGGGTCGACACAGGTTTACGTTTAATATAGTCCAGCACTTGAATAATATCTTCTTGAGTAGATTGCAATACCCCAAAGGTATCCAGGAAAATGGGGACATGAAAATGCGCTCTTAATTCTGTAAAGCCCGGTCGCTCTTTTAGAAGGTCGGGCAGATCTGAATAGGTGATTACAACTCCATCTTTGGATTCGGTGACCTGGTGCAAGTAAACAGGTTCATCAAATTTTGAAAGGGCCTTCCAAATCTCTTCGTTGTCACTGCCACTGCTATGTGCTTTTAATGCAGCACTGATCTGTATTTTACCAATTCGTATTCCAGCTTGCTCCATTTTAGAGAAAACCTCATCCGGCTGCTCATAGGCCAGTGAAAAATGACATACATCATAACAAAGGGTGATGTATCGCTTAAGCAATTCTTCTGCCTTATACGAAGATTTATTCTGGGTATTACTAAATTCCTTTCTAGCCGCAGGTATCAGATATTCCTCGTAAAATTCAAGGAATTCCTCTGAATTCTCCAGCAAGCCATCCGGTTCAGGTTCAATATCTATATGAATTAATTTCCCTGTATCTTTTTCCAATTCGTGCAGGAAAACCGCTAGAATCGCCAATTGAGCGCTTCCTTTGATAAGGGCTTCTATCCGCCTCTCTCCCGGATACATATGTTTGTAACCAATTGGCGATGTAGAGATGCCGCCATCCTCTAATTCAGGGAGCAGCTGGGCTAACTGAACTGCAAGCCGCTGCGTATATTCGAGGCGTTCCTTACTCGTCCAATCCGGATGATGTACTTGCTCCTTTACTTTTTCGCCATGGAAATTGCCATATGGGAAACCATTAATCGTGAAGACATAGAGCCCCTCTTTTTGCAGCCACTCCCTAAATTCAGCCAGGGATTCTTCACCTAACTCTTCACTTGCCTTATTAGAGAGTCGCAACCCTATTCCGAAAGGTTTTTCAGGGCTGAGTCGCCCCTTTATTTTCGGTAAATTTTCTTTAAGATGGGCCAGGGTTTCTGTCCAATCGTTTCCGGGATGAATATTGGTACAATAACTTAGATGATATTGCTGGTCTACCCACATAAGTCAGGCAACGCTTTGGTTATCTTCACCTCTCTGCCTGTTGATAGCTTGTATCATTTCATCGGTATCAATTTCATGTACATCGCAGGCCTTTCCAATTTCAGAGATCAGGGTAATGGTGAGTTTACCGCCTAAATGTTCCCTAAACTCCTGGATGCCTTCCAGCAGAACGGGAATTTCTTCCTGAGTCTTGATCGGTAGGTTGAGATCAAAGCCCAGTTGGGTAAATAGATCTATAACTCTTCGGGAATCTCCTACTGATAGTATTCCCAGGCGTTCGGCATAGACTACGTCCAGGGCGATCCCCATAGCCACTGCTTCTCCATGGCGGATGGCGTATTTCGTCATTTGTTCCAGTTTATGGGCCGACCAATGTCCAAAGTCCAACGGTCTGGAAGATCCCAGTTCAAAAGGATCACCTCCTTGTGCAATATGCCGCATATGCAGATCTGCGCAATTATATATCAATTGCTGTATGGCATTTTCGTCCCTGGTAGAAAGTGCCTCAACATGCGCTTCTATCCAGCTGAAGAAGTCCGCATCTTTAAGTAAGGCGACTTTGATCGCCTCGGCAATCCCTGCCCTCCAATCCCGATCTTCCAAGGTAGAGAGGAATTCCACATCATTTACTATGGCATAGGGTGGATTAAATGTGCCGATAAAATTCTTCTTATCAAATTCATTTATGCCGTTCTTCACCCCTACTGCAGCATCATTTTGAGAGAGCACCGTTGTAGGTATTCGTATGAGTCGGACTCCCCTATGTGCAATGGTAGCGGAATATCCGGCCATATCAATTACAGCGCCGCCACCAATGACGAGCACAAAAGAGTGTCTGCAAATCTTGTTCTTATTAATACTGTCAAGGATCTTGTGGACCCATTGATCTGTATTTTTGGAATTTTCTCCCCCTGGCACCAATATTATGTCTTTTAGCGCTATGTTTTCAGCAAACTCCCGGGCATATTCCGCAATCTGGTCCCGTAATTCCGGATGGTGGGTATGAACTCCTTCATCGATCACAACAATGAATTTAACAGGCGTTTGACCTCCTGATTCTTTGATCAATGAATGAATAAGCGGATTCTCTTTAGCGAATAGCTGCCTTGTGAAATGAAGCTTATACGTATAGGCTACAGAAAACGACTGTGATATGGGTTTTAATTGCATGCTGCTTTAAGTCACTTTAAACAGACTGCCAAGTCCCATGGAAATTGGCAGGAGCAAAAGTACGAAGAAAGCATATGAGATATGGCCAAAGCTGGCAGCAAAGATCACATCCAGCAAAATGATAGATAAGACCCCTGCAATGACTGCTTTTTTAATAAGCCGCGGTTCCGGAGACCGAAACGCCCTGTACCAAGGGATAAGGATGGCTAGTGCAAAAACTGCTATGGCGCCAATCGAGATCCCGTTTAAGCTTTCCTGTGCATTCACTACATACAAAACGATCAGAATGACGCTAACGTATATGGTTCCTGCGAGCAATAGATTCCGTTTATTTCCCCCATGAACTTCACCCTGACTGATCAAGGTAATTGCAAATATGTAGAGGATCGGAATTCCCGCAAGAGGCCAATGGGTAAGTCCGCCCAAAATACTGATCCCTAAAAGGAGGTTTAATCCCCGACAAACACCCATGGTCAGGGCACCTGCAAAGGCATGCCTCTTTGCTCGGGCATCATATAGCAAGATGCAGAAAGCAAGTACAATAGCAATGACCAGAGAGGTCTGATTCACCAAATAGGCAAGGATAAGTCCGAGGAATAACCAGGCCAGGCCGAAGAGCAGGGCCTCCTTTTTTTTGATGAGTCCGCTTGGAATGACGCGTTCCGGTCTTTCAATTGCATCCAGATCGGCATCAAAATAGTCGTTAAGGACAACGCCCCCTGCGTATAGAGCAACCGAAGAGAAAAATAATAAAACCAGATCACTAAAAGCTGTGGTAAGCGTGAAGGGTATTTGGGTGGATACCGCAGCTGCAATGGCTGCACCGGCCAATACATCAGCCCCTGCGGTTGGCAGGTTAGCAGGTCGCATGAGCCTTAAAAAGCCCATTATCCTTGGCCACATATTATTCTATTGTTTCACTGTCTACACGGGGTTGCTGTCCGCGTAATACGCTATTATCATTATATAGGTTGCGCTGATCGATCAGCTGAGTTTCCAACCAATCTGCTTCTTTCATTTTACCATTCTTGCTAAATGCAAGTAGGGCATTGCTGTAGCAGGTTTTTACAACATTTTCCTCCGGGATCCCCCTGCTGAGCATCAAATTAGCTGTTTTAGGAACGGCAAGCGGATCGCTAACGCCCCAATCTGCCGAACTGTCAACGATAATATTCGTACTTCCAAAGCGGCGCACTACTTCTACCATGCGTTCATTTCCCATTTTCGTCTTCGGATAGATGGTGAAGGCAGCTATAAATCCGCGATCGAGCACCTCTTGTACCGTTTCTTCATTGTTATGGTCTATGATCACATTCCCCGGATCCAAACCGTGCTCAAGGCATACCTCCATACTTTTTAAAGTTCCCGCCTTTTTATCTCTGTGTGGGGTGTGTATTTGAACAGTCATGTCTAATTCTTTTGCCATGTCCAGTTGCATACGGAAATATTTGTCCTCGGCCGGTGTTTGATCGTCATAGCCTATCTCTCCTATGGCAACTACATTCTCTTTGTGTAAATACAAAGGCAACAATTCTATCACCTGCTCCGCCAGGGCTTCATTATTTGCTTCTTTGGAATTGAGTCCGATCGTACAATAGTGTTTGATCCCAAACTGACTCGCCCTAAAAGGTTCCCATCCTACAAGGCTGCTGAAATAATCCTGGAAACTACCCACTTGTGTGCGGGGCTGGCCCAGCCAAAAAGAGGGTTCAATAACGGCCACTACGCCTGCGGCAGCCATTGCCTCATAATCATCCGTGGTTCGGGAGGTCATGTGAATATGTGGATCGATCCACATCTGTTCTTTTGTCATTTGATCTGTTTTATGGATTCCCAGCTTATATCACCGGTACTTATTTCTTCTTTTAGATATGGGTACTTGTCGAGCAATGCTGATGCTTCGGGAGTGACCGCGTTCAAACAGCATAGTGCACCTGCCAATTGTTCTGCCCGCACATCGCTTTGTAACAACCTTTCCATGTCCTTCAACAGGTCTTCATCTAAAAATCCCGACACCGGTCGCCAAAAAAGCGGGTCGATATCCCTGGAGGCGGCCCAACGTTCATGCGCATAATCTGATATGATACGAGTGAGCTCTTTATTCGACCTGCTATCCACATCCATGATCATTGATAGATCGCGTTGCATAAAAGCCGCTTTCAGGTACATCTGGTTCCATTGCTGGTCATTAAAATATGCAGCAGGATATGGGTTATTCAAAGAAATAGCGTCGAAAACATCGGCAATATTGGTACGCAGGGCTTCTACGGCCACATGAGTAAATGCCTTATGATTAGGCAGGAAGGCAAGGAATTTCAAAAAGGCAACGAGTTCTCCTTTATCCGCCACCTGTATCAATGTAGCCACTTTTGGTGTAAATGTATTTTCATCTGCTTCCAGTACACGCATTAGCAAATAGATACGAGCGAGTTCCAGGATCCTGGCGTGTTGTCTTATAAGAAAACTATTGAATGGGCTTTCCTGGAGTGTCAGAATGAGAAGATCATTATCCGGGATCTTGGAAGACAATAGACTATAGGTCATAAACAAGTCCTTACCAGACTTTTCGAAGATCACCTTCTCTAACTGGGCTGTCAACCATTGAAAAGTCTCATCGGCAATATTGCCTCTAATGACATTTTCAACTTCTTTTGACGATACGGTTAACACCATAAATTAATTTCTTGTGGCTGTTTAGGGAGGTAGTTCTACTCAAAGAGAACAAAGATATTAAGTATCCATCAACTTTAAACTATTCAAAAGAAATAACTAGAAGGGCTTCCACAGTCGATTTCTTACCTTTGGTAAAAATTTACATCATGTTAGGATTAAAGCTCCCGACAGACCCCAGGTGGGTAAATATTGTAGAAAAAAACATAGACGAGATCCTGACGGATCATGCCTACTGTGAACAGAAAGCTGCGAGTACGGCCATCTCCTTGATCATAAATTTTCCCGAATACCCGGAATTAGTCGATGAAATGATCGCCTTATCCAGAGAGGAAATGGGGCATTTTAAGATGGTACACGACCGGATACTCAAACGAGGTATGACACTGGGGAAACACAGAAAAGACGAGTATGTGATCGCCCTGATGAAATTCTTTCCCAAGGGGGGAGATCGCAAGGAGCAGTTGGTACACAGGTTGCTTTATGCTGCCATGATCGAAGCCCGAAGTTGTGAACGATTCAGGTTGCTTTCCGAACAATTGCGGGACAAGGATTTGGCTGAGTTTTATAGAAAACTAATGATCAGTGAAGCTGGGCATTATACGATGTTCCTGAAGTTTGCCAGGGAATTTGGGGATCGGGACAAAGTAGATGCCAAATGGCAGGACTTGTTAGATTACGAGGCCGAGATCATGAAAGATCTGGGCGATAAGGAGGCCATTCACGGTTAACTCCTTCCATTAACAGTTTCCGGAACCTGAACAGTGGATTTTTCTTCCAGTTGTTGTCTGAAGTAATCATAGAGGGCAAACTGAGATCGAATGGCTTTCTCATTATTTCGCTTATAGATATGTTCCTGTTGTGCTGTAAAAATCCGGGCCTTCACATTGTCATTCCAGCAAATCTCAAAATTTTCCATCAGCATTTCTTTGAGATCTACATCGTAAATGGGGCAACCTACCTCTACCCTGTTTTCTAAATTACGGGTCATCCAATCGGCAGATGATATATAGATCCGAGGATCTCCATCATTTCCAAAGATGAATACCCGGGGATGCTCCAGGAATTTATCTATGATACTTATGGCTTCGATATTGTCGCTCATACCCTCAATACCGGGTATCAGGCAGCATATGCCTCGGATGATCAACTGGATCTTTACTCCGGCCTGACTCGCTTCATAAAGCTTGTCTATCATTTTATAAGAGGTAAAGCTATTCATCTTGATCTTGATATACGCCTGTTTACCAGCAAGGGCATTGGCGATCTCCTGATCGATCATTTTCTTGTAGAAATTTGTAGTATAATGCGGAGAAACGATCAGGTGCTTATACTTAGTTACCTTATAGGTGGTCTCAAAGAAATTAAACACTTTAATCAATTCCTTATTAATGCCATCGTGCGCTGTAAAGAGCGTGTAGTCTGTATAAATCCTGGCTGTGGATTCATTGAAATTTCCTGTGCTAACAAAGCCGTAACGCTTTATTTTATTATTCTCCTCCCGCTCAATAACACAGATCTTGCTGTGCACCTTTAAACCAGGGACTCCAAAGATCACATGAACCCCTTCTTCCTGTAGTTGTTCTGCGTATTCAATATTGGCCCGTTCATCAAAACGGGCTCGCAGTTCAATTTGAACTGTCACTTGTTTTCCGTTCTTTGCTGCATTGATCAGGGAGGCGATCACCTGAGAATCATTAGCCAGTCGGTATGCCGTTAGCTTGATAGTTCTCACTTTCGGATCCAAGGCGGCTTCCCGAAGCAACTTGATGATATAGGAGAAGGTATGATAGGGCGTATAGATCATATGATCCTTTTCCGCAATACACTTGAACAGGCTGCCTTCCATAATCAATCCCTTAACAGCAAGGGGTTCAATAGGTTTATACAAAAGATCTGTTCTTCCCAAACTGGGGAATCCCATATAGTCTTTCCGATTGTGATAGCGACCTCCGGGAATAATACTATCTGTATCCTGGATCCTCATTTTATCTTTCAAAAATGTCAGGGTATCATTTTCAATATTCTGGTCGTAGACAAAACGAACAGGATTGCTGATACGACGATTGTCGACACTGGAGGATATTTTATCAATAAAGCTCTTGCTCAGATCATTGTCTATATCGAGTTCAGCATCACGGGTGATCTTGATCATATATGCCGAGATCTGTCTGTATGAGAACATATTGAAAATATTCCGCATTGAATATCGGATCAGGTCATCGAGAAGGATAACATAATCCTTCTTGCCGATCTTAGGCAGCACTACAAAGCGACTCATATTTCTCGGGATCTCGATCAGTGCATATCGTATATTGCCATTGCCCTCCTGTTCCTCCATCAACTCGATCCGGACGGCCAGATAAGCTGCCATATCTGTAAGGTTTGGAAATTCTGCAAGGTCATTCAAGATAATGGTCATCAGGGAAGGGCTAACTTCTTTCAGGAAATAATCTTTGATAAAGACTTCGTGTTCCTCTTTTACCTGGCTCTCATCAATAATATATATATCCTTTGATTCGAGTTCCTTGGTAATTTTCTTCAGATAGTTGCTACTGTCGGCTTGCAGCCGGATCACAATTTTAGTGATCTCTTCCAATAGCTCCTTAGCGACTTGCCCTCCCAATACACTTTTGCCGCTTTTTCCTGCTTCAACTATACGCCTGACCGTTGCATAACGCACTTTAAAAAATTCATCAAGATTGTTAGAGAAAATACCGACAAAGCGGAGTCGTTCGATCAGCGGGACATTAGAATCCATACTCTCCTGCAAAACCCGCTCATTAAAACTAAGCCAGCTGATCTCCCTGTTTATGTATTGATATTTCTTACTCGCCACTATCTGACATCCTTTGGAAAAATGGTATCTACTGTTTTCGCATCTCGCATCTTCTTCCAGTCATCTGCATCCGACTTTAAATGAACAAGTCCGGTCGTTGGTACATTATCGATCCGTACACTTCCCCATTGGTTAGCTACATTGGTAAATGCGAAATTATGTCCGAATATAAGAACACAATTCAATTTTGGATCCAGCTGATAGACAAAATCCATGATACTCTCACCAGAGAAGTCGTACAGCGCATCGGTTATGATAAGCTTCTCAAAGGGAATATTGAGTCCGCGCATAAGGATCATGCAGGTATGGAGCGCCCTGTTCGCAGGGCTCGAATACACTGCATCTATAGTGGGCATTTTCTCCTTAAACGCCGCCGCAACTGCGTGTCCATCCTTTATTCCGCGTTGCTTTAACGGTCTGTCCTTGTCTGAGGCTTCGTATTCCCATGACGATTTACCATGTCGTATTAAAATCAGTTGTTTCATCCTTTGTTATTTTTAGGGTGCGAGTCGCTCTATTATCCAATTCAGATCATCGCCCAATGTATATCGGAACCTGTCGTGCAATCTATTGGGCCTGCCTTGCCAGAACTCTACAGATACTGGGCTAACGAGATATCCTCCCCAGAAGGAGGGTCTTGGTATTTCCTTACCTTCATACTTCACTTCCAGTTCGCGTACAGAATCTTCAAGGATATCTCTTGAAGGGATCACCTGACTCTGAGGTGAGGCAATGGCTCCTAATTTGCTGGCATCGGGACGGGACTCAAAATATCCGTCTGAGAGATTCGGGGCAATCTTCTCGGCTTTTCCTTTAATGATCACCTGGCGTTCCATAACAGGCCAATAAAAACTCAGGCACACATTCGGATCACGTGCGATGGCTTGCCCTTTTTCACTTTCGTAATTGGTATAAAAAACAAACCCATCATATGAGAAACGCTTGAGCAAGACCATTCGATTTTTCGGAAAGCCATCTTCTCCCTGCGTGGCAACAGCCATAGCGTTGGGTTCATCCGTGCTTCCGGAACTTTCCAATTCATGGAACCACTTCTTAAAAAGAGTGATCGGATCGACCGGCAGGGTGGCTTCGTTCAAATCGCTTTTCCCATACGCTTTCCTAATGTTATCAAGGTTTTTTTCCATCCAAATAAATCTAGAAACAAGATAAGTAGAATTCCGTTAAAGCGCGCTATGATCTCAATGAATCAGGGCACTTTCTACCACTCAAATGCCTTTCCGTCCTGTGCTAAGGCGGTATTCGGGAATTCTGTCAACGCCTCAATTAAAAATGGCTCTGTACTGGTATAGCGCGTAGAAAAATGACCCAGGATGAGCTGCCCTACTTTTGATTGCTTGGCGATACTTGCTGCTTCTATCGCCGTGGAATGACCTGTTTTTTTGGCCAGGTGCTTTTCACTTTCCAGAAAAGTGGCATCGTGGTACATGACATCTACCCCGCTAATTAAAGGGATGATCTTGGGTTCATACGCAGTGTCACAACAAAATGCATAGCTCTTGACTTTTTTAGGGGGGAATGTCAACTTTGAATTCGGAATACGTTTGCCATCATCAAGGACAACATCTTTGCCTTTTTTGATATTTCGGTATTGAGAGGTATCTATCCCGTACTTTTCGGCGGCCTCCACATTCAATCCCAGATCCTTAGGTTTCTCAGTGAACAGAAATCCATTGGTGTATACTCTGTGTGAAAGGGGTATTGTATCTACAGTTACCTTCTCATTTTCATAGATCCGATCCGATCCAGTCTTATTTAATACATGGAAATGGATAGGATATCCTACCTCAGATTCACCCAGCCGGAGCATGATAGTAATAGCTTCCTTAAGCCCTTCAGGGCCATAAATATGGATCTCTTTCTCGCGGCCCAGCAAACGAAATGTGGCCAGTAGCCCGGGAAGGCCAAAAAAATGGTCGCCGTGTAAATGTGAAATGAAAATATGGTCTATTCGCGAAAATTTGATCTTATTTCGTCGGAGTTGGACTTGGGTCCCCTCAGCGCAATCAATAAGAAAGAGTTGATTTCTGCATTCCAGGACCTGGGCCGTAGGTTGGGTATCGCTACGCGGCGTTGCCGCATAACATCCAAGGATATGTAATTTCATGGAATCGGCCATACTAGGGTTGAAATGCCAGGGCTTCCTCTATACTAAACTGTTTTCTGAAGGTGAAGGCGTACGGTGTTTCTCCGTGGGCTTCGAGATAACCGATCCGTTCTTTAGCTTCTTCCAGGCTCGGGATATGTCCTTCTTTCACAAACCAACACACCATATGAGGGCTATCCATCTTGGCAAACCACTCTTTCCTTCTTTTATAAATGGCCAGGTGCGGGCTTTTATACGTAAAATCTGTCAGGTTTTCTATGCCTTTCCATACAGACATATTTACAAGCATGTTTGGGCCGAATACCGCCTCGGAGACCGAGTAATCTTCCTCTGTATACCTCCAAATGAAACCAGGACTTTTATCAGCAAGTGCATTGATCTTATCCAGGTTATTGACAAAGTCAGCCATTTCCGGATGGTCTACCGGCATGGTCATTTTTGCCAGGTTCAGCTGTGCCAGTTTTATGCTCATGACAGATCCAGATCGCGTTCAATCTCCTCCATTTCTATCATGTCCTTGGCTTCCTGAATAGAAGGTACCAGGCACATCTCCTCCGGAACATCCTCATAACTGATCTTTTTTGATACCAGGACAAAGGATTTTCTCATTCCCCGATGCCGGTTAGACAATTCAAGGAATTCAAGAATATCATTGGTATCCAATTTATCAAATGAAAATAGGTTCACAATGATGTGGTCCTTTTTTATACCCCGATATGCCCTAGTTAGATTCTGAATGAATTCAGTTATCGATGTGGTTTCCTGGAATACGATGGTCGTATTTCCGTCCTTATCAAGAATCATGGGTTCTTATTTAATCTTTGATGCCAGTAAATAAATGACGGCCATGCGTATGGCAACGCCATTTTCAACTTGATCCAGGATGATCGATTGATCAGAATCGGCTACATCACTGGTAATTTCCACTCCGCGGTTGATCGGACCGGGATGCATGATCACAATTTCTTTATCCAGGCTCTCAAGCAAGCTTCTATTAATGCCGTATTGCTGGCTATACTCTCTAGTAGTCGGGAAATAACTGAATTCCATACGCTCATTTTGAATGCGCAACATATTGGCTACATCGCACCAATTCAAAGCTTTTCTGAGGTCGGTTTCCACACCAACACCAAGGGATTCAATATGTTTGGGTAACAGTGTACGCGGACCACATACCTTAACTTCTGCCCCCTGTAATTTCAGGGCAAAAATATTAGAAAGTGCCACTCTGGAATGCAGAATATCACCCACGATGACTACTTTTTTACCCGATACCCCGCCAAGTCGTTCCCGAATAGAAAAAGTATCCAGGAGGGCCTGTGTAGGATGTTCATGCGCTCCATCCCCGGCGTTTATGATCGCGGCCTTCACATGCCTTGACAAGAAGATGCCTGCGCCCGGATTAGGATGTCTCATCACCACCATATCCACTTTCATGGATAATATATTATTTACCGTATCAATAAGCGTCTCCCCCTTTTTTACCGAAGATTGACCTGCTGAGAAATTGATAACATCGGCAGATAATCGTTTTTCGGCCAATTCAAAGGATAGCTTGGTTCGGGTACTATTTTCAAAAAATATATTGGCAATGGTTATATCCCTGAGGGTAGGAACTTTTTTGATAGCCCTGTTAATGACCTCTTTGAAGTGATCGGCCGTTTCAAAAATGAGTTCAATATCTTGTTCTGTAAGATATTTTATTCCCAATAAATGATTCACACTCAGTTCGCTCATCGATCAGGTATTTATTAGGTAAATAACATCCTTTCCATCATTCTCTTTCCAAAGCACTTTGACTTTCTCCTCATTGATCGCATCTACTTGTCTCCCCCGATAATTAGGTTGAATGGGTAAATGCCGGCTAAAACGTCGGTCTATAAGTGTCAGTAATTCTATTTCTTTAGGTCTGCCAAAGGACTGTATGGCTGTTAGGGCGGCACGGATACTCCGGCCGGTATACAAGACGTCATCGATCAGCACAACGCGTTTCCCTTCTACCAGGAAATCGATCTCCGTTGTACTTGCTTCAAGGATCTTCTCCCCTCTTCTAAAATCGTCCCTGAAAAATGTGATATCCAAAGAACCCAGTGCAATATCTTTTACCTGATACTCTTCACTCAGGATCTTGGTCAATCGATTTGCAAGGTAAATTCCACGAGGCTGTATACCGATCAGGACCGTATCTGAAAAATCGAGATGTCTTTCAAGTAATTGACACGCGAGCCTATGTAAGAGGATATCGATCTCTTTTGCGGTAAGGAGTACTTTTTGGCTCATATTGAATTCGCCGTCGTGTCGTTTAGGCAAAAATAGATATTTCTGGTTAATCTTCTTTTTATTCTCTTATGAAGCTAGCTCAAAAAAAAGCCCTGATCTACGGAACAGGGCTTTTTTTGAATTGCTTTCATTTCTTATTTCTTCTTATCTGCTTCCATCTTATCCTTCAAAGCCTGTAACTGCTCGTTGGCATCCCCTAGTGTAGGTTTGGCCTCCTCGGCAGCTGCAGCCGCTTTCTTGCGGGCAGAGCGCACATTGCGTTCCTCCTCTTCTCTGAACAGGGCGGTATGGCTTGCTACCACACGCTTGAAATCTTTATTGAATTCAATGATCTTGAAATCAGCCTCTTCTCCTTTAGTGAGTTTCTTGCCGTCTTCTTTTTCCATATGGCGTTGTGGAACAAAGGCAGTGATATCTTCATTAAAGGTGATGATAGCTCCTTTATCTACAACTTCAGTAATAGATGCTTTATGTACGCTGCCTAAACCAAATTCCTTTTCATATTTATTCCAAGGATTCTCAGTAGTCTGCTTGTGTCCAAGGCTTAACTTACGGCCATCTACATCTAATTCCAGTACTTCTACCTCAATCTCATCACCAACGGTCACAAATTCAGAAGGATGCTTGATCTTTCTTGTCCAGCTTAGGTCAGAAATGTAGATCAATCCGTCAATCCCTTCCTCTAATTCTACAAAGACACCAAAATTGGTGAAGTTTCGTACAATTCCTTTGTGTTTGGATCCTACTGGATATTTAGTCGTGATATCCGTCCATGGATCCGGAGTCAATTGCTTGATCCCTAAGGACATTTTACGATCTTCTCTATCTAGTGTTAGCACAACCGCTTCCAGTTCATCGCCAACATTTACAAAGTCTTGCGCAGAGCGCAGGTGTGTAGACCATGACATCTCAGATACATGGATCAATCCTTCAACCCCTTCTGCTACTTCCAGGAAGGCGCCGTAATCTGCGATCACAACTACTCTACCTTTTACCTTATCCCCAATTTTGATCTCTTCGCCAAGGGCATCCCACGGGTGCTTCTCTAATTGCTTAAGACCTAATTGAATTCGGGATTTATTATCATCAAAATCAAGGATCACAACATTCAGCTTCTGATCCAACTCTACGATCTCATTCGGGTGGTTAATACGGCTCCAGGACAAATCTGTAATATGTACCAGTCCGTCTACACCACCAAGGTCGATAAAGACACCATAAGAAGTAATGTTTTTCACAATACCTTCCAGTACCTGGCCTTTTTCAAGCTTACTGATGATCTCTTTTTTCTGTTCTTCTATATCGGCTTCGATCAATGCTTTGTGTGAAACCACGACATTCTTGAATTCCTGGTTGATCTTAACCACCTTGAATTCCATCGTTTTTCCTACATACTGATCGTAATCGCGAATAGGTTTTACGTCTATTTGAGAACCAGGCAAGAAGGCTTCAATTCCGAAGACATCCACGATCATACCCCCTTTGGTCCTGCATTTTACAAAGCCAGTGATGACTTCTTCCTTGTCATGTGCATCATTCACACGTTCCCATGCCATAATGGTACGGGCCTTTCTGTGCGACAATACAAGCTGACCTGTTTTATCTTCCCGGATATCTATTAAGACCTCTACTTCATCCCCTAACTTCAGGTCCGGATTATATCTAAACTCGTTCAGGGAGATCACACCTTCGGACTTCGCATTGATATCAATGATCGCTTCACGTTCCGTTAAATGTGTCACTACTCCTGTTACCACTTCTTCATCAGCGGTATCTACGAAATTTTCGGCTACTAGTTTTTCAAACTCTTCGAGTTTCTTATCCTCGATGCGCTCGATGCCTTCTTCGTACTTATCCCAGTCAAAATTGGAAAGGAATTCTTTCGGGTCTTGTTTTGGAGCTGCGGCTTTTTTAGGTTCTTTGGCCGTTTCAGTATTGGCAGTCTCCTCCGCTTGTGGTGTTACTTTTTCTTCAGCCATTTGCTGATCTACATTTGTATTCTGTACGCATCAAGAATAAACCCTATTGTACAGAAGTGATTATCTTCTTTTCTGTTTCCCTTTTCCTTCTTGATAAATGGGTGAAAAAGGTCTGCAAAAGTACAATTTATTCCTTGTTTTAACAACCCAGACCAAATCAACTGTATTTTCGGTCTTCGCATGCGAGAAATTATTCCAAATTTTCCTAATTATTCGTATCTTTAGGCTCATTATTTTTTAACCATTAATTTAATTTAAACATGAGTGTAAAAGCGAAATATCAGCCCGTATTGGATCTTGGTGAACAGCTGGGAATCAAAGACGGTAGCGTAAATGAAGAGAATGGCGTTTTGAAGATCAAAGGCCAGGCAAATACGCAATATGAAAAAAACCTGCTATGGGATAAAATCAAGGCCGTTGGTGGCGATAGTCCATCCGATCTAAAAGCTAATATTACGGTAGCAGATGATTCTGTATACCACAGGCACGTTGTAAGAAGCGGAGAATCGCTAAGCAAGATAGCTAAGCATTACTACGGTGATGCCATGAAGTACAACAAGATCTTTGAAGCAAATACAAATCTCCTTTCTAATCCGGATGTTATTCATCCAGAGCAAGTATTGGTGATACCCAACCTATAAGTTTATTTACTTACGTGAAAAAAGGGATGCTCAGGCATCCTTTTTTTTTTGGTTGATCACCCTATTGGCAATATTTAATACCCTCTCGAACTGTTCTTTCAGCCCCATATCCGTATTATCAATCACAATGGCGTCTTCAGCTTTTTTTAGAGGAGAAACCGCTCGGGTGGAATCGATATGATCGCGGAATTCTACATTTTCAAGCACCTCTTCAAAGGTAACCTCATCCCCTCTCTCCAGAAGTTCTTTATACCTGCGTGTGGCCCTTTTGTCAGGAGCGGCAGTGAGGAATAATTTCAGATCAGCTTCAGGGAAGACTACTGTGCCAATATCGCGCCCATCCATCACAACGCCTTTGTTTTTTCCCATCTCCTGTTGGATAGCCACCAACTTTCTGCGCACTTCAGGTATCTCGGCAACCCGACTCACATATTTCGAAACTTCGAGCTTACGTATATCTCCTTCTACATTCTTGTTGTTTAAATACACTTCTGCATATCCCTTTTTGGGATTGAAAGTGAACTGCAGGAAAATGGACGGTAAGCTTTGGATAAGTTTCTCCTTATCTAATACATCATTTTGGATAAGTTCAGCGCGTAGGGCATATAAAGTAAGGGCTCGGTACATAGCCCCGGAATCTACGTAGATATAGCCCAGGGTTTCTGCCAATTGACGGGCAATAGTACTCTTACCTGTTGATGAGTACCCGTCTATGGCAATGGTGATCTTGGACATGTAATTGCGACTTACTCCGCCTTGAGTTTTTTAGCGTTTTTCACATTTTGATCTGTAATGGCAATATCAATGACTTCGCTCATTTCAGAAACATAATGGAAAGTTAACCCTTTTATGTAATCTTCTTTGATCTCGGCAATATCTTTCTTGTTCTCTTCACTAAGGATGATCTCCTTGATACGTGCTCTTTTGGCAGCCAAGATCTTTTCCTTAATACCTCCCACCGGCAATACTTTCCCTCTCAAGGTGATCTCCCCCGTCATGGCCAAATGTTTCTTCACCCGTTTCTGGGTGAACAGAGACACCAGTGATGTAAGCATAGCGATCCCGGCACTAGGGCCGTCCTTTGGGGTGGCACCTTCGGGTACATGGATATGCACATTATAAAACTTGAAAATATTTGGATCAAGTTTAAAATGATCTGAGTTTGACTTGATATACTCCATAGCGATGGTGGCCGATTCTTTCATCACCTTACCGAGATTTCCGGTAATGTTGAGCATCCCCTTTCCCTTGGATAAGATAGATTCTATAAAGAGAATATCCCCGCCTACGGAAGTCCAGGCAAGGCCTGTCACCACACCAGCTATTTCGTTGTTCTCGTATTTGTCTCGAAGCAACCTCGGAGGCCCCAGGACTTTTTCCACATCGGCAGAACTTACCTTGATGTTGTATGATTCTTCCATGGCGATGGATTTAGCCGCATGGCGTACCATTTTAGCGATCTGTTTCTCCATACCCCTAACTCCGGATTCACGAGTATATCCCTCTACGATCTTTAAAAGCTGTGCTTTCCCGATCTGAAGGTCTTTCTTGCTGAGGCCATGTTCCTTTAATTGCTTTGGCAAGAGATGCCTTTTGGCGATCTCTACTTTCTCTTCGATGGTATAGCCCGTCACATTGATGATCTCCATTCTGTCACGTAAGGCAGGCTGAATGGGAGATAGACTATTGGCAGTTGCCACGAACAGGACTTTTGAGAGATCATACCCTATTTCAAGGAAGTTGTCATGGAAGTCCATATTCTGCTCAGGATCCAACACTTCAAGCATAGCTGAAGAAGGATCGCCCTGATAGCTGACAGAAATTTTATCGATCTCATCCAAAATAAAGACAGGATTAGACGTCCCGGCTTTTTTGATATTCTGGATAATTCGTCCCGGCATAGCCCCGATATACGTCTTCCTATGACCTCGGATCTCAGCTTCGTCCCGGAGTCCACCTAGGGACATACGCACATATTGCCTGCCCAATGCCTCAGCTACAGATTTACCAAGAGAGGTCTTCCCAACCCCCGGGGGTCCGTACAGGCATAGAATAGGCGATTTCATGTCATTCCTGAGCTTTAAAACTGCCAGGTATTCAATAATGCGCTTCTTAACATCTTCCAGGCCATAATGGTCCCTGTCCAGGATCCGGACCGCTCGCTTCAGATCAAATTGATCCTCAGAATAATCCTCCCAGGGAAGATCGAGAAGTAAGTCCAGGTAGTTGCGTTGGATTCCGTATTCAGCAACCTGGGGGTTCATGCGTTTTAATTTCCCTAATTCCTTTTCGAAGTGAGTTTTTACTTTTTCACTCCATTTCTTTTCCATGGCACGTGCTTGCATCTCCTGGATCTCTTCATCATAAGAGACTCCCCCGCCCAACTCTTCCTGGATGGTTTTCATCTGCTGATGCAGGAAGTACTCCCGCTGCTGCTGATCCATATCACTACGGACCTTAGATTGAATGTCTTTCTGCAATTCCAATTTTTGCAATTCCACATTCATGTATTTTAAAGTGGCGAGTGCCCTGGCTTTTAAATTAGGTATCTCCAGCAGTTCCTGCTTCTCTTTCACATTGAGATTAAGGTTGGAGGACACAAAATTGATCAGGAAGGAATTGCTTTCTATGTTCTTGATCGCAAAAGAAGCTTCACTGGGAATATTTGGATTTTCACGAATGATATCCAGGGCAATGGTCTTGATCCCCTCAATTATGGCCAGGAACTCTTTTTCTTCCTGATTTGTAGAACTCTCATACGCCTCCCGGATAGTGGCCGTCATATACGGCTTTTCTGTCAGGATCTCGGCGATCTCGAATCGCTTCTTACCCTGGATAATAACGGTTGTATTGCCATCAGGCATTTTTAAGACGCGCAAAATACGAGCTACCGTACCCAACGTATTTAGGTCTTTAATGCCGGGGTTTTCTGTTTCTTCGTCTTTTTGAGAGACAACACCAATCACTTTACTCCCTTTATTGGCATCTTTTATCAAATTTATTGAAGTATCCCTGCCGGCTGTAATAGGCACAACCACACCAGGAAAGAGTACCGTATTCCTCAAAGGTAGTATTGGCAAGGTTTCAGGCAAGCGCTCTTTATTCATCTCTTCCTCATCTTCAGGAGTGAGTAAGGGGATCAATTCGGAATCTTCATCCAATCCCTGGAGCGTCATATTGTCAAATTCGGTATTTTTTATCTCTCCCATATGCTATAAATCGGTCATTCTGTCACGAATCCTTAGAATCTAGGTCTTTCTGAGGTGGTATTTGATTTGCCTTAATTCCCCAAGCGACCTAAAAATAAGACTTTACACGCATTTTTACCGCCCATATAAGGCAATTCCTATGCCATGGGAAACAAGATTTTTATAAAAAGTGTAACAATCCCTAACTTGAGTACTCATTACTTCAAACAATCAACTTTTTGAGCCTTAGAAAAGATCATATTGACTCCCTGTTACAGCGGTGTATCAACGGCGATCAACAAGCACAAATGGAGGTGTACAACAGATATTACAAAGCCATGTACAACACAGCAGTACGCATAGTGAAGGATGAAATGGAAGCAGAAGATATCATGCAGGAATCCTTTCTGAATGCCTTCACTAAACTCCAGACTTTTAAAGGTGAGGTAACGTTCGGAGCCTGGTTAAAGCGAATTGTGATCAATAACAGCATTTATCACTATCGCAAACAAAAGAAACGGAATGAAGTAGATCTGGAAAATTTGATGTACAAGGTCGAAGATACTGATGCAGTTGTCACGGATCATAGTAGTACTGAACGAGAGGCTCAAAAAGTGATGGAGGCCATGACCCGACTCAAAGACAATTACAGAATGTCTTTGACCTTACACCTGATCGAGGGTTATGATTACGAAGAAATTAGCGGCATTATGGATATCAGTTATGCCAACTGTCGCACAACCATATCAAGGGCAAAGGAAAGCCTGAGGAAAAAAATGATTAATGCCTGACATGAAAGAAGAATTCAACATAGAAGAAATGATCGATGGTTTAAAGGGATCTTTTGATTTCCTGGAACCTCAGGAAGGGCACCAGTCGCGTTTCCAAGCGAAGCTCGAAGATCAAACTCAAGTTGTTTACACCATGCGAAAAAGAGTTAACTGGTGGAGGCCACTGGCGATTGCTGCATCAATTGCACTAATCGGCGTCCTCGGTATCAGTCTCGTAAATTTACAGACAGGTTCTTCGGTAGAAAATCAAGTGGCTAAGATCGCTCCTGAACTGCCTGAGACCCGGTTGCATTTTGCAAATCTGGTTGAAAATCAGCTAAACAGTTTCGAACAATACAGAAATGAAGACACCGAAAAACTGGTCCAGGACGCCATGCAGCAAATGTCACGCCTGGAAACTGATTACTTGAAATTAGAACAGGAATTGATCAGCGGAGGGAATAAGGAAGTGATCATGCAGGCCATGATACAGAATTTCCAAAGCCGGATGGATATCCTGAATGCATATATGACCAAAATAAAAATGATAGATCAATTTAAAACGAATAATGATGAAAACATTACTATTTAAGTGCGCCCTGGTTCTGTGCTTGACAATTCCTCTGGCCACAATGGCCACTGATGGCAAGTTAAAGGGAAAGTACAACAAGGAAAAGACCATAAACAAAGAGTTTGATGTGAATCCCACTGACTTATTAAAAGTCAATAATCGATATGGTAATGTAACCGTTTCAAGCTGGGATGAAGATCGTATTGTCATGGAGATAAAGATCAAAGTCAGTGGTAACAATGAAGATAAAGTCCAGAAAAAACTGGATGATATCACTGTGGAATTTGATGACTCTGGCGATATGGTTTCTGCCAAAACCGTTTTTGCCAAAGGCAGGGGAGGAAGTTGGGGAAAAAGCAATACAAGTATGCAGGTCAACTATTCGATCAAAGTCCCTGTTAAACACAGCGTGAATTTGAAAAATGACTACGGTGCCATTATTATCGATCGTATAGACGGACATGCCAAGATATTCTGTGATTATGGCAGAATAGAGATCGGAGAACTGCGCGGAAGGAACAATCAATTGCGTTTCGACTATACCTCAAAATCTACGATCGATTATATGAATAGTGGATCCATCAATGCAGATTACTCAGGCTTTGTCCTTAAGAAAGTGGGCGACCTGGAATTGAATGCCGATTATACAAAGGCCTCTATTGGCGAGATGAAAAATCTGGATTACACCAGTGATTATGGCAGTATGGATGTAAGTTCTGTTCAGAATGTAATGGGCAATGGAGACTATTTCAGCGTAGATATTGGAGATGTATACGGTAATGTAGATATCAACGCAGATTATGGATCAGTCAAGATCAATAACCTGACTCCGGAAGCCGGAAATGTGAATATAAGTACTGATTACACCGGTATTAAGATCGGTTATGATCCGGCATACCATTTTGATTTTGAGATCACTACCGAATACGCGAGTGTAAAAGGAAAAGACGATTTTGAGTTCAATATCAGCAAGGAAAAGAACAGCGAGCGCTATTACAAGGGCTATTACGGGCAGGCTGGTTCAGGCAATTCGGTCTATATCAGTAGTGAATACGGCGGTGTTTCCTTCCATAAAAATTAATTGAAAAACTACAGTGATGAAAAATTATACAATACTCTTTGCAGCCTTATGCATGACCTTTACCACCTATGCACAATGGGGCAAGAAAATTAAAGGGAATGGGAAAGTGGTTACCATAGAACGGTCTACAGCAGATTATGACGGTGTAGCCGTATCCGGTTGGTTCGATGTGAATCTGGTCAATGGGAATGAAGGAAATGTTACCATTAAAGGGGAAGAAAACCTTCTGGAATACCTAATTACGGAGGTAAGGAATGACAAACTGGTGATCAAACCTAAAAAAGGCTATTACCTATCTCCATCCAGTTGGAAAAGTGGAGGAATAGAAGTGACCGTCCCTGTGAAAGAAATTCGGGAAGTATCCTTATCTGGTTCCGGTGATATAGTCGGGAAAACAGCTTTAAATGCTGATATCTTTACGGCAAGTATGTCTGGATCAGGAGATATTACCCTCGATATAGATGCCAATGATCTGGATGTTTCATTATCGGGTTCAGGAGATATTAATCTGGAAGGCAGTGCCAATGATCTGGATATCTCCATTTCAGGATCTGGCGATGTGAAAGCATATGAATTAAAAGCAAAAAATGTAACGGCTAATGTTTCCGGCTCCGCAGATATTAAAGTTACGGCTACTGAAACTTTAAATGCCAAAGTTTCGGGCTCAGGCGATATCTATTACAAGGGCAATCCGAAAGTCCAAAGCAAAACATCAGGCTCTGGAGATATTACCAAAACGAACAAGTAAAATAACTACACTTCAATGAACCTCGTCAGCCTGCTTCTGCAGTCTGATGGGGTTTTTTTGGGACTCGTAACAAGAGGAAGACACCCAATAAGAAGAATATTCCCAGAAATATGGTAGCATTACGCATGCTCCCGGTGAATTGGGCAACAATACCATATAAAAAGGTTCCGATAACTATACCGATCTTCTCTGATACATCATAGAAACTAAAGAAGGAAGCGGTGTCAATCGTTTCCGGGATGAATTTGGAATAGGTAGAGCGGGACAAGGATTGGATTCCGCCCATGACCATCCCCACACAGCCGGCCGCAATATAAAATTGCATGGGCGTTTGCAGGAAGTAGGCATAGATGCAGATAAAGATCCATAAGATATTGATCGTGATCAAGGACCTGATATTCCCAAATTTTTCTGAGGCTTTGGCCGTGAGTGTGGCTCCTATGATGGCAACTAATTGTATGACCATTATACTAACGATCAATCCGGTAGTGCGCTCAGTATCCGAGCTCCAACCGATCTCTTCTTCCCCGAAAAATGCGGCTATAAGCATGATCGTCTGAACCGCCATGCTGTAAACAAAAAATGCCCCTAGATAACGCTTTAGCCGGGTTTCCTGGCCAAGTTGGTGCCACACCTTGCGCAATTCTTTAAAGCCGTTCAAGATAATCCTCGATCTATCTCCTTCCCGTTTATTTCCCTGGGGCAAATAGTAAAATGTATACTGACTAAAAAGGATCCACCAGATACCGACAGAGACAAAGGAATAGCGCATGGCTTTCATCTCTGCTGGTGCCCCCGGAGAATCTGAGATCGCGAAGATCTCCGGTTTCATGACCATGACCAGGTTAAAAAGCAAAAGCAAGACACTTCCAATATAACCCATGGAAAATCCTTTTGCGCTTATTGCATCCTGTTGCTCCGGGTAGGCTATATCGGGTAAATAGGAATTGTTGATGGCAAAACTGACCCAAAAGCCAACCAGTCCAAAAAAGTAGAAAAGTAAGCCTAAATAGATATGCTCAAGGGAAAACCAATAGAGTCCCATGCAAGATAGGCCTCCCAGGTAACAGAAGAATTTCATAAACACCTTCTTGTTTCCCAGATAATCCGCAATTCCGGAGATCAAGGGGGTGATAATGGCGATACAAACGAAGGCGGCAGAAGTAACATAGCTTATCAGGGGAGCACGGGCAATTTCTCCTCCAAAAATGGCTACTTTATCTATTTCCGCAGTTCGGAACAAAAGACCATAAAAAATAGGGAAAATGGCCGAAGCTATAACCAGGCTATACACTGAGTTGGCCCAATCGTAAAAAGCCCAGGCATTAAGCAAACGTTTACTTCCCTTCAAAGGGATCAAATGCGCCATAAAAAAAGCTGCACCTTTAAGGGTACAGCTTCGAATATACAATTAAATAGCCCTTTTTGGGCCTGTCTATTTATTGAAAAGTCTGAACGCCAAACTTGCGAGCTTCTTCCTTGGCCAGAGGAGACCATGCAGTCAGATTCGCAATTCGAGTATCATTTGAAGGGTGAGTGCTCAAAAATTCTGGTGGAGCCTGATTTCCGGCGTTAGCCTTCATTCTGCGCCATAATTCGGCAGCTTCATCCGGATTGTAACCGGCTATAGCCATGATCTGAAGTCCGATTCTGTCGGCTTCTGTCTCGTGGCTCCTGCTGAAAGGCAACATGAGACCGATCGTAGAGCCCAAGCCATATGCCTGGTTAAACATATTTCGTTTTTGCGGATCTTGTATAGCCACATTTCCGGCAACGGCGCCCAATTGCTGAACAGTTGCCGCGCTCATTCGTTGTGCTCCGTGATCTGCAAGCGCATGAGCTACTTCATGGCCCATTACTACAGCCACTCCAGTTTCTGTTTGTGTGATAGGCAGTATTCCGGAATAGAAAACAATTTTACCGCCAGGCATACACCATGCATTGATTGTTTCGTCATTTACAAGGTTGTATTCCCATTGATAGTCCTTTAAATAGCCCGGATAGCCATTAGCAGTTAGCCATCGTTCGGCAGAAGAGGCAATTCGCTGGCCTACTCGGGATATCATTACAGCTTCAGCTGTTCCTTCTACCACTTTATTCTCTCCCAGGAATTGATCATACTGGGCAAAAGCCATAGGAAAGATCTGGCTGTTCGGGTAAAAATTCAACATTTTTTTCCCGGTAAAAGGGTTCACCTTACAAGCCGCTACAAGCAAGAGTAAAGCGATACCCAATAAGAGTTTACGCATATTCATAATGTTAGTGTTTGCATTTCCGTAATTTACGAAAAATATTATTTTCCAATTATGTGTAGCTGGGTGAAATCCTTGCTGATCTCAATGTTATTATCGCCATTCAATTTTACTTTTTCCAGGGGTACTTCTACATTGTCAACTTCAATCTTATCAATCTTAAAAGGCAGGCCTATCAAGTGCAGATCCAAGGTCTTATAAGGCGTTATATAAGTCCCATCTTTGAACTGCTGAATGATCAAGGCGTTCTTTTTCCCCTGAAGCTTGAAATTGCGCACACTAAAATCACCTTTCTTGTAATCATACCCCTCATGGGCATCTTCATACAATGTGCTTTGTTCTGATCCCAATGTAAAATATACGTCAATAGTCAGCGCATCAAAAGACTTCTCTCCTACGTACTGTTGTACAGGATATTTAGGGATCATAGCCCCAGCTTTTATGAAAATGGGCACTCTGTCAATATCGGCTACCACCCATCGTTCTAACCCACCTTCAATGATCTCTCCAGTCCAAAAGTTGTGCCATTTTCCTTTGGGTATATACATGCGCCTTCCTTTGGCATTTGCTTCCTGGATCGGGCATACCAAAATATGCTCTCCACAGATGAATTCATCTGTCCTGAAATGTGTTTGTGGGTCCTCCTGATCCCAATACACCAATGACTTGATCATGGGCACCCCTTTCTCTGCATAGTGCCAAAACGCTGTATAGAGATATGGGAGAAGCTGGTATCTGAGTTCGATGAACTTCCTGACAATATCTGTTACTTCCGGATCAAACGACCAGGGTTCCTGATCCCCGTGATCCCCACTGGAATGCACTCGCAAAAACGGATGAAAAATACCCAGCTGTACCCATCGGGCAAACAATTCGCCATTCGGCTGTTCCGCAAAGCCGCCAATATCTGAGCCAACAAAAGAGAAACCGCTCATGCACATACGTTGTACCTGTACATTGGCGATCCATAGATGTTCCCAGGTCGCCACATTATCCCCTGTCCAGGTCGAGCAGAATCGCTGCGCACCTGCATAGGCAGCCCTGGTTATCACAAAAGGACGTTTTGGATATACATATTTTTTTACGCCTTCATAGGTAGCCCGTACCATTTGTGTGCCGTAGATATTATGGGCTTTCCTGTGACTGCAGGGATGACCATCATAATCATGACGTGTATCTAAAGGTGCAGTTTTAGACGGCACCTCCATCACCGCAGGTTCGTTCATATCATTCCAAATAGCATGTACGCCATCTTCTGCAATGAGTCCTTTATAAAGTTTGCTCCACCAATCCCGTACTTTAGGATTTGTAAAATCTGGAAAACTGCATACGCCCGGCCATACTTTTCCACGCATCAACGGACCATCAGCTCGCTTACAGAAATAGTCGTTCTCCAGGGCTTCCTTATACACCCAATAGTCGCGATCTTCTTTGATCCCCGGATCAATCATGGCAACTGTTTTAAAGCCATCGGCATACAGATCCTTGATCATTTGCTTTGGGTCGGGGAATTTATCATTGTCCCATGTAAAGCATCGGAAGCCATCCATATAATCGATGTCCAAATACAAGGCGTCACAAGGGATCTTCAAATCGCGGAATTTTTTAGCGACCTCCTTTACGCGGCTTTCCGGATAGTAACTCCACTTGGACTGATGAAATCCCAGCGCCCATAATGGAGGTAGCTCCGGGGTCCCGGTAAGATTCGTATAGGATCGCACAACTCGTGACATTTCCGGACCGTAGAAAAAGTAATAATTCATCTCGCCACCATCGGCCCAAAAACTGGTTGTACTTCTGCGTTCGTGTGCAAAATCAAAAAACGTACGAAAACTATTATCAAAGAAGATCCCGTATGCTATGTTATTATGCAATCCCAGAAAAAATGGAATGGCTTTATACAGCGGGTCCTGATCTTTTCCAAAGGCATACTGATCTGTTACCCAGTTATTTACTCGCTTGCCTTTTAAGTTAGAGTGGGTAGCCTTATCCCCTAGCCCATAAAAACTTTCCGAACTCTGGGTAACCTTGCTCATTTTCACCAGATTTCCACCATGGGTTTGATTTTCTTCCCAATGAAAACCGAGTTCATCTTCATTGATCACCTTCCCTTCTATATCCTTGATCTTAACTCTTAAGCCTTTCTTGGAAATTTCCACTACCAGCTTAGAAGTACGTATCTCGTAGTGAGCTTTTGTCTCTGTACAATCAAGCTGATTATACCCCCTTGTGGCATTCGGACTGATCGCATAGGAGAAATCTGGTTGGAATGTCAGATCTGTGGCATATCGAAATCTAAACGCACTATTACGGATCACGGTCAACTCCAGGATCACCCCATTCGCTGTCGTAAAGAATAAAGTGTCTGCGTCTTGCGAAAAGGAAATGATCTCATTAGGAAATAAATTTCCTTTTTGTTCCAGTTCTGTATTAGTAATCATATAGGCTGATTTTTACGCCTCACAAAAAAAAGCTATTGAAGGCACATACAAAAATTGAGTGAGCTACTTTTTACTATAGTTTTCAAGAAGTTATCCTATGATAAGTACGGACAAAGGCGGGATGTTAACACTTAGTGATTGTTCAAAGCCATGAGCTGCCTGCTTTTTCGCTTTTAAACCGCCAGGTTTTTGCCCGCTTCCCCCATATTTACTGTCATCGGAGTTTAAGACCAATGAATATTTTTTATTTGAAGGGACTCCAATTTGGTAGGATTTTCTTAGGACAGGGGTTAAATTACAAAGGACGATCAGGTCGTTTTCTTCGTCATGGCCTTTCCGGATATATGCCAAGACACAATTTTCATGGTCTTCATAGCTGATCCATTGAAAGCCATCCGGACTAAACTGTTTTTCATACAAAGCAGGATTTCCCGTATAGCATCTATTCAAGTCTTTCATAAAGGCCTGAATGCCACTGTGTACCTCATATTGGAGCAAGTGCCAATCCAGGGAATACTGGAAATTCCATTCGGCAGATTGACCAAATTCGGCGCCCATAAATAACAGGTTGGCTCCCGGATGCGTATACATATATCCCAAAAGCAATCGCAGATTTGCAAATTTCTGCCATTCATCGCCCGGCATTTTATTCAGAAGGGATTGCTTCCCATAAACTACCTCGTCGTGTGAAAAGGGTAACATGAAATTTTCAGTAAAGGCATAGGTCATACTGAATGTCAGGTCATTCTGATGATGTGTTCTGTAAACAGGATCTTTCTTAAAATATTCCAGTGTATCGTGCATCCAACCCATCATCCATTTCATTCCAAAGCCCAGTCCGCCCAAGTCTACAGGTCGGGTAACGCCACCAAATGCTGTGGATTCTTCAGCTATTGTCTGAACACCTTCAAAATTCTCATAGACATGGCTGTTAAATTCTTTAATAAAAGAGATGGCCTCCAGGTTTTCATTATTGCCATAGATGTTTGGCTCCCACTCGCCATCTTCACGGGAATAGTCCAAATATAGCATAGATGCTACCGCATCTACCCTGAGTCCGTCTACATGGAATTCATCCAGCCAATAAAGGGCATTGGAGATCAGAAAAGCACGTACTTCGTTGCGGCCATAATTGAAGATCAGGCTCTTCCAGTCTGGATGATAGCCTTTCCTGGTATCGGGATGTTCATATAAATGTGAGCCGTCGAAAAAGCCCAGGCCATGGGCGTCACTTGGAAAATGAGAGGGCACCCAGTCCAGGATAACGCCTATATCATTTTGGTG
>CAMYJF010000018.1 GCA_947258555.1 uncultured Eudoraea sp. | reverse complement strand
GCACTTGAACCTATGAGCGCCGGGAGGCAGATGGGTGGGCATTTTGGCACCTATAGCCTGGATGAAAAAGGGAACTGGAAAGACCTCACAAAGCAAAAAAACAGCAGTGCAGATATTTCACCTACTGCATCACAGATGCCCAGGCTCCTTGGGCTTGCACAGGCATCGAAAATTTATCGCAATGTAAAAGAGATCCCTCAAGCCAAATTCTCTAACAATGGGAATGAGGTGGCTTGGGGAACCATTGGTAATGCCAGCACCAGCGAGGGTTCGTTTTTTGAAACTGTAAATGCGGCCGGCGTATTGCAAGTGCCAATGATCATAAGTGTATGGGACGATGCCTTTGGTATATCCGTTCATGCTAAATTTCAAACAACCAAGGAAGACATTTCTGAAATCCTTAGCGGTTTTCAACGCACACCCGACGCTCTCGGTTACGAGATCATAAAAGTGCATGGATGGGACTATACAGGCTTGATCCACGCTTATGAGAATGCAGCCGATATTGCAAGAGTAGAGCACGTGCCTGTACTGATCCATGTAATTGAACTTACTCAGCCACAAGGGCATTCCACTTCGGGATCACACGAAAGATATAAGAGCGAAGAGCGATTAAAATGGGAAAAAGAACACGATTGTAATCTGAAGTTCAAAAATTGGATCCTCACAAATAATATTTCTACGGAAGAAGAATTGGATGTTCTAGAAAAAGAAATAAAAAAAGAAGTTAGGCTGGCCAAGAAAGAAGCCTGGAGCGAGTTTCTGGAACCTCAAAATATTGCGAAGAAAGAATTAGTTTCCCTTCTCGATTCAATGGCAGAAGAGAGTAGTAACCGGGTTTACCTTACCCGAATTAAGAATGACATCATCGCAATAGATGAAGCTACTAAAAAGGATATAGCCTCCAATGCAAGGAAAGCCTTGAGATTTGTTTTGGGGGAAACCAGTTCCTCCATCGATGATCTTCGCAAATGGATCGACACTTACCTTGAAACTGAACAGCAACATTACAGTAAGCATCTGTATAGTGAATTTGATTCAAAGGCAACCTCGATCGAAGAAATATCCCCAACATATGCTGCTGAACCAGAATTGGTAGATGGTCGGGTCATCCTGAGAAACAACTTTGATCACATCCTAAGCTCGCAATCTAAAGTGATTATTTTTGGAGAAGACAGCGGCGCAATAGGCGATGTGAATCAAGGCCTGGAAGGATTACAAAAGAAATATGGCGAGTTCAGGGTCTCAGACACGGGTATAAGGGAAGCCACGATCATTGGGCAAGGAATCGGACTGGCGATGCGCGGACTCCGACCTATTGCAGAAATTCAATACCTGGATTATCTGCTTTATGCCATTCAAGTACTAGCAGACGATTTGACCACTTTATTGTACAGAAGTGTTGGTAAACAGAAAGCTCCCTTAATTGTAAGGACAAGAGGACATAGGTTAGAAGGGATTTGGCATTCAGGTTCCCAAATGGGTGGTTTCATTCACTTGCTAAGAGGCATGTACATTCTGGTTCCAAGAAATATGACCAAGGCGGCCGGATTCTATAATACTTTGCTAAAATCCGATGAGCCTGCACTGGTCATTGAATGCCTGAATGGATACAGGTTAAAAGAATCACTTCCTCAAAACCTCTCTGAAATCTGTACCCCTATTGGTGTGGTTGAGACCGTTAAGAAAGGTAGCGATATTACGTTACTGTCCTATGGTTCAACACTGAGAATAGTTCAGCAGGTAGCAGAAGAGCTTTTAGATGTGGGTATAGACGCAGAAGTTATCGATGCTCAATCTCTCCTGCCTTTTGATCTTTCTCATGACACTGTGAAGAGTTTAAAGAATACAAATAGATTATTGATCATTGACGAAGATGTTCCTGGTGGTTGTTCAGCCTATTTATTGCAACATATCCAGGAAGAACAGGGAGGATTTCAATACCTTGATTGTCCTCCGGAAACATTAACGGCCAAAGCGCACAGACCGGCATATGCCACGGATGGAGATTATTTCTCTAAACCCAATGCAGAAGATATCTTTGAGAGAGTGTACAGGATCATGCACGAAAGTAATCCCACAGATTATCCCGAACTACGATAATTCGAAACAATCTGCAGGTTCACCCTATTTACTTAATTCTTTATTTCAGGCTCTATTTGAGGGATCGTTGGTTTCTTAGGTTTCCCATCCGCATCGATCTCAATAATGGCATCGAACCCTAATTCGTCCAACTTATCTACGATCTTCGCCTTGTCCCCTACCATGAACCAATTCATCTCCGCTGGTTTCACAACCTGCTTGCTCACATTGATCACATCGTCCAACGAAAGATTTCTCACATTCTCATCATACTTCTGATAGTAGTTATCGTCTAGGCCATATCGAACAATTGTTGACAAGGAATTGTTAACCGCACTGTTCGTCTCCCATTGGCCGGGTAACTTGAGAATTTGATTCGTTTTTACCTTCTCCACTTCTGCAGAAGTTGCAGGCCTGGTACTGATAAATTCAGAAATCTCTTTTCTTACTTCGGTTACACTTTCTGCAGATTTATCTGTTTGTACAGCAGCGTAAACAATGAATGGTCGCTCTTCCCGCGCGCCTAGAACCAAACCACGAGCCCCATAAGACCAGTGTTTATCTTCACGAAGGTTCATATTTATCCTTGAAGTGAAGTCGCCTCCCAATATGCTTACCATCTGTCCCAGTGCAATTTCTGATAGGTCTCCATATTTCTCGGTTAGATGTCCGGCAATGATCAGAGATTGTTGAGATTCAGGCCTATCCATAAGATATAACGTATTCCTGGAGTCAGTTTTTGGTGCACTGAAGGTAATAGAAGGCACATCTCCTTTTTTCCATTTCCCCAGGGATTTTTCTAAAACAGACGTCAATTCATCTATGCTTAGATCGCCTGTCACAACCAGGGTGGCATTATTAGGTTTCATCCAGGTATCGTAGAAATTAACGACATCTTCTCGAGTCAACCCAGAAACTGTTTCCTCATAACCGGTTCCTGTATACGGATTGCTATAAGGATGTCCTTCCCCATACATGTATTTATTCATTACCCGCAATGCCATGGTAATGGGCTGTGCTTTCTCATTCTTAATGTTATTTATCTGCTCTGTTTGTAAGCGTGTGAATTCCTGTTCCGGAAAAGCAGGATTCAGTACTACATCCCCAAATAATTCAAGACTGGCATTAAGACTTGGCTTTAATGTGTTCAAATACACACTGGATATGTCCTGATTGGAAAAAGTAGAAATGCTGGCACCTAAAAGTTGCAACTTTTCATTGATTTCTAAAGAATTCAAAGAAGTAGTTCCTTCATCCAATAAATTCATGGCTAAGGAAGCGGTACCCGGCTTTGCTAAATGATCTGTTTTGTATCCTGCATCTACCATTAAATTCATCACAATAGTAGGCACACCACTTCTCTGAGCCAATACAACATTTAAGCCATTGGACAAAGTTGCTCTTTGAAGATCAGGAAAAGAAGAACTCTTTGGAGTTCCAAGTGCAGGTAATGTAGTCCGGTCAACTGTTGTTGGCGACACTTCATATTCCGGAAAGGGGTTACAGATCAATGTATGTTTGCCCTTCGTTAACCATTTCTTAGCTGTTTTTTGAATATCGGCTGTAGTTGCTTCCTCTACATATTTTAGAACCGTCTGATAATAACCCGCATCTCCAAAATAAGTTTCATTGGATGCAAGGATATCTGAAACGCCACCAAAACCGCCAATACGTTCTAAGCCTTTAATAAAGTTTGCGAAATAGGCAGATTTAACCCGATTAAGCTCTGCTTCGGTCGGACCATTCATGGCCAATTCTTGAATGATATCCGAAAGCTGATTTTTCACCGCGTCAACATCTTCACCCGGCTTTACATTGGCCCATGAGATAAAGTTACTACTGATCTCACTACTCGACTGAAAGGATACAACACTACTTGCGACCTGATCTTCGTATACCAGCTTCTTATACAATCTTGAATTTTTACCGCTGGTTAATATGGCCGATATCAAATCAAAATGAATGTCTTCCCTATCCCCAAAACGAGGTGTGTTCCAGGCAAATAATACCCGACTTTCAGGCACTCGGTCCTGGTAAACCTGATAGGTATTTCCATTATGTTCAGGCACATTAACCTCTTGTCTTTCAATGGTCGGCCCACTTGGGATGTCCCCAAAGTAGTTCAATACCTTTTGATATACCTCCTGAGGTTCAATATCCCCGGCAACGGCAACCACGGCATTAGCTGCACCATAATAGCTCTTAAACCATTCCTGTACATCTTCCAGGCTGGCCGCATTCAAATCGGCCATTTCACCGATCACTGTCCAACTATAGGGATGCCCTTTCGGATACATCGCCTTGGTTAAATAATCCCATTGCTTACCATAAGGCTGGTTTTCTCCCTGTCTTTTTTCATTTTGAACAACACCACGTTGTTCATCCAATTTAGCCTGGTCGATAGCACCGAGTAAGTGCCCCATTCTATCCGATTCAAGGAATAATACCTGATCCAGGGCCGCAACCGGGACATTCTGGAAATAATTCGTACGATCCGAATTAGTGGTTCCATTCAGATCTGTTCCACCGATTCGTTCTAAGGCCTGGAAATAATCATCATTGAAATTCTCACTTCCATTAAACATCAAATGCTCAAATAAATGAGCAAATCCGCTTTTGCCTGGCTTTTCATTTTTCGATCCAACATGATACCACACATTTACAGCAGCAATTGGTGCTTTGTGATCTTCATGTACTAATAAGGTTAGTCCGTTCGGGAGGACAAATTTTTCGTAGGAAATATTTATGTCGCTTGCCTTAAATTCAAAGCCTTGGCTAACACCGCTTTGAACAACTAACAACACAACAATAAATGCTAATAATTTTTTCATGACTATAGTTATTTTGATTCTTGAAAATATCGAATAAATATAGGTCATATTAGCCTGTATCACAATTCATTTATCATTTCATATTTTGCAGTGTGATTTAAACTTATCGAAGTCGGAAAAACGGACAATGAGCGACAATAAACAAGAGTATCAAATTCTAACGGACGCCTATCATTTGGAGGTTCATTCAATTGAACGATTGATGGGATATGAAATAGCAACCTTCAAGGTTATCAGTGCTTCCGGGAACTTCATATTCAAGAAGTTTCCTCGTGAGAATAAACACTATGCTAAAGTTAGACACGAGAATCTTGTGCTCCAGGCACTAAAAGGCAAAGTAAGTTGTCAAATTCCTGAGGTCTGCCCGTCCCATACAGGGGAGCTTATTACCGAATCTGAAAATGATATTTATAGATTGCAAACTTTTCTGGAAGGTAACTTTCTAGCTGAGCAAAACCCCTCTGACAAAATATTATCCGATCTCGGACACGTACTTGCTGAAATAGACCTGACCCTGGAAAAATCCGGACTGCCTGCCCCTCCATCCTATGCTAGGGAATGGGATTTAAGGCATGCGCTGGAAAATATCCCGCTAGTTGAAGAAGTAAGTGATATTCCTTTGCGCAGATTAATTTCCTATTTCTTACTGCAGTTCCAAGAGATGGTCATGCCTCATTATTACCAATTTCCTTCTCAACTCATACATGGAGATGCCAATGACTGGAATGTCCTCACAAGTGAAAAAACGATAAGCGGACTGATTGACTTTGGAGATATGTGCTACAGCTGGCGAATCAATGAACTGGCTATTGCCCTTGCCTACTCCCTGATGGGAGTCGAAAATATTCTGGAAGCCGCCACGCGTGTGATCTCCGCTTATTCTAAACAAATACCGCTAAAGGAAATTGAGATCGACAACCTTTATTACCTGGTCGCCGCGCGTTTATGCACCACCTTATGTCATGCGGCCAAATCGCTAAGAGCTGATCCTGAAAACGAATACCTGGTTATTTCACAAAAACCAGCGCAGGAGGTATTGAAAAAATGGATACGTATTAATCCACTAAAAGCGCAAAATGTATTCAGGAAGGCATCCGGCTTGCCGCAGGGACCGCTGCCTGAACGAGGCCAGCTTAACAACCAAAGGAATTCCTTTTTCAGTCAGACCTTATCTCTGTCCTATGAAGAGCCCATACCTATGTACAAGTCGGCTTTACAGTTCATGTATGATTATGAAGGCAATACATTCCTGGATGCATATAATAACATCATGCTCGTTGGCCATAGCAATCCAGATGTAGTAAAGGCCGGACAGGCTGCAATGGCACGACTCAATACAAATACGCGCTACTTATATCCGGAACTAAATAATTATGCCGATAAACTTCTTCAAAAATTCCCCCCTTCCCTTGATAAAGTATACTTTGTTAATTCGGGGAGTGCTGCTACAGACTTAGCGCTGCGACTTGCAAGATCGTATACTAAACGAAAAAAAATCATGGTGTTGGAGGAAGGATATCACGGGAATACCCAGGCAGCTATTGAGATCAGCCATTACAAATACAGCAAAGCAGGTTCCATAGGCAAGCCCGATCATGTAGTTGAATCTAAACTACCCAATGCATTTGCCTTAAAGGCCAATATGCGCAAAAATGCAGCTTCTTACTTTTCCAACCGTGCCAAAGCACTAATAGCAGACCACGTGGGCACCCTGGGCGCATTTATTGCCGAACCCATTGTAGGATGCGGAGGACAGGTTCCACTTCCCATAGGATATTTAAACGAGGTCTATGAGGCCATCCGTAAGCAAGGTGGAATATGTATTTCAGATGAGGTGCAAGTCGGCTTTGGTCGCTTAGGCAATTCTTACTGGGGGTTCGAAATGCAGGGTGTTATCCCGGATATTGTCATCCTGGGTAAACCCATGGGAAATGGACATCCCATTGGGGCTGTAGTAACTACTACAGAGATCGCTAGTAAATTTGCTGAAGGACCAGAATTCTTTACTTCTTTCGGGGGAAATCCGGTGAGCTGCCTGATAGGTGAAGAAGTTTTGAATGTCATTGAGAGAGATTCACTTCAACATCATGCCAAGCAAGTCGGCGACTATTTTAAAAAACAACTTAAAATACTACAAGAATCGTATGGCACTATTGGTGATATTCGAGGAGAAGGCCTCTTTTTGGGTGTAGAAATGGTCGACCACAATAATCTACCTGATGGCAAATTAGCCAAGTATGTAATAAACTTTTTACGGAATAATGGGATTTTATCGAGTACGGATGGCATTCATAATCAAGTAATTAAGATAAAACCACCCTTGTGTTTTAGTAAAGAGAACGTAGATGAATTTGTGAGTATTTTCCGGAAAAGTTTAGGCCTGTATGAACATATTTAAACAAAATATCATACTTTTATTTGGTAACCAATTCTAAATTTAAATGGCTAATACATTAAAAAAAGACATCGGCTTAGCTCTTTTGCGTATTGTTCCCTCAGCCTTATTACTCACTCACGGAATTCCTAAATTTCAAAAACTTATTGGAGGCGATTTTGAATTTTCAGATCCAATAGGCATTGGTGCTACGCCTACCTTATTCCTGGCTGTGCTTGGGGAATTTATTTGTCCTATTCTCATAATCCTTGGATTCAAGACAAAATGGGCCGCAATTCCGCCAGCTTTAGTTATGGCCGTTGCCGCATTTGTAGTACATTCTGCTGATCCCTTTGGTGTGAAAGAGAAAGCACTTCTTTTCCTGGGGTTTTTTCTAGTGATCTTTTTACTGGGACCTGGGAAATATAGTTTGGACAAGGAATAGATCAGACAATTTTTGCGAGCATTTCCTTAAGCAGATCCGGATGTGACATCTGTGATGCCCCTACGCCTTTACCTTTAAGGTCCAGCTCTCTTAACGCACTTACGATCTCAGAAGAACGCCTCATGGAATAATTCCGCGCAGCCGTTTGATATTCATTCACGAAATATGGGTTGATACGCAATGCACTGGCAACTGTCTTGGGATTGTGATCATGTAATCCGTGATATTGCAGTAATTGAGAAAAGAAATTATGTAATAAGGAGAGGGTTACTACGAATGGATTCTCTCTTGGATTTTGGGCAAAATATGTAATGATCCTGGATGCCTTTAGGATATCCCTTTCCCCAATGGCCTTCTTTAACTCAAAATTATTGAAATCCTTACTGATCCCGATGTGATGCTCGATGGCTTCCGGACTTATTTCTGACCCGTCTTCCAAAACAAGCATTAACTTTTCTAATTCGTTGTTAATACGGCTCAGGTCTGTACCCAAAAATTCTACTAACAACATACTGGCCTTATGAGTGATCGTATATCCTTTTCCCTTCAAGAGGCCCCGTATCCAATCCGATACCTGATTCTCGTATAATTTCTTGCTTTCAAACAGAAACCCATTATTAGACAGGAGCGTTTTATATAATTTCTTTCGCTTGTCAAGCTTTTTATACTTGTAGCAAAATACCAATAAGGTTGACTCCTGTGGTTGTTCTGCATAGGGTACAAGTTTTTCGATCATACGAGATAAGTGCTGCGCTTCCCTTACTATGATCACTTGCTTCTCCGCCATCATCGGGTATCTCTTCGCATTGGAGATCACTTCATCCATACTTGTATCTTTGCCATACAAGATCATCTGGTTAAAACCCCTCTCCTCTTCACTCAACACATTTTCTCCTATATAAGAGGCAACTTTGTCAATGAAATAGGGTTCATCGCCATATAGGAAATAGATGGGGTGAAAAATTCCCTGACGAATGTTTGATACAATTTGCTTAACTTCTTCCATTAATTCAGATTAGCCTAAAGGGCATGCAAGCACTCAATTTCAGGCCTTATTCATTTCGGTTTAAAAATAAGGAAAATAAGCCCCTCATTTTTGACGAAATCCGGAAAAAATTTGTGGCACTTCAACCTGAGGAATGGGTGCGCCAGCATGTGCTTCATTTTCTACTTTATGATAAGGGATATCCTAAGAATCGCATACAGGTAGAGAAACAGATCAAGGTTAATTCGCTTACTAAAAGATTCGACATTATTGTCTATGAACCAGATGGAAGCATACAGCTATTGGTCGAGTGCAAATCTCCCGCCACACCAATAAAACAAGAAGTTTTTGACCAGATCGCTCAGTATAATCGCAGTTTGAAGGCCGAACTTCTTATAATCACCAATGGCCTTGACCACTATTTCTTTACGGTAGATACAGTAAATGAAAAATACGATTTCATACAGGATATTCCTGATTTAAGCCTTTAATTTGCACTCGTTTTGAAGCTAGCGATCGTCATACTCAATTGGAACGGGATCCAACTATTAAAGGAATATCTTCCTAAAGTTATTTCGTACAGTGCCGATGCCGAGATCATCGTAGCAGATAATGCTTCCACAGATGGCTCTGTGGATTTTATCTTAGCTGAATATCCAAATGTGCGAGTCATTCTAAATACTGCCAACGAAGGATTTGCCAAAGGTTACAATCTGGCATTGAAGGAGGTGGATGCAGATATATTTTGCCTTTTAAATTCGGATATTGCTGTGACGGAAGGGTGGCTCCCTCCTATTCTTCAATTCTTTGAAGATCATGCAGAAGCGGCAATCGTCCAACCTAAGATCCTTGATCTGAAAGATCCGGATAATTTTGAATATGCCGGAGCCGGAGGGGGATTTTTAGATGCTTTGGGGTATCCTTTCTGCAGAGGGCGAATTTTCCAATCGATAGAAACTGATAAGGGTCAGTATGACGACACCCGAGAAATATTTTGGGCTACAGGAGCTTGCATGTTCATTCGAAAAGAAGTATTTAATTCTCTGGGTGGATTTGATGAAGATTATTTTGCCCATCAGGAAGAAATTGATCTGTGCTGGCGAGCCCGCAATTCAGGGTATCAGGTCTTTTATGTAGGGAGCTCTCACGTTCTGCATTTAGGTGGGTCTACCCTCTCTAATATGGATCCACGGAAAACCTATTTAAACTTTAGAAATTCATTATACTCCATCACTAAAAATTTACCTAAAAGAAGAGCTTTCATTCTGATACTCTGCAGGCTGTTTTTGGATTTCATCGCCGGAATCCGGTTCATTCTTCAATTCAAATTAGGACACTGTATCGCTATTGTACATGCTCATCTCAGTTACTACCTGAAATTGGGCAGGATGCTTAGAAAACGAAATAACAACGGATATTTGAAAAAGTACCATGTCACGAAATCTATTGTATGGTCTCACTACGTACTTGGTATAAAGGAATTTAACATTTTAGTAAAAGATTAACTAATTTCGTTCAACGATGGGGTATGAATTGACATAATTTTGCTCCGGAACCGCATAAAATTTACTCACGTAATAAACTAAGAACCTTGTCATGAAAAAAAGTACTATTGCACTATTAGGCATCGCCGTTTTGCTTTCTTCCTGTGTATCACAGAAGAAATATGCGGAACTGGAAGCCCAGCAACAAGAAACTCAAGACCTGCTCAATTCAGCTACTGTTAAGTTGAATACATGCCTGGAAGAAAAGGCAACGGCCGACGCTCGTGCCCAAACTTTGGCAGATCAAAACGATTTCCTAAAAGCGAATAACCAAGATTTGATCAACAATATGGGGAATCTGACTACCTTAACTACCAAGGGTGCAGAAAACCTTGAAAAATCCCTTGAAAGTTTAAGGGAAAAAGATCTGACCATCCGCAAATTGCAGGATGCCGTTACCCGACGCGACTCGGTTAACCTGGCCTTGGTTCAAAGCCTTAAAGGTGTCCTTGGTAACCTGGATGACGAAGATATTGAGATCAGTGTTGAGAAAGGAGTTGTTTTTGTATCCATCTCCGATAAATTATTATTTAGCACCGGCAGTTACAATGTGACCAATGCAGCTAAGCAAGTATTGGGTAAAGTAGCCCAGGTTGTGAATAACAAACCTGATTTCGACTTCCTGGTTGAAGGACACACAGATAACGTACCTTATCAAAGTGGAGTGCTCCTTGATAACTGGGATTTAAGTGCTAAGCGAGCTACCGCAGTAGTACGTATTCTTCAAAATGAATTCGGTGTAATACCGGCGCGAATGACAGCAGCAGGACGTAGCCACTATGTACCGCTAACGGATAACAATACTGCTAGCAACAGGGCTAAGAACAGACGGACCCGTATAGTAGTATTGCCTAAGCTGGATCAATTTTTCTCTATGATCGAAGAGGGCATGGATGATCCTGCTATCAACGAATAAGATTAGATCTTTTGAAATTAAAAACCGCGCTCAAAAGCGCGGTTTTTTTTATGAGAGTACTTCAAGCTTAGCAAAGCGAAGCAGTAATTTTTTTACGGCACCTTGTTCAAATTGAATTTCGGCTTTTCGGTCGCTTCCCTTACCTTCTATTTTTATCACCTTACCCCTACCAAATCGCGTATGATTAACGAGAGCACCTTCTACTAGCTTCGGGTCGATCGTCTCCGTACTAACAGCGCCCGGTCGGGCAGATCTCCTAATAGGTTTAAGATTGTGCGGTACAGCAGGTTTCGGGGCATTCTTTGGTTTAACATTCCCAACTCTGCCAGCTTTTCTTTTCTTAGCAGGCGTTTCCACGTCCCCAAATATATCGGTGTTGATAAGAGGTTTGAATTGGTAATTTGTAACCGGAATCCGGTTATCAATATACTGTTCATCAACTTCCTCAATAAATCTGCTGGGTTCTGCATCTATCAGCTTTCCCCATCTATACCTGTTAAGCGTATAGGTGAGATATGCCTGTTTTTCTGCGCGCGTAAGTGCCACATAGAATAAACGTCGCTCTTCTTCCAATTCACTACGAGTACTCATGCTCATGGCAGATGGGAACAGGTCTTCCTCCATACCAACGATATATACATAGGGAAATTCAAGACCTTTTGCCAGGTGAATCGTCATTAACGAAACTCGATCCGTACTGTCTGTTTCCTGATCGAGATCTGTGGCAAGGGCTACATCTTCCAGGAATTCTGTTAGGCTACCTTCGGCATCCGCGATCTCCTTTTGACCTTCGACAAAATCCTGGATCCCATTGAGCAATTCCTCAATATTTTCCATTCTGGCGATTCCTTCCGGCGTACCATCTTTTTTAAATTCTTGAAGCAGGCCAGCCTTTTTAGCCACATGAGCCGCAACAACAAATGCATCCTGGGACTGGTTCAATACTTGAAAACTTTTGATCATCATGACAAAATCCTCAAGTTTCCTTTTAGTCCCTGCATTTATATTAACAGGTATCTTATCGAGTGAAGACATCACCTGGAATATAGATCGTTCTGTTTCATTGGCAGCAACTGTGAGTCTGTCTACCGTAGTCTGGCCGATACCACGGGCCGGAAAATTGATGATCCGCTTTAATGCTTCTTCATCATTCGGATTCACAAGTATTCGCAAATAGGACAACAAGTCTTTTATCTCTTTTCGCTGGTAGAATGACACTCCGCCATAAATACGGTAAGGAATATCCCTTTTGCGCAATGCATCCTCAATAGATCTTGATTGAGAATTCGTACGATATAAAACGGCAAAACTACTATTGGGCAATTGCCGTTGCATCTTATTCTCAAATATGGACCCGGCCACATATCTGCCCTCCTCAGCATCCGTGACACTGCGGTGCAGAATGATCTTGTTCCCCTCATCATTGTGAGTCCAGACCTCTTTTTTTATCTGATTCTTATTATGGGCAATTATGGTATTGGCAGCGTTGACAATTGTTTTGGTCGAGCGGTAATTTTGCTCGAGCCTGTACATTGCCACTTCGTCATAATCCCTTTGAAAATTAAGTATGTTGCTAATGTTGGCACCCCTGAAGGAGTAGATACTCTGTGCGTCATCACCCACCACACAAATGTTTTGAAACCGGTCTGCTAAAGCACGTACGATCAGGTATTGGGAGTGATTCGTATCCTGATACTCATCGACCAAGATGTAGCGAAATCGCTCCTGGTATTTAAGCAGCACAGCCGGGAATCTGTTCAGGAGTTCGTTCGTGCGCAGCAAAAGATCATCAAAATCCATTGCGCCGGCTTTGAAGCACCTATCCACATAGGCTTTGTATATCTCACCCGTCCGCGGCCTCTTGGCCATGGCATCTGCCTCCATGAGTTCAGGATTTTGAAAATAAGCCTTTACGGTTATGAGATTATTTTTATAGGCAGATATCCTGTTATGGATCTGCTTGTATTTATAGACATCCTTATCAAGCGACATTTCCTTGATGATAGAAGAAATAAGACGCTGAGAATCCTGGGTGTCATAAATGGTGAAGTTCTTTGGAAAGCCCAATTTATCTCCGTCATACCTCAAAAGCCGGGCAAAAATAGAATGGAAAGTACCCATCCATAAATTTTTGGCCTCGGATTCACCAACCAATTCGGCGATCCGCTTTTTCATTTCCCTGGCAGCTTTATTGGTAAAGGTGAGGGCTAATATATTGAACGGATCTACCCCTTCTTTCATAAGATGGGCGATCCTATATGTAAGCACACGGGTTTTCCCGGATCCGGCACCGGCAATAACCATCAAAGGCCCTTCTTTGTGTAACACAGGGGCCCTTTGTGCTTCGTTCAATTCCTCTAAATATGTACGCAATGCTCAGTGAAAGATTTATGGCGTGAAGTTAGCCATATTTCTACGCATCTTAAAGTACGCTATGAATTATTAACAACGACATAGGGATTAGGCGCAATTTGAATATATTTAGCATCTGATTATGGAGATGCGCATCAATTCTATACTTCTATTCTTACTGGTTTTCTCACAAGGATTAGCTCAGGAAAAAAAAGCCGGACCGGTTATTACAGAATTTGGCAAAGTATGGCCGATCGATAATCCGGAATTTAAGACGGAAAAGGATCGGGACTTCAAAGTGGTTTTCGATATTATGTCGAGTCCCGAGAACCATGATCAGATCAATGCAAGTATTGAAACCGCTGCCAGGTTCCTGAACATGCACGCTCAACACGGGATCCCAATAGATAAACTTAAAGTAGCCCTGGTTGTTCACAACAAAGCATCCAAGGATATTATGACCCCGGAAGCCTACACCGAGCGATATGGTGTCTCAAATCCGAATTTTGAGCTCATAACTGCCTTGATCGATGCCGGGGCGGAAGTGATTTTTTGCGGACAATCATCATTGTCTCGTGATGTACCCACAGAAAATATCATTGAAGGCGTACAGATGTCCCTTTCTGCAATGACAGCAATTATTCAACTAACAGATCAAAACTATACACTTATTAAATTCTAAATCAGCACTTTATGAAATTTATATTTTCCATTTTGTTTATAGGATTCTTTACGGCATTAAGTGCCCAGGGAACCCAATACAATATAGATTATGCATCCGTTGAGGACAAGGTAATTACCTGGCGGAGGGACATACATCAAAACCCGGAGCTTTCGAATAGGGAGTTTAAAACAGCTGCGAAGATCGCAGATCACCTGAGTTCTCTTGGTATTGAAGTTCAAACGGGCGTGGCCCATACAGGGGTAGTTGGCTTGTTAAAAGGAGATCTACCGGGGAAAGTCGTGGCTTTACGTGCCGATATTGATGCCCTTCCGGTTACAGAAAGGAACGACTTACCGTATCGATCTCAGGCTACTTCGGAATTTATGGGTGAACCTGTTGGGGTGATGCATGCCTGCGGCCATGACACCCATGTAGCTATATTAATGGGTGTTGCTGAGGTCCTGGCGGCTCAAAAAGACAAAATTAAAGGGACTGTGAAATTTATTTTCCAGCCAGCTGAAGAAGGACCGCCACCCGGGGAAGAAGGGGGCGCTCTATTAATGGTAAAGGAAGGGGTTCTAAAAAACCCGGATGTAGATGCCATCTTTGGCTTACATATCAATTCTCAAACGCCTGTGGGTACAATACGATATAAAGCAGGAGGCACCATGGCTGCAGCTCAGAGTTTTACTATCAATGTAAAAGGAAAGCAATCTCATGGATCACAGCCCTGGGGCGGGGTTGACCCGATCTTGATCAGTGCAAAGATCATAGACGGACTCCAGACGATCATTAGCCGGGAAGCTAATTTGACCAAGGAAGCAGCTGTCATCACGGTTGGTAAGATCAAAAGCGGCGTGCGATTCAATATTATTCCTGAAAGTGCTGAAATGATCGGTACCATACGCACGCTCGATTACGGGATGAAGGATCATATAAACAAGCGAATGGAAGAAATGGTACCCGCTATTGCGAAAGCATATGGTGGAGAAGCTACTATTGAAATACGCGATGCAACAGATATTACATTTAACGACCCTGATCTTGTAGCACAAATGCTCCCTTCTATGCAGCGCGTAGCAGGAGATGCCAATGTTTTGACACAAAAAGCCGTTACCGGCGCAGAAGATTTCTCATATTTCCAGCGGGAAGTACCTGGATTCTATTTCTTCCTGGGTGGAATGACCCCCGGCAACACTACGCCTTTTCCACATCATACGCCCGATTTTTTGATCGATGACAGTGGATTATTGCTCGGTGTAAAAGCGCTGACTGAAATGAGTCTTGATTACCTGAATACGCCTTAATAGAATTCTATGGATCAACTTTGGGCATGGCTGGCAGCAGTACCTTGGTGGGGATGGCTTTTGATCTTTCTTGCCATAATTGCTATCAAGGACATCTTTTTTACGCCTGCTCATACGATCAAACATAACTTTCCGATCGTTGGACATTTACGGTACTGGTTAGAAAGTATAGGGCCCGAATTGCGGCAGTACTTTGTGGCTAATAACCGTGAGGAACTCCCTTTTAACAGGATTGAACGAGGGTGGATCTATGCTTCGGCTAAAAAGGAAAATAATTACAAAGGCTTCGGTACCGATCGGGATGTATATGCCCATCACCACATTTTTATTAAAAATCAGATGTTGGCCTACAAGCTCAACAAAGAGCATCCGAATGCTACTGACAATAGTTTTCTACCCTGTGCTAAAGTAATGGGTTTGTATAATGGCCGCAAAAAGCCTTTTAGGCCCGGATCTGCTATCAATGTATCTGCTATGAGTTTTGGTTCCTTATCCGCCGCAGCGGTCAGGTCAATGAACATAGGCGTATCCAAGAGTAGTGCATTTCACAATACCGGGGAAGGCGGATTTTCACCTCATCACGCAATGGGCGGCGATGTTGTATTTCATTTTGGGACGGGATACTTCGGTGTCAGAAATCAGGATGGCACTTTCTCTATGGATAAAATGAAAGAGCCGGTAGCGAATAACCCTACTATCAAAGCCATAGAAATAAAACTCTCACAAGGTGCAAAACCAGGCAAGGGAGGCGTATTGCCAGGTAAAAAGATCACCAAAGAGATTGCAGAGATCCGGGGTGTGCCCAGAGGGAAGGATGTACTCTCCCCTCCTACTCACTCTGCATTCGGGACAGTAAGCGAGCTATTTGATTTTATCGAAACTATAGCCGAAGAAACCGGGCTGCCGGTAGGTATAAAAGGTGCGATCGGAAAAACCGACATGTGGGAAGAACTAGCCGACCTGATGGTCGAACGAGGTAAAGGCCCGGATTTTATTACAGTCGATGGTGGTGAAGGTGGTACAGGCGCTGCGCCACCAAGTTTTGCAGACCACGTATCGCTGCCTTGGGTATATGGTTTCTCATCGGTCTATTCGATCTTTCGAAAGCGCAATATTTGTGAACGTATCGTTTTTATTGGTAGTGGTAAACTTGGATTCCCGGCCAAGGGCGCAATGGCATTTGCAATGGGCGCTGATTGTATAAATGTAGCACGAGAGGCCATGATGAGCATAGGCTGTATTCAAGCTCAGATATGCCATACAAACCGATGTCCATCGGGTGTGGCTACACAAAGCAATTGGCTGCAGAAAGGCATTAATGTGCCCTTGAAATCAGATCGACTGGCACAGTATTTTAAAACGTTTAGAAAGGAATTAATAGAAATTACCCACGCCGCGGGCTATGAGCATCCGTGTCAGTTTACTATGCAGGATATTCAAATGAATGTAGATGATGATTTTCTACATGCAGATCTGAAGTCGACATATGATTACGAAAAGGCAAGGGTAACTTTTGCCGGGATGCAAGAATTATATGACTGTCAATATTTAGGTGGAAAGAGTCAGGTGACGGCGTAATTCGACCCGAGTCCTGTATACTTTTTCCGTATTGCAATCGTTCTTACTTCGTATCCATTGGATGCATTAAATTGAACTAAACTAAACCACATGAGCGGAGACGACATCTTCCAATTATTCGGCTTTTTACTACCTGCAGTAGTGACAGGAGCCGTCGCTTTTTACTTTTTTCGAATGCACACTAATAATGAGGAAGGACGCAGACGTTATTTGCTGCACAAAGATTCTCAAAAAAACGTGTTGCCTATACGGTTGCAAGCTTACGAGCGAATGGCCTTATTCCTGGAGCGTATCAATATTACAAGCCTTGTTGTACGTGTCGCACCTCAAACTAATGATAAAAACAAGTACGAAAGCTTACTAATAAGTAACATCGAAAAAGAATTCGATCATAACCTGGCCCAGCAGATCTACATAAGTGACGAGTGCTGGAACATTATTAAGGCAGCAAAAGGAGCTACTATTCAAATTATCCGGAAGGCCGCCCTGAGCGAAGCAGATACGGCAGATAAACTCAGAGAGGGCATCCTGAATGAAACGATGGATATGCAATCACCTTCAGCGACCGCTCTTGCGTATATTAAAAAAGAGATCAGCGAACTCTGGTAGGCCTATTCGGGTTCGATCGGACTTAAATCCACATTCTTAGACCTGGCATAGTCAAAGCCACTTCGCCACCAATTATTCATCTTCTCTTCTTCAAAGATAAGTGAGTTAGTTGTGAGTATCGTTGGGGTGTAATAGAAGTTAATGGTCGCATCCATATGGCCTGCCACAAGTTTACCGATCCGGATATTTTGACGTTCGATCCGATCCAGCATAAAGGCAAACATATTAGTCAATAAGGAAAATGCATTTTTTGACGGCATGCGGTTTAAATGGTTGACCTCCGTATGTAGAATAACGGCGTCAACGTGAGTGGCGCCTCGGTTTATTGCCTCTTCAATGGGCACCATACTCCCCAATCCGCCATCTGCATATTCACATCCGTGTTTGCGCACGAGGCTCATAAAAGGCGTATAATTACACGAGATCCAGATCCATTCACAGAATTCATCATATTCAAAATCATTGACAGATTTGTATTCTACCTGATTCAATGAAAGATTAGACACTGTTACAATAATTTCTTTAGGTCCGTTCTTTAATAGCTCAAATTCTTCTTGTGTAAATGAATTCTTAATTAGCTTTAGCAGATTCTTGCTTTCACCAAACGTTTTCCTCCCTTTGTAGAAATTCTTGAAGACATTCCAGTGGTTAATACCAATATTAGACACACCGTGTTTTTTCTGGATGGTAAAAGGACAATTGCTGAAAATACTGTCCTGATCTACCGTTGTGTAAACCTTTCTGATCTTCTCGATTTTGTCCAGTGCCAGGTGAGGGATCAATAAACTGCCCGTTGAGGTACCGAGGAACAAGTCATATTCATAGTGTAAACCTTCCATCAGGAATTGCGCAACCCCGCCTGCAAAAGCGCCTTTACTTCCCCCTCCTGATATGACTAAGGCCCTCATTCTATGGTTAGTTTCTTTGTTATATAACGAAGTTCAGATGGCTTTAGTCCATCAGCTAATCTCCTAATTCGCAATTTTTTATCAGGATCTTTCAGATAGGTGTCCAGTAGATCGCGGGCAAATGAGCGAAATGCGTATTGTGGATGGACGGTCGCATTGATCAAATCTTTAAAGTTTTGGTCATTCATTCTCTGAATTTCCGCAAGTAGTAGAAATGCACGCTGTCTAACCTCAAAAGAATGCTCCGGTGACGTATAGTTTGCCAATTCGTTCCGATAGGCCTGACGAAGTGCCTCATCAGTGTAGTCCCTCGTTAAGGAAGCTAGTAATAGCCACATCAGCTGCACGTTCCTGTCGGGCATACCAACAATACCCTCAGTCATTCTTAAATATTCATCGCGCTTTCCAGGAACCTGCACCCATAATAAGTATAGCGCCTGTTCTACAGTGAGATGACTGGGATCTTCTAGCAATCTTTCGTAATCATGCTGTAATTCTGCAGGTATCCGAGTGGTCGACTGCACTACAGCCTGGCGCATTTTTAGATCCCCTGTCCGTAAAATTTCGCCTATAAATTCATTTGAAAGCGACTTAAAATAAAGTCGAATGCCACGTTCTCTTAGTTGTTTAGAGGGATTTAAAGCCCAGTACTTCTGCATGATCCGTTCATTCGGGGCATTGCTCGTTCGGATCTCATGCTGCATGGCAAGGAAGTCTCGTATTGTCGTAGAATTATTCGAGAGGTATTGGCGTGCTTGCTCCATTGGAAAACTTGTGCCGGCTAACCATACAGATTCAAAAGTGGATATATCCTTTCGGGAGGCTTCGCTAATTGCTTTTAAATAATCCGCTATTGTTGCATTACTAAATTGATGCGTCTTTAAAAAGTTCAATGTGCCCGTTTTGAAAGCCTCTTCCCCTACTAAGTCACTAAGCATGACTAAAGCCCAGGCACCCTTATCATAGAAAGTCAAACTGCTTGCCTTAGGATCGGTTAACGCTTGCCCCTGGCCTGCCTCCGAAGCCTTTTGCAGTGCTTTTGCCTTGTCATAGAGTTTCCAGTACATATTTTCTTCGCCCAAAACAGACCCTTCTGCTAATAAAGCGTAGTAAGTGGCGAATCCTTCGTGCAGCCAATGGTGGTTCCCATCAATTTCAGTTACCAGATTCCCAAACCATTGATGGGCCATTTCATGGGCATTCACTTCAACATAATTTTTGTCTGCATAAGCCAGGCTGTCTACCATAAATGAATCTGAGAAAATTGTCAACCCTGTATTTTCCATTCCCGCGTATAAAAAATCCCGCACAGGTACTTGCTTATAGTTCTTCCAGGGATAGGGCATACCGATCTCTTTTTCCAAAAAATCAAAAAGCTCCTTAGTGTAGCGATAGCTAGGCTCATAGGTATCTTCATCTCCTCTGTAGTAGAAATTTTGTATGGGTGTGCCGCTCGTGCTGCGCATGGTTTTTGAATCATAGTCCCCGATGGAAAATGCCAGCAAATAACTGCTCATAGGTGCATCCATTGAATACTTCCATTCCTTTACTTCGCCCTTCGCAGCAACATCTTCTAATTTCCCATTCGCGATAACCTCGTAGGCCTTGTCAAAGGTGATGCTTAGGTCAAATATCATTTTGTCATTCATATCATCCAGGCTGGGTGCCCAATGGCTAGTGTATTTACCTTGTCCTTGAGTCCAGATCTGATTATTATCTGCTAAACCATCATTCCACCCGATAAAATAAACAGCTTGTTGTGGCTGCACATTGTAACTAATCGATAATCGATACTTTTTCCCTGGCTTTATTTTCTTCTGTATCTCGATACGCTTCCCATCATATTCATACTTCGCTTTTTTTCCATTGAGTAGCACCGAGCTGAAATTCATCTTTTGGGCATCCAGGTAAAAGGACCGGGCCTTTTCATTTGCCATTAACTCATAAGAAGCTGTTGCCTCAATACTACCAGTACTGTCAGGAATAATAGCAATATCTGCCGTCAGGAAATCCACCTGGGTTTGTTGTCCTCTTAGCAAGAACATTCCAAATAACAGGATAAGCAGTAAGATGGATTTAAACTTCATATTGTTCAAATTTAGCATTTTGCATAATTGGAGTTAAACCAATGAAGACTTAAATTCGTCTGATGAATCATGGCGACTTACAAACTCCTATAAATTTCCTCAAAGGTGTAGGTCCTAATCGGGCAAACTTGCTCCAATCAGAATTGGGTGTTAAAACCTATCAGGACCTGCTTCAGGTCTTTCCCAATCGATATATAGACAAAACCAAGTATCATACCATTTCGCAGTTAGAACGGCAAAGTGCAGATGTACAGATCATCGGCCGAATCACCGAGGTATACGAAGTGGATCAAAAGCGCGGAACAAGGCTTGTAGCTACTTTTTCGGATCAGACAGGAAGCATGGACCTGGTATGGTTCCGTGGACAGAAATGGATCAAAAAACAGCTAAAAACGGGAAGTGAGTATGTTGTCTTCGGAAAGGTGAATTGGTATAATGGCCGCTTTAGTATGCCACATCCAGATATGGAACTGTCAAGCGAGCATCGTAAAGGCTTGCGAATTAAAATGCAGCCCGTATATCCCTCCACAGAGAAATTGAGCAATCGGGGGATCACAAACCGACTCATGAGCGGCTGGGTGAAACAGCTGTTGGAAGAACTGGTATCACCTTTTGCAGAAACATTACCCAAGGGGCTCTTATCCACCTTGTCTCTAATTGGCAAGAGCGAGGCCATGAGACAAGTTCATTTCCCGGAGGACACCACCCATCTGGCCAAGGCCCAGTTCCGATTAAAATTTGAGGAATTCTTCTTTATACAACTCCAGTTACTGACCAAGAAGATCTTGAGGAAGAGGAAGATCATAGGATTTCCCTTTGAACATGTCGGAGATCAGTTTCATCAATTCTACAAGGAAAATCTTCCTTTTGAATTAACTGGGGCACAAAAGAAAGTACTGAAAGAGATCAGAGCCGATCTGGGAAGTAAGGCACAAATGAACAGATTGTTACAGGGCGATGTGGGATCGGGTAAAACTGTAGTTGCCCTGATGTCCATGCTATTGGCTATTGATAATGGCTACCAGGCATGTTTAATGGCACCCACGGAAATACTGGCCAACCAGCATTATAATAGCCTGAATAGTTTATTGGCAGATATGCCCATTCAAATAAAGCTCCTTACCGGATCGGTAAAAAAATCAGCTCGCAAAGAAATTCATGAAGGGCTGGAAGATGGTTCACTGCATATTCTCGTAGGTACACATGCCGTCCTGGAAGATAAAGTACAATTTAAAAACCTGGGGCTGGCCATCATTGACGAACAACATAGATTTGGTGTGGCCCAGCGATCCAAACTCTGGCATAAAAATGAGCGGCCCCCTCATATTTTGGTCATGACTGCTACACCTATTCCAAGAACTCTGGCCATGAGCCTATACGGGGATCTTGATATATCAGTAATTGATGAACTTCCGCCGGGCCGAAAACCTGTCAAAACAGCACATCGTTACGATAAGAACCGACTTCAGGTGTTTGCCTTTATTCGGGAAGAGATCAAAAAAGGAAGGCAGGTGTACGTTGTCTACCCATTAATTAAAGAGTCCGAGGCTTTAGACTACAAGGACCTTATGGATGGGCATGAGAGCTTATCACGGGAATTTCCTATGCCGGACTATCAGATCTCCATTGTACATGGGAATATGAAATCTGAGGACAAGGAGTATGAGATGAACAGGTTCGTAAAAGGCGAAACCCAGATCATGGTGGCAACAACGGTAATTGAAGTTGGTGTCGATATCCCAAATGCCAGTGTCATGATCATTGAAAGTGCAGAACGCTTTGGCTTGTCTCAATTACACCAATTGAGGGGACGTGTTGGCCGTGGCGCCGATCAGAGCTACTGTATCCTCATGTCTGCTGAACAGCTGACACAGGATGCGCAGACACGCTTAGAAACAATGGTGGCAACGAACGACGGTTTTGAAATAGCTGAAGTAGATCTCAAATTACGAGGCCCGGGAGATCTCATGGGAACCCAGCAAAGTGGCATTCTGGCACTAAAGATCGCCGATATTGTCAAGGACAATGATATCCTGAAAACTGCACGCCATCACGCCCTGCAGCTTATGAAAACGGATCCTGACCTTAGCACTCCGGAAAATGCCTACACCAGGCAAACACTGGATGCACTGTTGAAAGAAAAGAACATTTGGAACTATATAAGTTAGGGTGTAGCACGAGCTACACCCTATTAAAAACCTACTTTATTGTAATTCAGACTAATTTATATCTTCACCTTTTTCCAGCTTAGCCATATTGGTTGTAATGGCATTTTTGTTTAGCGCATCAGGAGCCCTGTCAACCGCAATTTTCAAGTGCTTTAAGGCTGCTGCATAATTTCCCATAGCGCTATAAGCCCTGGCCATACCATAATCTACTGGCCATTCGCCTTTGTGTTTCTCGGCATTCATCTTGAAAACTTCCATGGCTTTCTCTTTCTTGCCCTGACCGATCAATTGTCGACCGTATCCGTGCGTTTCAAAAACTGTCGCCATGCCCAATGCTTCTTCCATCACTGCATCGGCTTCAGTAGTGCGGTTTAACTTGTTCAGGATCTGAGCTTTTGTGCTAAGGTTGCCGAAGTTTTTCTCACTAAAGAACATCCCCTCAACAGTGCCGTTGATCCATCCCAATGCCTCTTCCATATCGCCTCCGTTATTCAATGAATACGTTGCTGCCTGTTCCCAGGTCTGACGTTGGAACCCGGGAGCATTTTCCAGTTTGTGCCTGATATCGGTTAAAACGACATTCGGAACATCAACTCCGATCTTAAATGGGATCTGTTTCTTTTCCCAATTCAACGAAGCTACCGTAGAAGTGGCATCGACATTGGTGAATAAATAGGTGAGTTGTTCTGTGTGAGGAACATCTTTCATGGACACATCAACCCTAAGCGCATCATCAACGGGGTCATAAAAGTAACTTCCCCAGGCTTGATGACTGTTTGAGAATATTACGGTTGCCGTATTATCGGGATTAATGATCATATGCAATCCGTACTTCCCTGCTTGAAGAGGTTTCCCCTCTACAGTTACATCATCTGAGAATTTGATTGTCGTATTTTCATTGGCACCGGCCCGCCAGGGCGATTCCTTTGCCGTCCCAAATCCCAGGTTATTCATTCCAAAAGGAACTAATTTTCCCCATATTTCCCTGTTATTAACACTCGGTCGGGAATAAACGATCGTAATATCTGAAATACCAACGCGCTGAGAAATTTTGGCTTTCTGACTGCCACGTGGAAGATCTACTAATTGTGCTTCTGCCTGAACAGGTATACTGAGCATCAAGCAGATCACGCCGGCGGATAAGAATGTATAGAATTGTTTCATGAATTAGGTTGTTTAAGTTAGTATTCTTCTTCCTTAAAGATAGGCTTCCTTGTCGCCCTTAATCGTTACGAATATGTTAAACCAGGACCTCAAGCTGTTAAATAGGAATTATTGATTAATAAGCCGGATATGTCATAAAGAAAACTTATAGAGAAATCGGGGCGTTGAACATCGTAATTTCCAGCACACTAATTCTGAATATATGCATTGAAATAGTAGTTTAGCAGCTGTCAATTTTGATTTTATGAGCGCTTCGAGAACACTCTTTGATAAGGTATGGGATTCCCATGTTATCCGGTCTATAGAAAATGGTCCGGATGTATTATTTATTGATCGGCATCTTGTCCACGAGGTGACAAGTCCGGTCGCCTTCCGGGGATTGAAAACCCGGGGAATAAAGGTGAAGTATCCAAGCCGGACTTTTGCCACAGCAGATCACAACACACCAACTATTAACCAACACCTACCTGTACAGGATCCATTATCTGCCAACCAGCTTAAGGCATTGGAAGAAAATGCAAACGAGCACGGGATTCCCTATTGGGGATTAGGGCATGAAAATAATGGCATTGTTCATGTCATTGGACCGGAAAATGGCATTACTTTACCTGGTGCAACTATAGTCTGTGGAGACTCACATACGTCTACCCACGGAGCTTTCGGAGCAGTGGCCTTTGGAATTGGCACCTCTGAAGTGGAGATGGTACTGGCCAGTCAATGTATCATGCAGCCCAAACCTAAGAAAATGAGGATCACGATAGACGGGAAGCTGAATCCCGGTGTGACCCCTAAAGATGTGGCGCTTTATATTATCTCTCAACTCAGTACTTCGGGTGCGACGGGTTATTTTGTCGAATATGCCGGGGAAATATTCCGGAATATGAGTATGGAAGGCCGGATGACCGTTTGCAATTTGAGCATAGAAATGGGCGCTCGTGGCGGAATGATCGCCCCGGATGAAAAGACATTTGAATACATTCAGGGTCGCACCTTTACACCACGTGGCGATGCCTGGGAAAAGGCACTCCCCTATTGGACATCGCTTTATTCTGATGATAATGCTGTATTTGATAAGGAAGTTGAATATCACGGCAGCACTATAGAACCTATGATCACTTTTGGTACGAATCCGGGAATGGGTGTTGGAATTCAGGGAGGAATACCTTTGGCAAATGAAGCAAAAGGGAGTCCTACTACATATAAAAAGTCCCTCGAATATATGGCTTTTGGAGAAGGCGACTCCATGATCGGCAAGCAGATAGACTATGTATTTCTCGGAAGCTGCACGAATGGCCGAATCGAGGATTTCAGGGCATTCGCAAGTATAGTTAAAGGCAAGAAGAAAGCAGATCATGTCACTGCCTGGTTAGTTCCTGGATCGCACAAAGTTGAACTGGCGATCAAAGAAGAAGGGCTATTAGATGTGCTGACTGAAGCAGGATTCCAATTGAGAGAACCTGGATGTTCTGCCTGCCTGGCAATGAATGACGATAAGATCCCAAGTGGAAAATACGCTGTTAGCACATCCAATAGAAATTTTGAAGGGCGGCAAGGACCAGGGGCTCGAACCCTCCTGGCAAGTCCGCTAGTAGCGGCTGCAGCGGCCGTCACAGGAAAAGTAACGGATCCAAGAACCCTATTAGAAACTGAATACGCATAAGAGGCCATGGCATACGATAATTTCAATATACTAACTAGTTCAGCTGTTCCACTCCCCCTTGAAAATGTGGATACAGATCAGATCATCCCGGCGCGCTTTCTAAAAGCGACCGAGCGAAAAGGGTTTGGAGATAATTTATTTAGGGACTGGAGATATAATCAGGACAATAGCCCGAAAGAGAATTTTGTGTTGAATAATCCAACATATTCCGGCAAGATCCTGGTGGCAGGCAAAAACTTTGGTTCCGGGTCTTCCCGGGAACACGCTGCATGGGCGATCTACGACTATGGGTTTCGCTGTGTGGTCTCAAGTTTCTTTGCCGATATTTTTCGAAACAACTGCCTCAACATTGGCGTATTGCCTGTTCAGGTAAGTCCGGAATTCCTGGATGAGATTTTTAAAGCTATAGAGGCTGATCCCATGGCGGAAATTTTTGTCGACCTGCCTAATCAGAAGATATCGCTGACTAATTCAGAACAACAAGAATCCTTCGACATCTCTGCCTATAAGAAAGAGAATTTAACTAATGGATTTGATGACATTGATTACCTGCTCAATATGCGTGAGGAGATCAATGAATTTGCCGCTAATACCCCATTATAATACATCGTACCCATGAAGAAACGGTTTATAGAGATAATGGATACCACCCTGAGGGATGGGGAACAGACCTCGGGCGTTTCTTTTACTGCTTCCGAAAAGCTCGCTTTAGCTACGCTTCTTCTGGAAGAGTTAAAAGTAGACCGGATCGAAGTTGCCTCTGCTCGTGTTTCGGCCGGGGAACTTGAATCTGTAAAGCAGATCATGTCCTGGGCAAAGAAACATGGAAAAGAGAATGCCGTAGAAGTGCTGACATTTGTTGATGGCGGACTCTCTTTAAAATGGATGAAGGAGTCAGGTGCAAAAGTGCAAAACCTGTTGACTAAAGGGTCTTTGAATCATCTGACACATCAACTTCGGAAATCACCTAAAGAACATTTTGAAGATATCACTAATAATGTCGAAGAAGCATTGGCTTTGGGGATCGACACTAATGTCTACCTCGAGGATTGGAGCAATGGAATGCGCAACTCACCCGAATATGTCTTCGAATATTTGGACGTGCTCACCCAACTTCCGGTAAAAAGGATCATGTTGCCTGATACCCTGGGTGTTCTCACCCCAGCGGAAGCAGGTAAATATGTTAAACAGATAGTAGGTCGTTATCCCGGTATTCATTTTGATTTTCACGGACATAATGATTACGATCTGAGTGTAGCCAATGTCATGGAGGCTTTAAAAAGCGGATGTCACGGACTGCATCTAACTGTAAACGGCATGGGTGAGCGGGCAGGAAATGCCCCTCTGGCCAGTGCAGTAGCAGTCATTTACGATTTTTTGCCCGATATAGAGATAGCCATTGACGAAACAGCCCTATTTAAGATCAGTAAACTGGTCTCTGCGTTTACAGGCTTCCGGATCCCGGCTAATACACCGATTGTAGGTGACAATGTCTTTACTCAAACAGCGGGCATTCACGCTGATGGAGATAATAAGAAGAACCTCTATTTCAATGACCTTCTACCCGAGCGTTTCGGACGAAAGCGAAAATACGCCCTGGGTAAAACTTCCGGGAAGGCCAATATTCAGAAAAACGTCGAAGAACTGGGACTTACCTTGAACGACGAAGAACTAAAAAAGGTTACAGCAAGAATTATTGAATTAGGAGATAAGAAAGAACATGTCACTAAGGAGGACCTGCCCTATATCATATCCGATGTGCTGGACAGCGAGGGGCTAGAAGAGAAGGTTAAGGTTAGTTCTTATGTTCTCACCCACTCCAAAGGTTTAAAGCCTTCTACAACGATCTCTGTGATCATGGATGGGGAACAGATCGAAGAGAATGCGCAAGGCGACGGTCAGTTTGATGCCTTTATGAATGCACTTCAAAAAGTCTACGATCGGAAGAAAAAGAAATTACCCCAGTTGATCGATTATGCTGTACGCATCCCGCCAGGCAGCCATTCGGATGCCTTGTGCGAGACCATTATCACCTGGCAAAATGGCAAAGGCGATTTTGTGACAAGGGGATTGGACTCTGATCAAACCGTAAGTGCGATCAAGGCAACTGAGAAGATGCTGAACCTTATTTAATTCAGAGGATATAATCCGTACTGATAAAATTGGACAGCTTCGTTTCCAATAACTTATTTACCGTCTCATTATTCAATTCGTTGTCTTTAAACGCAACAAAAGTTCGAATAGAAAATGAGCGCAAAGCGTCATGAACACTGAGAGTAGATTGTGCAGAATCTTTTCTTCCGGTAAACGGATAGACGTCGGGTCCACGTTGGCAATAGCTATTGAGGTTGACGCGGCACACCAAATTGGCCAAAGTATCAATTAAGGGCGCCAGGGCATTCACATCCTTTCCAAAGAGACTTACTTGCTGACCGTAATTACTTTCGGCCATATCATCGAGGGGCTCTTCGATTTTAGAAAAAGATAGTATAGGGATAACAGGGCCAAATTGTTCTTCCTGATATACCCGCATATCTTTAGTTACCGGGTATAAAACTGCCGGCCAGATATAATTTTCAGTACGCTCCCCACCCTTCTCATTAATGATCTGTGCCCCTTTATCAAGGGCATCATCGATCAATTCCTGAATATAATCCGATTTGCCCGGTTCTGGCAATGGGGTAAGCTTAACGCCTCTATCCCATGGATTTCCAAATGTAAGCCCGTCTACTGCTTTACAGAAGGCAGGAAGAAAAGCTTCTTTGATCTCCTCATGAACGTAAAGCACTTTCAGCGCTGTACATCGTTGTCCATTAAAGGAAAGCGTCCCGGCAATACATTCATTGACACTTAAATCAAGGTCAGCGTCAGGCAAAATGATTGCCGGGTTTTTAGCTTCCAATCCCAAAACCAACCGCAGACGGTTACTTTTCGGGTGTTGTTGTTGTAAGGCATTAGCCGACTTGCTATTTCCTATTAAAGCAAGGACATCTACCCGGCCTTCTTTCATGATCGGGCCAGCTAATGTGCGGCCCCTTCCAAATACGATATTCACCACGCCTTTTGGAAAGCTTTGAGCGAATGCGTCCAAAAGGGGTGCAATGAGCAATACGCCATGCTTGGCAGGCTTAAAAATGGTCGTATTCCCCATAATTATTGCCGGTATGAGCAAGGCAAATGTTTCGTTTAACGGATAGTTATAAGGACCCAGGCACAGTACGACACCTAAAGGGCCTCTTCTTACATGGGCATAAACACCTTGGTGTTTATGAAATTTAGCCGAATTTCTATCCAGCTCTTTATATTCTTCTATGGTATCAAGGATATACTCGACAGTTCGGTCAAATTCCTTTTCTGAATCCGGTAGATTTTTCCCGATCTCCCACATGAGCAGTTTTACTACTTCCTCCCGCTTTTGAACCATCAGGTTGACAAACTTCTCCATGCAGGCAATCCGATCTTCCACCTTCATTGTTGGCCAGGCTCCCTGGCCCCTGTCATAGGCATCACAAGCCGCTTTTAGGGCTTCTTTTCCCGATGCCTCATCCATGTCAGGAACACTGCCTATTAATGTAGGCGCGTATTCTGATGTAGAGGAAATGGTAGAATACACATCGGCCATACTTCCTGACCACGTCTTTAATTCTCCATTGACCAGATACGTAGTATGCCTGTAGACATCTGTTATCTGGTACTTCTCAGGTATTTGTTCCAATATTGTATTCATGGTTTCCATTAGTTATACAATGGGTTTCATTGCTGTCATGGATTCTCGCAATCTGGCTCCTACCACTTCAACCGGGTGTTCGCGCAAGGCTTTGTTTACAGTGATCAGTTTGGCATTGTCTACACCATTATCCCTGTCCTCCCCGAAGCTTTTTCCAATGACGTCAGTGTCGATATTCTTCATAAAATCAGCCAATAACGGCTTGCAGGCATGATCAAAAAGATAGCAGCCGTATTCGGCCGTATCTGAGATAACCCGGTTCATTTCATATAATTTTTTACGCGCGATCGTATTGGCGATCAGCGGTGTTTCATGCAGGGATTCATAATAAGCAGATTCTCCAATTATGCCGGATGCCACCATGGATTCATAGGCCAGCTCCACTCCTGCCCTGATCAGAGCCACCATCAGCACGCCATTATCGTAATATTCTTGCTCAGATATATCCATAGTTCCTGCCGGGGTCTTTTCGAAAGCCGTTTCAGCAGTTGCCGCACGCCAGTTTAGCAGATCCTTGTCGTCCTCGGCCCAATCGGCCATCATGGTCTGTGAAAAATTTCCGCTCATGATGTTATCCATATGGGTTTGGAATAGCGGGCGCATAATGTCTTTCAGCTCCTCCGCCATGTCAAAAGCTTTGATCTTGGCAGGATTGGATAGCCTGTCCATCATATTAGTGATCCCACCATATTTGAGTCCCTCTGTAACGGTCTCCCAACCGTATTGTATCAATTTAGATGCATATCCCGGATCAATGCCTTTTTCAAGCATTTTGTCAAAACATAAAATAGATCCGGTTTGCAATAAGCCGCATAGAATGGTTTGCTCGCCCATGAGATCCGACTTTACTTCGGCTACAAAAGAAGATTCCAGCACGCCTGCCTTGTGACCCCCGGTAGCTGCTGCATACGCCTTTGCCTGGCTAAGCCCTTTACCTTCCGGATCATTCTCAGGATGTACGGCGATTAGAGTGGGTACGCCAAAACCGCGTTTATATTCTTCTCTTACCTCTGACCCCGGGCTTTTTGGTGCCACCATGATCACTGTGATGTCTTTACGGATCTGCATACCTTCTTCAACAATGTTGAAACCATGTGAATAGGACAATGTAGATCCTTGTTTCATCAAGGGCATAACAGCATTGATCACATTCGTATGTTGTTTATCCGGAGTCAGGTTGATCAGCAGATCAGCTGTCGGGATCATTTCTTCGTAGGTGCCTACCGCAAAGCCATTCTCAGTTGCATTTATATAAGAAGCCCGCTTTTCTGAAATAGCCTGAGGCCGAAGCGTATAGGCTATATCCAGTCCGGAATCGCGCATATTAAGCCCTTGGTTTAAGCCCTGGGCCCCGCATCCAATTATGACGATCTTTTTTCCTTTAAGTGCCCCTACGCCATCCGAAAATTCATGAGACTCCATAAATCGGCATTGCCCCAGTTGTTTTAATTGATCGCGTAGTGAAAGTGTATTAAAATAGTTGGACATAAGTGTTTGTAAGGTTGGTTGAATTATTTATCCTGATAAAATTCTTGAAGCATCTTGCTTATCGGCATTTCTGCCTTCGAAACTGCTAAGCGGGCCGATCTAACGAATTGCATAATACCATAAGGTTTCAGCTTTTCATGCATCTCATCGATCTCAAAACGTCTTCCCGATTTAGCGAGTACAAAAAAGTCGCGTGATACGGTTACGATCTGCGCATTACTTTCTTTAATTATATTCTGTATTTGTCGCTCATCAAACAATAAATGAGAAGCTATTTTGAACAAAGCAGTTTGTTGAAAAATAGTCTCTTCATCTGTGTGATAATAGGCTTTGATCACCTCGATCTGTTTCTCGATCTGCCCGACGATCTTACGCGCCCATTCTTCCGTTGAAATGATCACGATCGTAAACTTTGAAATATTCTCAATTTCTGATTTAGAGACATTTAGACTCTCTATATTAATGTGTCGCTTTAAAAATATACCCGAGATCCTGTTTAATAATCCGATGTTATTTTCGGAGTAGATCGAGATCGTATATCGCTGTTCTTCCATTGTATTTATTTTAAACGCACGTCAGATACCGAAGCTCCTGAAGGGATCATCGGAAAGACGTTATCTTCTTTTTCAACCTTTACTTCCAAAAAGTAAGGTTCTTTACTTTTGATCATTTCGCGTACGGCATCATTTAGCTCATGACGTTTAGTTACACGCCGGGCCTCAATAAAATAACCTTCCGCTATCTTGACAAAATCCGGATTGACCATTTCTGTCGAAGCATATCTTCTCTCGAAGAACAATTCCTGCCATTGACGGACCATGCCGAGGAAATCATTATTCAAAACGACGATCTTTACCGGGGTTTTATTCTGAAAGATCGTTGCCAGTTCCTGGATATTCATTTGATAGCCCCCATCCCCGATGATCGCCACTACTTCCCTATCCATGGCACCCATCTTGGCTCCTATGGCTGCCGGCAGGGCAAAGCCCATTGTGCCAAGGCCCCCGGAAGTAATACTGCTCTTGCTGTCATTAAATCGGGCATATCTGCAGGCTACCATTTGATGCTGACCCACATCAGTAACAATGACTGCATCATTGTTGGAAGCATCGTTAATGGCGGATACTACTTCACCCATGGTTAGTCCGGGTTTAGTAGGCAGGACATCATGTCTGATCACAGCCTCATATTCTTCTTTGTATTTCTTAGTAAACTCCTGATGCCAGGCATCGTGTTTCTTGTTGTCTACTTTGTCAAGGATAAGACCCAGAGTTTCCCTTGCATCCCCGAGTACGGCTACATCTACTTTTACATTCTTATTTATCTCTGCAGGATCTATGTCGAAATGAATAATGCGCGCTTGTTTAGCATAGCTTTCCAGGTTGCCCGTTACTCGGTCGTCGAAGCGCATTCCAATGGCAATCAATACATCACATTCATTTGTGAGTACATTGGGGCCATAATTTCCATGCATCCCCACCATCCCTACATTGAGGGGGTGATCTGAAGGCAGAGCCGAAAGCCCGAGGATTGTCCATGCAGAGGGAATGCCAGTTTTTTCTATAAAAGCCTTGAATTCTTCTTCCGCATTTCCCAGGATCACCCCTTGTCCAAATACGATAAAGGGTTTTTTAGCAGAATTGATCAAGGAAGCTGCAGTTTCAATAGCCTCAATGTCCGGTTTGGGAACCGGCTTATAACTGCGAATCCCATCACATTTCTCATAGCTGAAATCGAAGGAATCAAATTGAGCGTTCTTAGTAATATCAACAAGTACGGGTCCGGGTCGGCCCGATTTTGCAATATAAAAGGCTTTCGCCATTATTTCAGGGATCTCCGAAGCTTCGGTGATCTGGTAATTCCATTTGGTAACCGGTGTCGATATTCCAATGATATCAGTCTCCTGAAAGGCATCTGAACCTAATAAATGCCGTGGCACCTGACCCGTAATGCAAACAATAGGTGTGGAATCTATTTGAGCATCTGCAAGACCTGTGACCAGATTCGTGGCCCCCGGTCCTGAGGTAGCAATAGCCACTCCTACTTTACCACTTACACGGGCATATCCCTGGGCAGCATGTGCTGCCGCTTGCTCATGCCTTGTAAGCACATGATTAAGAGAATCCTGAAATTTATAGAGCTCATCGTAAACGGGCATTATAGCCCCGCCCGGATATCCAAACAAGAGGTCTACCCCTTCTTCGAGCAGGCAGTGTATAATAGCTTCGGCCCCTGTAATGTTCAAAGCGGTTTTGGTCTTGGATTGTTTCTTTGATTTAACTGATTCCATAGGTACTGTTATTCATTGTTGCTAGATCGCATCTGTCACACAGCCTTCTGAGGCGGATGATACAATTTTGGCATACTTATATAAACTCCCTTGTGTTACTTTCAAAGGAGGTTCTGTCCATTGTTCTTTTCTTTTCACTAATTCGGCGGCATTAAGTGCTACCTCAATGCTATTGGCCTCGGCATCTATGGTAATTATATCACCATTTTGGATCAGGCCAATGGTACCTCCCATCTGGGCTTCAGGCGAAACATGGCCCACTACGAATCCGTGAGTGCCCCCTGAAAATCGTCCATCTGTTATCAAGGCAACTTCCTGGCCCAAGCCGGCACCCATAATGGCTGCAGTCGGCTTAAGCATTTCAGGCATTCCAGGCCCTCCTTTAGGACCTTCGTAGCGGATCACTACTACTTCTCCTTTATTCACTTCGCCGGCACCAATTCCTGCATTCGCTTCAAACTCACTGTTGTATACCCGGGCCGGCCCTTTAAATCGGAGTCCCTCTTTCCCGGTGATCTTAGCAACGGCACCATCTTCAGCCAGATTGCCATACAGTATACGTAAGTGCCCAGTTTCTTTAATGGGATTATTCAAAGGTTTTACTACCTGCTGTCCTTCGGAGAATCCCTGTACTTCGGCCAAATTTTCGGCAATCGTCTTGCCGGTTACTGTCAGGCAGTCGCCATGTAGCATATCGTTTTCAAGCATAAATTTTAGTACGGCAGGGGTTCCCCCAACTCTGTGTACATCTTCCATCAGGAACTTGCCACTGGGTTTAAGATCCGCCAGGAACGGGGTCGTATCAGATATCCTTTGAAAATCATCTAAGGTGAAATCAACCTTGGCCGCTTTGGCAATGGCCAAAAAGTGAAGTACGGCATTGGTAGACCCTCCCATAACTACTATAAGTCGGATCGCATTCTCAAGCGATTTACGAGTGATGATATCACTGGGTTTTATATCCTTTTCCAGTAGTGTTTTTATAGTCTCGCCAGCTCTTTTGCACTCTTCATTTTTCTCTTTCCCCAAGGCGGGTACAGATGAATTGTAAGGTAGAGACATTCCTAAAGCTTCTATCGCCGAGGCCATGGTATTAGCAGTATACATACCCCCGCATGCACCCGCACCCGGACAGGCATTTTGAATTACGCCTTTATAATCTGTTTCCGAAATGGTTCCGGCAACTTTCTCTCCCCAGGCTTCAAAAGCTGAGACGATATCCAATTTTTTATCCTTGTAACATCCGGAAGCAATGGTTCCCCCATAGACTAAAACAGAAGGTCTGTTTAGTCGGATCATCGCCATCAGGGCGCCCGGCATATTCTTATCGCACCCTACTACAGTGATCAAACCGTCATAGCTCATTGCTTGTACTACCGTCTCCATAGAGTCTGCAATGATATCCCGCGATGGCAGGGAATAACGCATGCCCGGCGTTCCCATAGATATCCCATCACTCACGCCTATCGTATTAAAAATGAGTCCGATCACATCACTTTCCTGTACGCCCGATTTCACCTGGACGGCAAGGGAATTTAAATGCATATTGCAGGGATTTCCTTCATAACCAGTACTTGCAATGCCTACAAAGGGTTTTTGAAGATCTTCTTCGCTTAATCCAAGCGCATAGAGCATGGCCTGAGCGGCAGGTTGAGTTGGATCCTGGGTTACTGTTTTACTGTATTTTTTTAATTCCATACGTGCACGTACTCCCCGAATTCACTTGCCTTGCAGGGGAAGTACTATCAAAGATAGCCCTTCCGACAACCGTACATTATCAGGCTGAATGATAAGGGCAGATTCAAGAGGTGTTTAACATTCTTAAATTACTGTTTATCAGGTGTTTAAATCTAATTAAATTATCATATTCACTTTTCATCCTGATCAAATCAACTCCCCTTTAAAACGAGCAAACAAATTTGAAATTTGCGTAATGCTGGCAGGTATCCGTTCTTTGCACTCGTAATTAATACCTATGGAAAAGACAGTTACAGAAGCAATCAATTATCGACGATCTGTTCGGATATATAAAGACACCCCTTTAGATCCGGAAAAAGTGAAAGCTTGTATAGAAAATGCCGTTCTGGCACCAACAAGCAGTAATCTTCAATTATGGGAATTTTACCAGGTTACAGACCCGGATGTCAAGCAAAAACTCGTTCATGCATGTATGGGCCAGCCGGCAGCCAAAACAGCAGAGCAACTAGTGGTCGTAGTGACGCGGAAAGACCAGTGGAGAAGACGGGCAAAGGCGAATATTGAATTTCTGGAAGCAAGTTTTGCCAAAAATGATAAGGAAGCCCAAAGCAAACGTGAGAAATTTGTCTTTGACTATTACAAGAAGATGATCCCGTCTATTTATATAGATTTCCTGGGTATTCTGGGCTTCTTCAAGTACATCATCTTTAATATTATTGGACTCTTTCGTCCGGTCTATAGACAAGTTCGCTTGTCTGACATGCGGATAGTGGGACATAAGAGCGCAGCATTGGCTGCCGAAAATTTTATGATCTCCATGGCAGCCATCGGCTATGATACCTGCCCTATGGAAGGGAGTGATACCTTATTGATCAAAAAAGCGTTGGGGTTGCCCTCAGGGGCCGAGATCAATATGGTTATCGCCTGTGGGGTGCGCGAACCGCATGGCGTTTACGGGCGTCGTTTCAGAGTGCCTTTGGAGCGCGTTTATAAGCGAGTTTAAGCTATTTAAATTTCGTAAGCTTGTTCCTTAAAGCGGAATCGATCCCCTGTTTTTAGTTGGGCAAGTTTGTTCAAAGAGGACTCTCTTATCTGTAAGATCCTGGGATATCCTCCAGTTGTTTGTGCATCCCTCATAAGGATAATGAGTTTACCGGCCGGAGTGTATTGGACAGATCCGGGTAGGGTAGCCGAAGTAAGAGTCGCCCTTGAATGTGCCCCTATCTCCTCCTCTATCTGATAGGCCATCCGATTATTTTCCTTGGCTACCGTAAACTCACTGAAAGGAAGTGAGCTTAGGATCAAAATTTGACCATGCTGCACATGGCAACTCCTGCCGTTTTTTGAGTCTGTTGTGAGCAGTGATCGGTTTATAGAACGAACGACTATTTAATATTTCCTCAGATTGAATTCCACCCTTAACCGCTAGGTATACCCTAATACCCGATTGCAGTTTTCCGAACTGTAACTGGTCCCCTTCTTCTACTTTAACGACTGTATTCGGGGGGATGTCAACAGAATTAATTGTGGCTGGTATATGCGCTCCGATAATAGTGATATAAGTAGCGACCTGAAAAACCAATTCCGGGCCGGTCATAGTGATCTCCAGGAGGGCATCCGTAGGATCATTTTCTAACAGAAGGTTTGCTTTACGTGCCGAATCCTTATCCATGCAACCGGATACAGGTACACCAAAATGTCGCAACCCGAACCTGCCGAGGTCCTGGACAGTTGTAAAAAAACCTGGCTGAACCACTGTGATCATACTTCTTCGCTTTTAAGATTATATACCCCAACCTGTGCCTCAATTTTTCGCAATTCATGTTCCGCTTTGGTGATGGCGTAAAACCGAATTTGATCGCCGACAGAGACAAAACAAGGGGGGTCTACAGCAAGGCTGAAGAGGGAGATCGGGCAATTGCCAATGATATTCCACCCACCTGGCGAATCCTGGGGATAGATACCTGTTTGCTTCCCGGCGAGACCAACAGAACCCTGTAAGACCAAAGGCCTGGGATGTTCTCGTCGCTGTGTTTCCAAGTGTTTCGGCAACCCTCCCAAGTACATAAACCCAGGTACAAAACCTATCCCATAGACCAGATAATTAGTAGAGGTATGTAAATCGATCAGTGATTGAGGAGTAAGTGAAAGTTTATCGCTTACTTCATCAATATCCAGTGCAAATTCTTCATCATAGCAGACCGGCAAATACCAGCGTTTAGATGCGATCTCACCATTATCTGTTGCCTGAGAAATGAATTTTTCTACCTTACTTTTTACTTCCAAATAGCTTATGGGTCCTAAATTTTGAATAAGGGCAAGAGATCTGTATGCCATCACGATATCCCATTCAGGTGCACTAAATCCTTCGGAAATAAGAATGTCTTTTAGTCGCAGCATTTCTTTCAAAATAGCTTCGTCTACTTCATCAGGCCAGGTAATGAGCAGGGCGTGATGTCCGAAAGGCTGTATGTGGATCTCAAATTTTGTCATAAGCCAATTGCGATCTGTTCTATTTTGAGGAATGTATGCAATTTCTTCAATAAGGATACTGCATCAGGTGTATCGCCATGCACGCAAAAAGTTTGAGCTTGAATGGGAACAAGAGGTCCTTCCACTGTTTGAACCTGTTGTTCTTTTAGTATACGTAAGACATGTGCTTTCATGCTGTCTGGATCTGTGATCAGGGCATTTCCCTTTTTCCTGGATACCAAGCTAAGGTTTTTGTTGTAGTTTCGGTCAGCAAAAGCTTCGTAACAAACATCAACGCCTGATTTAAGGGCCAGTTCCGCAACAACAGAGCCGTAAGGAGCGTATAGCATACGGCCAGGTATATAATCGGCCATAGCAGCCAGGAATAGGTTTGCAAGATTCTCATCCCTGGCAATATCATTGTATAAGGCCCCATGGGGTTTAATGTGATGTACAGGAATATCTTCTTCATCAGCGATGTCAAAAAAGCCTTTAAGTTGATTTTTAATGGACATTGCCAAAGCTATCTCAGTGATATCCAAGCTTATTCGACCAAAATTTTCCCGATCCGGATACGACGGATGGGCACCAACTTTGACCTGATGCTGTTCGGCCAATTTCAAAATGGCACGAATACTTGTTTCATCACCAGCATGTCCGCCACAGGCTATATTGCATGAAGATATCAAAGGAAATAGCTGTGCTTCGTTCCCCACTCCTTCCCCTACATCACAATTTAGATCGATTCGATATTTCTGATCCATCATCCAATTACTTTTAGTACACTTTTCGTCGCCAGTAAAATGATCAGCAGTAAAACGAGAATAGCCAGCATATTTTGGCCTTTTGTATTTCGGGTGTGGCCCATAACCTGTTTGCGGTTAACGACCCATAGAAGAAATATGGCCACAAGAGGAAGTACAATACCATTAGCTACCTGGGCAAACTGGATTACCTGGATGGGTTTAACATCAAAAGAGAGCGTTAGTACCCCGATAAGCAATACCAGGATCCAAACACTTCTAAATTTTCTATCCTTCATGTCAGTGGACCAGCCCATGCAATTGGCAGCGACATAAGCGGCCGCCAGGGGAGCTGTTATAGAGGAAGTGATCCCTGCAGCAAATAGTCCTATGCCCATACCATAGCGCGCACCTTTGCCAAATAAAGGCTCAAGTCCTTGGGCAAGATCTATTGCCGATGTTATACTTTTTCCGGGTATAGCTGCAGCGGCAACAATAATGGCCATGGAAACAACACCACCCAGAAAGATCGTTATGAGCGTGTCTCTTCGCGCTAATTGAAGTGCAGAGGCTCCCTCCCATTTTTCCTTTACGAGGGAAGCGTGCAAAAATAAATTGTAAGGGACAACCGTCGTCCCAATAAGAGCGATAATAGTAAGTGTGCTTTGTTCCGGAACAGAAGGCAATAGCAAACCCTTACCCGCATCGATCAGGTTGGGAGCAGTTAGTATGGCGGTGATCAAAAAGGATAAACTCATCAAGATGACCAGGAAAACGAATACCTTTTCCAGGGTTTTATATGACCCTATATATAATAAGGTAAAAGCAACAGCTCCTATGATCCATGGGTAGAAGACGGAGTAAGAAGTTCCGAACATGGCGTCCAATCCGAGTGTAGCTCCACCAATATTGCCTGCTTCATAGGCCATATTTCCCAATACGATAGCGGCAAGGATAAGCCCCAGGACAAGAACGCGAACCCAAGGGGTCGCTAATTCCTTTCTAATATTTGCTGCCAATCCTTCCTGGGTAACAATGCCCAAGCGAGCTGCCATCTCCTGAAGTACTATGGCAGAGATCATGGCTAACAGCATTGCCCAAAGAAGTGCATAACCAAATTGCACTCCGGCCAGGGTACAGACTGTAACCGTACCCGGACCGATAAAAGCAGCCGCGATCAACACGCCTGGTCCAATATTTTTCCACATAGAAATGCCGGTTGGTAGACGTGAAAGGTAGTAAATATTGCCAGAAACTGATTTTTAGTGCCAGCAGAAGTGACGGAAAAAATATCGGTGAAATGCTTGCAACAGTGCATTTCATCTAAAAAATTGCATTTCGTCTAAAAGTGGGGTGCTGTTCATCGATACTGCATACTAATCCGATCAAAACTCCGGTTATCTATACCCAAATGAAATGACAATACCCATTTACAAATCTTAACCTGCTAATTTATTAATGAACTGCTTAGAATGCCAGAAAGAACTTAAAGACGGTGAATTGAATGAAGCCCTGGTAGCTTACCAAGTCCCCCTCTGCAGTAAACATAAGAAACGATTAGACGGTTTGATCAAAGATCATAATACTCCAGTAGAAGCCATACAATTGTATTATGGATTGAAACAAGCCGATATCTCCCCTATGTTAGAGTGGTGGAATGGCAAACGCTCCGTGGACATCGCGATCTCCCGTGCCAAATTGAATATAATTATTGACACGGAATACGATCAGATGACACATGAGGAAGCTATAAGCGACCTGGAACATACAATGCATTCATTCAAGAACGGATTTACAACCATTCGCATCCCTCATACGCTTGTTAAGCACTATTTACTTGAAACGGTGCAAAACATTATCGGGATCGTGGAAGGAATAAAAGCAAATGTTAGAGCTATTTAAATGTAGAATGATGAAAACGCCGAGTACCTATACCGACACTTCGTACCGACTGAGTCAGCTGATCATGGTCTTGCTGACCCTCTCTGCCCTTACCGTAATGATGAACATCAACGCTATCATTGCAAGATACCTGTTTGGATTTCCAATCGTTTTAGCTGGTTTTCTGGGAATTGTGGGATCCTACATATTATATAAGGGACGGTATGAGCCTTTTAACGAGAGGAAGGTAGTGGCGATCATAGTGAATACTGCTATGGTGTTGCTCATTATTACGATATTATTATCGAATACGCTATATTAATTTTAGTTTTAACTCCACGCGCAAGCGTGCAAACCCTGACATTTATTGTCAGGGTTTTTTTGTTTAACTAAATGGCAAACTTCCAGTATCTTGAACCCTCTTATGAAGGGCTAAAAATGCGCAAATTATCTCCGGCGGAATACCAGTTAGCGACAGACATCCTGTATAGTGCTTTTATCGACATTCCTTTGGATAATTCCATCAATTTTGTGGTAAAACAAGATGCTAAAAAGGCATCACGCTTACATTTTCTAATGCGCTACCTGGTCAATACTGCATATATGAAGGGGGAGGTTATTGTAAATGATGCCAATACAGCCTGCGTACTGCTTCACTTACCTACCCGACTTACGTTAATTCAGAGATTAAAACTGTTTTGGTGGGATTTAAAGCTGGCAAACACGACTATCGGTTGGAATCGGGTCCCTATAATTCTACGCCGTCAACGGGCTTTACGAAAGTTCCATCCAAAGGAACCTCATATACATCCTCTCATCCTTGGTGTTGTGAAGGCCAAACAAGGCAGAGGAATAGGCATGCAGCTGATCAGGGAAGTACTGCAAGACTATTCAGAAAATAAGCTACCTGTTATCATTGAAACAACCACAGCTGAAAATATTCGGCTATATCAAAAGTTTGGATTCCGGATCCTTAAACAAACAGAAGAACTCGGGTATCCATTAAGCTACCTACAGTTGGATAAGGTTGGTTAATTTCCGCTGTTTTTCAAACAATACATGCCCTTATTTTTCAATAAAACTTCATATTGTCTACTGAGTTTCACCGACTAAGCACCAGTATTTCGGGCGAAACGAAGCCTAGCCCATTTCCTTTCACAGAAGATATTTGTCCTTCATCGTGATGGAGGCCTCAACAACGAAAAAAGGGGCAGTTAACAGACTTCTTTTAAAGTGATAGGCCTTTCTACAGTTAATTAGCTGTAAACCCAAATCTTATGAAAAGAAGAACTACATATTCGTTGTTCGTATACGGCTTCTGTACTTTTTGCGTGCTATGGTCCCTGTATATTCTGATCTTTATTGTTTAGTAATGCTGTCTTCCTTGTGGAATTCGGCCTTCTTACAAAAGAGAATATACTATACGAAATTGTAACCAGACAAATCATTAATTGGGTCGCCCCCTAAGGCATAAAAAACCCCCTGACATTTATCGTCAGGGGGTTTTCCCATTTTTTTTGGTTAGTAAGGATTATTCTTCTTTATCTACGCTATGAACAAGTTCGTAGAGAATACTGTAGTTAAATCCATCCGGATTGATCTCACCCATCTTTGATTGGGCAACTACTGCTTCGAAATCTGCACCGAACTCTGTATTGGGTTGATAGCTGAGATAATTCATCGCATCTTTCATACTATTAAAACCGTCAACGGTTGCAACAGAAAAGCGTGCATTATTACCCCTTGGATAGATGACAGACATGGTTGCCCATGAACTCATGCCTAAATTACCGGCTTCTACGTTCTTCTTATGCATGGGCATCCACAATGCTTTATTTTCTTCAATAAAGGCCCCGCGGTTATCGGGCATGGCATAATTCACTATGACATATTTAGAATTCCCAGGCACGACAGCCTCTATCTGGAACCAATAATCCATAAAGGTCGGGGCGAATGACTGAGTTTCCACATCAGCCGGGTTTGCACCCATAGCTGCTACATTCTCATCGGACCAGATCGCCTCCTGATCGATACTTTCCAAACTGGCAAACCGATTTACAAAAGCGTAGTTGGGTCCATCCATGCTGGTAACGCCGATCTTTCTCCAAAGGGACCAATGTTCCATCAGGCCTTTGTCAATTGCCGCTTTGGCAACCTTGGCCCAATACTTGGTTTCTTTTTCAACGAATTCAGCTTGTTTGTCTAGTGGTACCTGGCGATATTGCACATATTGAACAGCCTGACCAAAGGTGACTGTAAAGCAAAGCAGGGCAGCCACCATAATGATTATATTTCTCATAATGATTGGTATTAAAGAATTAATATTGATTGTTTTCTATTCCGTTGGGGGAAAGTCAAACCTTATTTAATTCTCGCTTGCGCCATTACTTCTCGCTGAAAAGACTTGTCGTTTTGAAGAATTGTATAAAACTCTTGGATATAAGTGCGTACCCGCTTAAATTCATTAGGGTGGACAAAGCTGCTTTCAAGGGCATCTACTGTGGCGATTATTGCATCCTTTTGGGCAATAAAATCCTGGCGTACCGCCTCATAGGTGGCCGGATCGCGCTTAAATCCCCGGAATACCCTTTCCGTTACACTTTCATTGCTCAGTTTTTGATCGCCTATTTGAGAAACCACTGCATAGCTCGCATCTACCAGTCCGGACATATCAAAGTCATAAGGCACGGGTAAAGAGACCTTGTTAACAAAAAGGATCTTTTCATTGTGCTGATAGGCCGAAGAAAAATCTGTGTTACCGATCAAGAACTGGAAGTAATCGTTCTGGATAGAACTTTTGTGATCTTGCTGTAAAGGATGGACTTTGCGCTTATAGACATTACCTTCATGTCGTTTTGCTACCAGGTCTATATCTTCTATTAAGAAGCCTTCCACTGAGTGTTCCTTGATCTTCTTACCTCGCTGCTCTGCCATTTGAATATTTAGGCGACGGGTTTTATAGTGATAGGGAGATAGCAACTCATAAATTCGGTATGCCAGTAATTCACATAATACTTTATCATCACCTTGTTTTTGCAGCAAACAAGGCAGCACCAATTTCAATTTCTTGTTACCCTCAAAAATAGTTCCGGCTGCTACACTCTTTTTGATCTTGACCTTTACAGGTGGAAAATAACAGTTCTTTCGTCTGTAGTTTCCTCTTGCACGCAATTTTACGGCAATAGAATCCCAGGTGCCATCTGCCTTTTGAAACCCCATGTAATTATCGAGATAGGTAGAATCATTGGTCTTATTCTTCATCTCCTTATTAGAAAATGATAATTTGATGTTAAGGGGTTCCGTGGAAGTAAATAAAGGAGTAACTTCCTTATCAATATCCGTCTCTGTTTGGCCCATTAATAAGCCGCTGGAAAAGATAAAAAGTATGAGGGGGAAGCTAAGTATTAATTTGTTTTTCACAATAATGTCATTAGCTTTAATGCGTTGAAGATACAAAATTAACTTCAAAATCAAAACCAGCAACCATCAAGCAATACTTTGGCATAGTAAATCACCGGACGTTTATCGTCATCGCAATTTCCATTGTGGTTACCTTCATATCTTTTGCCTTAAATATTTCGTATCGAATTGACCTCACCTTATTAAGCATAGCTATCGTATTTCCACTTGTTTTTTCTATTCGTGGCTCTTTCAGAAGAAGGGAAAAGGCACTTGAACACCTGAGCAAGTTCAGGAGTGCCTTAAAAACAGTGCACTATTTTATCATGATCAACCGGGAGCTGTCTGATGAAAGTAAGGACGAGATGACCAATATCATCCATGAGATCAGTGACAAGACCATGGAACATTTGAAAAGCAATAATGAATCAACCGAAGATCTGGATGATATCATAAACAATGTTCAGCGTTTTATGCTGATACGATCCCAGGATATCAATAAGAAATTAAGTGATCGGGTATTCCGATTTATGAAGGACTTACATGAATCTATTGAAAACCTGCATGCCATTAATATTCACAGGACACCCATAAGTCTTAAAGCATATTGCAAAGTCTTCATTTACATCTTTCCTGTGATCTATGCCCCTAGTATTATTGATATCATCGGGCTGAACCACAGTCCGCTTATCGCATATTTCATTGTATTGCTCACGGAATTCATCCTGATCACCCTGTACAATATTCAGGACCAGCTCGAATACCCGTTTGATGATGTTGGGTTGGATGATATCAATCTCGATAATTTCAAGATCAACCGCTAAGAAGTCTTTTGCGGCAATTAAAACCTAAAGCGTATCGTATAGTTCGGCGATTCGCTTTTCTTTTACAGGCTGTCTCTTTCTAATAGCAAACTTTGTATGGTAAGAGTGGCCCTCAAGAAAATTTATCTGTATCTGGTTCCACTCTTTTTTATTGCCTAATAACCCACGTAATTTTAATTCTTTAAATAATTGATCACTGATCTTATAAAAGTCCCTCCTTCCGAGATAATCCAGATCCGCATCACAGATGATCTTTTCTAATTTGTTTTTCGGAGATTGGGGGATCTTTGTGGCCCATATAAGGCCTTTTACCACATCGATATCCTTTTGTGAGAAACCTAAATTCCCCATTAATTCCTGGGCAATATCCTGACCCTTGGCTTCGTGGTTATCATAGGTTTCAGTAAAGCCTATATCGTGTAACAAGGCGCCTATTCTTAGCAATTTAGCGTCTTTGGATTTTATCTTCTCACGACGTATATATTCATTGCACACTTTTAACACATCATCTGTATGGTGTAGTGCGTGGTAATATAATTTATTCGGTAATCTGGTCTTAAGGATCTTGTTAATCTCTCGCCTTAGTTTGATATACCCTTTCATTTGTATTACAAAAAAAACATTTGTACAATCGAGATTATCCCGATCATCAGGATTAATGCGCAACTAATTCCAAAATATTTGATTGCGCTGTTTACGCTTATAAATTTTTGATCAATGATCTTACACTCGGCATGGATCTGTTCTGCTAATTGTCGGTAGAAATCTTCTTCTTTCCCAAAAATCTCGATAATCTTATCGCCATATTCGTCTATATCCCCAAATGCATGAACAGCATCTCTGAAAAAAAGCACATTACTATCGTATTTCATTTCAATTTGCGGCCTGAAACATTTGAAACAGTGATATACCGAGATCAAAACGAACATGAGCCAAACCCCGCCTGTGACCATAAGGAGCATACTTTCCACAAGGACTGGTCGGATAGACTCGAGGCGTTCAAATAATAACCCAATGATCAAACTGTGGAAGGAAAAGATGACACCAGCCTTAAATTCTGCGGCTCTGATGAGTTTCTCTAATCGTTCAAGTTGTTCCCAATAATTATTAGGATCTTGTTTCATGCAAGCTGTGGTTACTTAAATAGGGAGGACTTTATGGTATTTGTCGTTCGCGCATCTGCAATTACAGGAATAACATGGGGTTAAATTAAGGGAATTTTCCTTTATTTCGATTACAACTCCCCTACTTTTTATGAGAATACACATCCAAAAAACTACGGGAAGTTCACATTTTTAGTACCTTTTAGCAAAACACAAAACATGAATACGATCGACAGACGAAACTGGTTACGCACAGTAGGATTAGGTGGCGGTTTCGCCGTACTAGGTGGATTACCTGCACTTGCAGAAACAGCGATCCCCAGGCACATATCTTCCTCCGGCCCAATAAAACTGAGCTCTAACGAAAATCCATACGGACCTTCAACTCGTGTCAGGGAGGTGATCAAGAACAATTTCGATAATGCCTGCCGTTATCCGTTTGAATATTTAAGGGGACTAGTTACCATGATCGCTGAAAAGGAAGGTGTGAGCAGAGATCATGTAGTTGTTACCGGTGGCTCTACGGAGGGATTAAAAGCTTGTGGGCTGGTATTCGGACTTCAAGAGAAGGAAGTGGTCGCAGCAGATCCTACCTTCCAGGCGCTCCTGCGCTATGCAGAAAACTTTGGAAGTAAAGTGCACCGTGTCCCCTTAAATGAGACCATGCACCATGATCTGGAGGCTATGGGTGCCAAGATCAATGCCAACACCGGACTCGTCTTTATTTGTAACCCTAACAATCCAACCGGCACCTTATTAGATAGTACTGATTTGATCGATTTCTGCAATACCTATGAAAAAGATACTGTCATTTTTAGTGACGAGGCGTATTACGACTTTATCATGGAACCCGACTATCCGTCTATGATCACGCTGGTTAAAGAAGGCAAGAATGTCGTAGTCTCTAAAACCTTTTCCAAAGTTTATGGCCTGGCCGGATTACGGATTGGTTATTTGATAGCCAGACCGGATATCGCCACCCGCTTAAAGAATGCCATTATGGCCATGTCTAATGTCCTGGCTATAGAGGCGGCTAAGGAAGCACTGAGAGATGACGAGTTCTATACCTATAGTTTACTTCAAAACACAAAGTCTAAAAAATTAATTTACAACACATTAGAGGAATTAAGTCTACCATATATCAAGTCGCATACTAACTTTATATTCTTTAGATCCGGACGTTCCATCCATGAGCTCATTCCAGCCATGAGGGATGAAGGGGTACTTATTGGCAGACCCTTTCCACCCAAATTAGATTGGGCACGGATCAGTACAGGGACATTGGAAGAAACCGAATTATTTTATTTAATCGGGCGTTAACAACAGTGTTGGGTTAAGGGCTACTTATCTGATTTGATTAATGGCATTTAAAAATTCTTTCTAATGAAGCTTGATCTAAATTATATACGCAATCAATTTCCTGCTTTTTCAGAACCTAGCCTCCAGGGCTGGGCATTTTTTGAAAATGCCGGTGGGTCCTATCCCTGCATACAGTTTCTTGATAAATTGACCAGTTTTTATACAAAAAACAAAGTGCAGCCTTATTACCCATATCCCGCCTCCAAAATAGCCGGGGAAATGATGGATACTTCCTATGAGCGAATGGCTGACTACCTGAATGTTGATGCGGAAGAAATTCATTTCGGGCCTTCCACCACTCAGAATGTATATGTATTGGCAAATGCCATGCGACCGATGTGGAAGGATGGAGACGAGATCATAGTTTCCTGTCAGGATCACGAAGCCAATGCGGGAGCCTGGAGAAGATTGGCAACCCGTGGGATTACGATAATTGAATGGCATGTAAATGCAGAAACAGGATTACTGCATACAGAGGAATTGAAAGATCTGTTTTCCGACAAGACACGGATGGTGGCCTTTCCTCATTGTTCGAACGTTATCGGCCATATAAATCCTGTAAAGGAAATTAGTGAGATGGCCCATGCCCATGGAGCCCTCTGCATGGTAGATGGCGTGGCATACGCCCCTCATGGATTCCCGAATCTCAAAACACTGGGGGCAGATATTTACCTCTTTTCACTTTATAAAACATATGGACCTCATTTGGGGTTGATGTATGTGGATAAAGAGCTGATCCTGAAAATGGAAAACCAATCTCATTTCTTCAAAGAAGGAATTACACGCAGCATGCTGACACCTGCCGGGCCGGATCATGCACAAATAGGAGCTACCAGTGGAATACTGGATTATCTAG
>CAMYJF010000017.1 GCA_947258555.1 uncultured Eudoraea sp. | reverse complement strand
GAAAAGAACATGAAAATAGGCCAGGGATTGTCTCGGAAAATACCCTTCTCTGCATCCAGGAATATAGGGGTAACCAGGGTGATCAGTGCTGCAAATACCCAATGAGTGCCAGTTCCCCATGATTGGCCGTACGCTCTAACTTTATTCGGAAAGATCTCGGATATAAATACCCAGATCACGGCACCTTGCCCAATAGCATGAGAGGCTATGAATACTAGAATAAATATCAATAATAAGGTAGAACTTGCACCGCTGTAGAAACACCAAGCCACAAGTCCCAGGCTGAGGATATATCCAATAGATCCGATCTTCATTAGTTGTTTTCTGCCCAGTTGATCGATCAATCTAATACCGACCAATGTGAATATCAGATTTACGATGCCAATGGAGATGGAATTAAACAATGATTCCTTGGCTGCCAGTCCCGCGCGTTCTAATATTTCAGGGGCGTAATAAAGGACAAAATTGATCCCTGAAAGCTGATTAAAAAACGCGAGCAAAAACGCTAGCATCAAGGGCTTGCTATACGCTTTGGAAAATAGTCTTTCAGTGCTTAGAGAAGCAGCCATAGCGTCCTTAATTTCTTTTAGTTTTTCAATAGCATGTTCTTTGGAGGATAAGAACTCCAACGTTTTTAAAGCTTTCTCCTCATCATTTTTTCTGGTAACAAGCCACCTGGGGCTATTGGGAATTCTTATAACTAACAAGGTGTAAATCAACGCAGGGATGGCCTCTACACCCAACATCCATCGCCAGTCATTTGCCCCATCGAATCCTTTCAATAAATAATTGGAGATGAAGGCAAGAAAAATCCCGAACACAATATTGAACTGATACATAGCTGTGAGTCGACCGCGATATTTGGATGAGGAAATCTCAGAAATGTAAATGGGCGCAGCCACAGATGATGCGCCTACTCCTAGCCCCCCAATAAATCTAAAAAATGAAAATGTATATGGGTCAGGGGACACGGAAGACCCCAGGGCAGAGATGAAGTATAGCACCCCAATCCAGAAGAGTGTTTTCTTTCTGCCAAATTTATCACATGGGATCCCACCAAAAATGGAGCCCACTACGGTACCCCATAGGGCCATGGACATGATAAAAGTTCCGTGAAACCAAGGCGACGTATTCCAAAGTTCCTTGATCGGAAGATTAGCTCCGCTTATAACTATTGTATCAAATCCAAATAAAAAACCAGCCAAGGCGGCCGTAATTGAAATGCCTAAGATCTTTTTGTCCATGAAGTCGCGGGTTTCAGTAAATCTACTAAAAAAATAACACCGCTTAGAAAGAACTTTAAGTCTGTACTGGAAGAAGTGTATCCCGATTTTTTTTGCGTCGATCAGAAGGAGTTTTCACAGGTTCCCGCTTTGCCGGGTTTAATCTCAAGCTATCCGTCCTTTGTTCTGAAGGTGAAGAAATGGCAGGTTCATCTTCTCCTGTCTCATTCCTGTCAAAAATTTGTTTGCATCCTGACAACAAGATCGCTGCCAGCAACATGGTGATAATTCGGGGCATTCTTACAATGGCTTACATTATTCTAAAGTAATGTACGTAAGTGCTCCATAATACGGACGCTGGCCCCTTGATTTTTCTTGACATAGGATTCATTGACAAATCCCGCTTGTTGTCGCACTTCACCATTGGAGTAGTAGAGATCAGTCCAGTTTTTGAGCTCTTCAAAACGCTTAATTGTATTAATTCCACCTAGGGCGACCATATCTTCAGCTTCCTTAAATCCCTGGTATTTAGGTCCGATTATTATTGGAATTCCAAAAACTGCGGGTTCAAGAGTATTGTGTAGCCCGGTAGCAAAACCCCCGCCGACATAAGCCAGATCAGCATAGCTATAAATTTTGGTAAGGAGGCCTATCTTATCAATAATCAATACCTGATAATCTTCAATTTCCTCCAGGATCATGTTACTGAATTTTATGGCTTTCTTACGTATCCTTTTGACCAGATCATCACAGGAATCCGGATCAATATCATGAGGTACTAGTACAAACTTCATGGAATCAGATGCCTGGTCAATGTATTTCACGATAAGATCTTCATCCTGGGGCCAGGTACTGCCGGCAACAAAACAAAAGCGGCCTTCTTTGAACCTTCTCATAAATAGAAGTTCATTATCTCTCCGTGCAATAGCACTTACCCGATCAAATCGTGTATCTCCGCTAAGTGTAATTTGATCAACACCAATTTTTTTCAAAAGAGTAATAGATCGTTCATCCTGAACAAAGAAATGATCGACCCGTTTCAGTGCCGTTTTCATCATCCCACCATACCACTTGAAATAAATCTGATCAGTTTTAAAACGGGCAGAAATTAGAAAGAGTGGGATATGCCGATTTTCAATTTCTTTGAAGAAATTCGGCCAAACCTCATATTTTATAAAGAGGGCTATTCGAGGGTTAACTAGGTCCAAAAACCGTTTAACGTTTGATGACGTATCCAGGGGTAGGTAACTAACAATATCTGCCGGACTGCTATCCTTCTTCACCTCGTATCCGGAGGGCGAAAAGAAAGTCAGTAATACTTGATATCCCGAATATTCATTTTTTAATTGTGATAAGAGAGGAAGACCCTGTTCATATTCTCCCAGGGAAGCCGTATGCATCCAAATCACAGGTTTAGCCGGATCCAATGAATTTTGAAGAGTTTCAAAAAGGCCATTTTGGCCTTTTATAAATTGCCTGATCTTTACATTAAATAGGGCAGCAACTCTGATAAAAACAGTGCTGATCTGAATGCCGATTTTATAGAAAAATAACACTGCCTGCTTTGGTTTCGAGCTAAATTACACTTCTTTAAATAAATGATTGTTGAGGGGGGGCTTTTTTTGTAATATTGTTCAATAAGCTTGTTATATGCGGAAAATTCAAATGGTAGACCTTATCCGTCAGTATGAGGATATCAAGGAGGAGGTTAATGCATCCATAGATACTATCCTGCAATCAGCTACCTTCATCAATGGGCCGAAAGTCCATGAATTTCAGGCTTCACTTGAACAGTATTTAGGAGTAAAACACGTGATCCCATGTGCTAATGGCACAGATGCACTACAAATTGCCATGATGGGATTGAATTTACAGCCAGGTGATGAAGTGATCACGGCTGATTTCACTTTTGCAGCAACAGTGGAGGTCATAGGACTTTTGAAACTGACACCGGTTTTAGTAGACGTAGAAGAAGATACTTTCAACATCGATCCGGATGCAATTGAGCGGGCTATCACTCCAAAAACGAAGGCAATTGTACCTGTCCATCTCTTTGGTCAGTGTGCGAATATGGAGCGTATCATGGAAATTGCTAAAAAGTATAATTTGTATGTCATTGAAGACAATGCACAAGCCATAGGTGCGACCTATACTTTTGCCAATGGGGAAAAGAAAAAAGCAGGGACCATAGGTCATGTGGGTTCCACCTCATTTTTCCCATCCAAAAATTTAGGTTGTTATGGAGATGGTGGAGCATTGTTTACTGATAATGATGAGTTGGCCCATTATATAAGAGGGATCGTTAATCACGGAATGTACAGACGTTATTACCACGACGTGATCGGTGTTAATTCAAGGTTGGATTCCCTGCAGGCTGCGGTTCTTCAAGCCAAATTACCTCATTTAGATTCCTATTGCGATAAAAGGCGTCAAGCTGCACGATTTTACTCAGAAAAATTTAAAGGGATCGAAGCTATAGTCGTCCCAAAAATGGTCAGTGGTTGTGAAGAAGTTTGCGAGTCATGTGATTGTCATGTCTTTCATCAATATACACTCAAAATTACCAATGGCAACCGCGATGATCTGGCTGCACATTTGAAAGAAAATGACATTCCTTTTGGTATTTACTATCCTGTACCCCTTCATCGTCAAAAGGCTTATTTAGATGAACGATACAAGGAAGCGGATTTTCCGGTAACGAACAGATTGGTTGAAGAAGTTATCTCTTTGCCCATGCATACCGAATTGGATGAGGAGCAATTGATTTTTATATCTGATACCCTTAGAAACTTTTTAACATAACAAATGAAAATTTTAGTTACGGGAGGACTAGGCTTTATAGGTTCTCATACAACCGTAGAGCTACAGCAAGCAGGTTTTGAAGTAGTCATAATTGATGACTGTTCCAATGCTTCTGAAGAAGTACTGAAAGGAATAGAAGCTATAACTGGAAAGGAACCCCTTTTTTACAAAATGGACCTAAGAGAAAAAGATAAGGTGCGCTCATTTTTTAATGAGCATCCTGATCTGACAGGAGTTATCCATTTCGCAGCTTCTAAGGCCGTTGGTGAGAGCGTTGAGAAACCATTGCTCTACTACGAAAACAATTTGGGGACCCTTGTCTATATTCTTCAATTTCTTTCGGGCTTAAATAAGCAGAACTTCATTTTTAGTAGTTCTTGCACGGTATACGGCCAGGCAGATGTGCTGCCTATTACAGAACATTCCAAAGTGAAGCCTGCTGAATCGCCCTATGGGAATACCAAGCAAATAGGTGAGGAGATCATCCGAGATACATGTCGGATTGCTCCAGAACTGCATGCCATATCCCTGCGATACTTTAACCCCATTGGAGCACATCCCAGCATCAATTTGGGAGAATTACCTTTAGGTGTTCCTGCCAATCTGGTGCCTTTTATCACACAAACTGCTGCTGGTTTAAGGGAAGAACTCTCTGTCTTTGGGAATGACTATCCTACTTCGGATGGAACTTGCATAAGAGATTATATACATGTCGTAGATTTAGCCAAGGCGCATGTTGTTGCTTTGCAAAGATTGATAGAATCAAAACAAAAAGAGAATTACGAAGTATTTAATATCGGAACAGGTGCCGGAAATTCTGTTTTGGAAGTAATTCAAAGTTTTGAACGTGTTTCAGGAAAAAAATTAAAATACAAGATCGTTGATAGAAGACCGGGCGATGTGATAAGTGCTTATGCCGATACAACTAAGGCAAATGAAGTGCTGAGTTGGAAAGCCGAAATGAACCTGGATGAAGCCATGCGGGATGCCTGGAAATGGGAACAAAAGATCAGAAAAATATAAACCATTACAAATGAGATCAATACTTATAACGCTTTGTGCCCTATGCATGATTACTCTGAACGCTCAGGAGACTTACTTGCACTGTGGAGCCATCCTGGATGTCGAATCCGGAAAGAAATTAAATCAGAAAACCATAATAATAAGTGGTAAAACCATTACGGCAATTCAGGACGGCTTTGTGGAGGCAGTTGAGGGGGCAACTGTAGTCGATCTGAAGGACAAGACCATACTCCCGGGATTTATCGATATGCATGTCCATATTGAAGGGCAATCCAGTCCGACCAGATATATAGAATCATTTACATTGAATGAAGCAGATGTAGCCCTGCGTTCAACCATTTATGCGGAGAACACATTACTTGCTGGTTTTACTACGGTACGGGATCTTGGAGGAAGCGGAGTGAATATTGCACTGCGTAATGCTATTAACAAAGGCTACGTAAAAGGGCCGCGAATTTTCACTGCTGGCAAATCCCTGGCCACAACAGGCGGTCATGCAGACCCAACTAACGGACATAAAAAGGTATGGATGGGTGATCCGGGCCCAAAAGAGGGCGTGGTAAATTCTCCTGAAGATGGTAAGAAGGCAGTGCGTCAACGTTATAAAGATGGATCGGATTGTATAAAGATCACGGCAACAGGCGGTGTATTAAGTGTGGCAAAAAGTGGAAGAAATCCTCAATTCACGATCGAAGAAATTAAAGCTATTACTGATACTGCCAAAGATTATGGCATGCTGACTGCAGCACATGCGCATGGAGACGAGGGAATGCAACGGGCTGTGAAAGGTGGCATTAAAACGATTGAGCACGGAACCTTTATGAGTGAAGAGACCATGGATCTTATGAAACAGTATGACACCTATATGGTCCCTACTATTTCTGCCGGAAAAAAAGTAGCTGAAAACGCAAAAAAGCCAGGGTATTTTCCTGAGGTTGTTGCCAAAAAAGCACGAGAAATAGGACCGATCATACAGGATACATTTGCTAAAGCTTACAAAAGAGGCGTACCTATTGCATTTGGTACAGATGCCGGGGTATTTCCACATGGCGAAAACGCAGATGAATTTGTCTATATGGTAGAAGCAGGAATGCCTGCGATCGAAGCTTTGCGCGCAGCAACCATGACCAATGCAATGTTGTTAGGTATGGATAGCAATCTTGGTCAGATAAAAGAAGGGTACCTGGCTGATATTGTTGCAGTCAAAGGTAATCCACTTGAAAACATAGATGTCCTTAAGGATGTCGACTTCGTCATGAAGGAAGGTGTTATTTATAAGAAGTAATTAATTTAATAGGGGAATGAGCAAGGTCCCGCAATTCTCCAATTGTCTTTCGCTGTTGCAATATGCAGCGTCAGTTCAGTTGTACTCCAAATTGATCAGGCAGATCAATAAGGATTTTCATATGGCTTATTTTCCGCTGGATGCACCTTTGCATATAGATCCGGAGGATTTCTTTGCCTTGCTCAAGGAAAAGATCTATTTCCTTTTATTAGAAAGGTTTTCGGATTTTTTAAATCTGATGTATATCATAGACATACCCGAGCATTCCTATCGCAATATCAAGGAGAACGATGCAGTGGAAATTGCAGAGCATATTGCTTTCATGGTTCTAAAACGCGAATGGCAAAAAGTCTGGCTTAAGACGAATTACAAGCCCTAAAAATAGATACGTACAAAGGGAGACCATGGATCCGCATAGATGCTTCGCCTATCGTCGTAAAGGACGTCATAGCGTATCCCGAATACAAAATTCCTTGAGCCATAGCCAACACCTAAATGCAATGCCGGCAGCCAATAGTTATCATCTGCGTTTAGAATATTATCAAAGTTTCGGTTGATACGCATTTGGTCAAATTCTGCCGATAGTTGTATTTGCGGAATGGGGTTAATAAAATTCAAAAAACTGATCCCATATGCGGAAAGCTCCGCATCGTCAAATTTGGAATAATTGAAGTTGAGACCGGCTCCGACAGAATAGATATCGCTCGCCCTGTAAATCGCAGAAGGAGACAAACCAATATTAAATGCATTATTACCAAAATTTAATCCTACCCCTCCTCCAAAGTTGACACGCTGCCAGAAATCTGAATTAGCCTGATTTTGTGCGATCGCCAAAAATGGCAATATCAATAATATGATAAGGAGTCTGAATTTATGGTTAATAGCTTCCATATAAGTAAATTATTGGGTTATTTTCTCCCTTCGAAGATACTTCGAATAAGCATTTATTATTGTATTTTAGGCGAATATTCCGAGTGAAATTAAATGGATTAAATGGATAAATATTCATTTCTTAATACGGCCCACACTGCCTATTTCGCAGCTCTTTACGACAAGTACCTTACAGACCCTGACAGTGTAGAGCCAAGTTGGCGTGCTTTTTTCCAGGGATTTGATTTTGGAATGGAAAGCGCAATAGAAGAGGTAGCCGAACAAATGGTTGTTGGGTCTTCAGATTCCGCTATTGCCCAACTCGGAGTTCCGGAAGCCGTACACAAGGAATTTCAGGTAGTACGTCTAATCAATGGATACCGCAGCAGGGGTCATTTGTTCACCAAGACAAATCCGGTTCGCGAACGACGTAAATACACTCCTACGCTGGACATTGAGAATTTCGGCTTAACAGATGCCGATCTTGACACCACATTTAGCGCCGGTGAGATCATCGGTATAGGCCCCAAAACACTACGACAGATCTTAGTGCACTTACAAAATATTTATTGTGATGCCATAGGGGTCGAATACATGTACATTCGCAACCCGGAACGGGTCCAGTATATTCAGGACTGGCTCAATGTAAATGACAATCACCCGCAGTTCAGTGTGGATGAGAAAAAGCATATCCTTCAGAAATTAAATGAGGCGGTGACCTTCGAGACCTTCCTACACACAAAGTATGTGGGACAGAAGCGATTCTCTTTGGAAGGGAACGAATCCCTTATCCCTGCAATTGATGCCGTGGTGGAACGCGCTTCTGCCCTGGGTGTTGAGCAATTTGTTATGGGCATGGCACACAGGGGCCGACTTAATGTGCTGACCAATATCTTCGGAAAATCGGCCAAGGATATTTTCAGTGAATTTGATGGCAAGGACTATGAGCAGGAGATCTTCGACGGCGATGTGAAGTACCATTTAGGGTGGACTTCTACCCGTATTACGAATAACGGGAATAAGATCAATATGAACATCGCGCCTAACCCTTCACACCTTGAGGCCGTAGGTTCGGTTGTAGCCGGGATCAGCAGAGCCAAACAAGACTCCCACTACGCTGACGATTATTCAAAGGTCCTACCCATTATCGTACATGGCGATGCAGCCATTGCCGGTCAGGGCATAGCGTACGAAGTCGTACAGATGGCGGGTCTTGATGGCTATCGTACCAATGGTACGGTGCATATCGTGGTCAACAACCAGATCGGTTTTACCACCAACTACCTCGATGGCAGGACGTCAACCTATTGCACAGATGTAGGCAAGGTTACCTTGTGTCCGGTCTTGCACATCAATGCTGATGATGTCGAAGCTGTTGTACATGCCTCATTATTTGCCCTGGAATACAGGATGCGTTTTAAGACGGACGTGTTTCTGGATCTATTAGGGTATCGAAAATATGGACATAATGAAGGAGACGAGCCCCGGTTTACCCAGCCGATTCTCTATAAAGCCATCGCAAAGCATAAAAATCCACGGGACATCTATGCAGAACGGCTCATCAGGGAAGGTGTCATCAATGCGGATTATGTCAAAACATTAGAGACTGGATACAAGGCGAGCCTGGAAGAAGAACTTATGGATTCCCGCAAGGAAGAGAAAACGATCATCACGCCATTTATGGCAGATGAATGGAGTGGATTTAAAAATGTTCGGGAATGGGAGATGATGGATCCGGTGAAGACTGGCTATGCAGAAAAAGACCTCAATCGAATTGCCAAAGCCATTACCGAACTTCCTTCGGACAAGAAATTCATACGGAAGATCGAGCGGTTGATCGGTGGGCGAAAAAAGATGTTCTTTGAAACCCAGGAACTGGACTGGGCCATGGGTGAGCTACTTGCATATGGTAGTTTGCTGGACGAAGGGTTCGATGTCCGGATATCGGGTCAGGATGTAGAGCGTGGTACCTTTTCTCACAGGCATTCAGTGATCAAAGTTGAAGATAGCGAAGAGGAGGTCATTCTATTACAGAGCGTATCGGATAAACAAGGATCGTTTCAGATCTACAACTCGCTATTATCGGAATATGGTGTCGTGGGATTCGATTATGGTTATGCCATGGCCAGCCCTAACACCCTCACGATCTGGGAGGCTCAATTCGGGGATTTTAGTAACGGAGCACAAATCATGATCGACCAATATATCTCCGCCGCTGAAGACAAATGGAAAACCCAGAACGGTCTCGTTATGCTATTACCCCATGGGTATGAAGGGCAGGGAGCGGAACATTCCTCGGCGCGAATGGAACGTTATCTGCAATTATGTGCAAGAGATAATATGTTCGTAGTGGATTGTACAACTCCGGCAAATTTCTTCCACGTCCTGCGCAGACAGATGAAAGTGAATTACCGTAAACCATTGATCGTCTTTTCTCCCAAGAGTTTACTGCGGCATCCCCGGGCTGTCTCTCCCGTCGATGAGTTGATTTCTGGGAATTTCCAGGAAGTGATCGATGACAATGCTGCGGATGTCAAAAAAGTTGAGACACTCGTATTCTGTACAGGTAAATTTTACTACGACTTGTTGGCACGTCGGGAAGAATACGGACGGGATGATGTCGCTTTGGTCCGGGTTGAACAATTATTTCCACTTCCCTCAGAGCATCTCAAAGCCATCCTCACGAAATATAACCATGCCAAGGATATCGTGTGGGCGCAGGAAGAACCACGAAATATGGGCGCATGGAGCCATATCTTAATGCACTTCGAACCGGCTCGTAAATTCCGTGTCGCTTCCAGAAGGATTTACGCCTCGCCTGCAGCAGGTAGCGGCGTACGCTCTAAGATCAGGCACGAACAGATCATCGATTACGTATTTGACAAAAACAAGGATAATATGACACGTAAGCTCCCAAAAGGGGCATCAACACCTAAACGCTAAAACATGATTTTAGAAATGAAAGTTCCTTCACCCGGGGAGTCGATCACTGAAGTGGAGATCGCTGAATGGCTCGTAAAAGATGGGGATTATGTAGAAAAAGACCAGGCTATTGCTGAGGTAGATTCGGATAAAGCTACCCTCGAATTACCAGCAGAGGATAGCGGCACCATTACCTTAAAGGCCGAAGAAGGCGATGCTGTGGCTGTAGGTGAAGTTGTATGTCTGATCGATACCAGTGCCCCAAAGCCCGAAGGGAGTTCAGCTGCAAAAGAAGAGTCAAAAATAGTTGAAAGTGTAGCTGCACCACAGGAAACACAACAAGCTGCTTCTTCAAATGGGACTACATATGCCACAGGATCAGCATCGCCGGCTGCCAGAAAGATCATGGACGAAAAAGGGATCGCACCAGAGGCCGTCACTGGTACAGGAAGAGATGGCAGGATCACCAAGGAGGATGCCGTTAAAGCAGTGCCATCCATGGGAAGTGCTATAGGAAGCAATCGTGGAGGAGAAACCCGGACGAAACTTTCCATGTTGAGAAGAAAGGTTGCGGAGCGACTCGTTTCCGTTAAGAATGAAACGGCCATGCTTACTACTTTTAACGAAGTGGATATGACGCCTATTTTTGATATCCGTAAACAATACAAGGAGAAGTTCAAGGAAAAGCATGGAGTAAGTCTCGGATTCATGTCATTTTTCACAAAAGCAGTCACTCGTGCCTTGAAAATGTACCCGTCTGTGAATTCTATGATAGACGGAAAGGAAATGATCACTTTTGACTTTTGTGATATTAGCATTGCCGTATCGGGGCCTAAGGGTTTAATGGTTCCTGTGATCCGCAATGCAGAAGAACTCAGTTTCAAAGGGATCGAAGAGGAAGTGAAACGATTGGCAATTCGCGCTCGCGATGGTCAGATCACTGTAGATGAAATGACTGGGGGTACCTTTACAATTACTAATGGAGGCGTATTTGGATCCATGTTATCTACGCCTATCATTAACCCGCCTCAAAGTGCTATTTTGGGGATGCACAATATCGTGGAAAGACCTATAGCAATAGACGGGAAAGTTGTAATCGCCCCAATTATGTTTGTGGCACTCTCTTATGATCACAGGATCATTGACGGGAAAGAATCAGTAGGATTCCTGGTAGCCGTAAAGGAGGCTCTGGAAGATCCTGTGGAGCACCTTATGGATAATAATATGAAGAAAGCACTGGAAATGTAATATTCTCATTGCTTTATTCGCAACCCAGATCTATTTTCGACTGTGCATCGGCATTGGGAAAACAATTCCCCATTGGTGTAGCTTCCGGCACATACCTATTTAAATCCGGATCATGAAGGGCATTTTCTATGAACAATGTTAACTGATCAATTTCTTCATCGCTTAAATTCAAGGGCGTAAATAAGGATGACAGTTGATCGGATGGCACTTCAGTATTTTGTGCTGTTCCCGAATTCTTATATTCTATCACCTCCCTTACGGAAGTAAAACTACTGCCATGCCCGAAAAATGATACATCCCTTAAATTATATAAAGGGGGTGTTTTGAACTTAAAATCATCAGCGGCATTATTGGTGAAACCACCTCTCCCTTTTTTAGTAGCCTCATCTGCCTGGCCGATTACCCGGGTACCACTTAGGTCATTCATTCCAAGGGCATGGAAATCCATTCCATTCATTCCCGGACCGGAATGACATTGGTAACACTGTGCTTTCCCGTAAAAAAGAAATGCGCCTTTAAATTCTTCTTCGGTCATTGTATGCGATTCACCTCGAAGCATTTTTTGGAACGGGGCTTCTGTGGCCAAAACAGTTCGTACGAAAGCGGCTATACTAAGTCCTGCATTCAAAAGGGAATAGCGATCACTTTCTGGCGCATCTGGAAAAGCTCGGTCAAATAGGTGCTTATATGGTCCATTTGTGATCATTGCCGTATCAATGACCATCCTGTGAACTCCGAGTCCGGCGATCGCCTGGGTTTCCAAACCATCAAATCCTAAATGATTGGTGGCTTTTGGAGTACCTTCTGTCCAATGAGCCTCCGTACCTGTATTTAAACCATTTGCTCCAAACTGACCATTCCACAGAACAACTTGCTGGAAAGCTGCATTTAGGATCGTTGGAACTCTAATAGGCTGAACATCAACAGAATCAGGATGATATTCCGGATTCATGATCCGATTTTCTCCTCTAAATCCAAAGCCCAGTCCCCCTTCAGCCATGCCTTGCTGCATTCCACTTTGAAAGCCGGATGCCGCTATATGACAACTTGAACAAGAATAGGTTCCCCTGCCGATCTCGTTTTTTGGATTTAAGGCCAGACCCGTCTCGTGAAAGAGAAGCTGGCCTAAGATAATTTTATCAGAAGATAATTCGTTCCTGAAATCTGCGGGGATCTTGGATAATTCCTGCTCTCCTGGTAAGACCAGCGACTCTGTATTACCAAAAAGATCAGTAATCCGTTCTTTAAATAATTGTTCCTGATCAGCTATGGGGTGGAAAATGAGTTCATCGTCAACACAGCCTATCAAAATCAGGTAAGTCAGAACAACAAATCCCCTGTTAAGTAGTATTCTCATCGGTTGGCCATTCATTCATTTAATGACCATTGAAATTACAATACCTTGAATTTACTTCTAAAAAAAATATGTGTTTGGCCGAAATCTACGGTGAACTACCTTTTTTTACGCACGTACAGGGTAGTTGTATTGTAATCGATCACCCCCTTTGCTTTTTTGAGCACATCTGCACCAATGATACCGTCAACAGGACTGGCATCATGTAATTCAAGGGCAGTATTTACATGGGATAGATCAAAGAGAACGATCTGCTGCTTTTTAGTCTTCCAGGCACTAATGGTCAATGAATTTTTACTTGACACGAATGTGTCCATTTCAGTAGCACCTGCGCCGGCGGCTTTTACATCCGACTCAGTAAACTCCAGATGAAACTTATCTCCTTTGTCAACCCCGACACAGGTATTAGAAGCTCCTGTGTCTAGTATAAATATTCCTTTTACCCCATTAAGTTCAGCCTCGATCTCAAGGTGATTAGTTTTGGTCAATGTTAGCTTGGTAGCTGTATATGATTTTTTCTTTAATAGTTTTTTAAGCTTGACCATTACTAATGATTTTGGCGAAGATAGTCCTATTTTTGCTGCATGCAGATCACGGATACGCACAACCACTTATACGTAGAAGCCTTTGATGATGACCGATCCGAAGTCGTCCAAAGGGCAATTGACAAAGGTGTTGATCGATTTTTTCTACCTGCCATTGATTCTACTTACACAGATTCTATGTTGTCACTACAAAGGGAATATCCCGATCATATTTACCTCATGGCCGGACTACATCCTACACATGTCAAAGAGAATATGGAAGAGGAATTAGCCCATGTTGCTCAAAATCTAAAACGATATAAGTATTATGCTATTGGCGAAATAGGGATCGATTTATATTGGGACGATACCTTTATTAAAAAGCAACGTTTGGCTTTTAAAAGACAGATCCAAATGGCTAAGGAATACGAACTGCCGATCGTCATACATTCCAGGGATTCTTTTGACGAGATCATTCCAATATTACAGGAAGAAGAAGATGAAAAATTGAGAGGTATATTTCACTGTTTTACCGGCAGCTATGAGCAGGCCCAAACGGCAATCGGACTCAATATGATGCTAGGTATTGGAGGAGTTGTTACTTTCAAAAATGGGGGATTGGATAAATTTCTTGGTCGGATAGATCTCAAACATATTGTTCTTGAAACAGATGCGCCCTATCTGGCTCCAACACCCTATAGAGGAAAGCGAAATGAACCGGCTTATTTAGCTAATATATTGCAGAAAATGAGTGAGATCTACAACATTCCTGAAGAAGAGATCGCGGCACGGACAACAGAAAATTCTAAACGTATATTTGGGATATGAAGAGTCAGCGAAAGATCATGATGATCTATACCGGGGGAACCATTGGTATGGTGAAGGATTTTAGTACCGGAACCCTAAAGACCTTTAATTTTGAGAAGCTCGTAGAGCACATTCCTGAATTGCACCACCTTGGCTGTAGCATTGACAGCATTTCATTTAAACAGCCTATAGATTCTTCCAATATGAATACAGAACATTGGAAGAGCATTGCCTCTAGTATTGAGAAAAACTACGACGAGTACGATGGATTTGTAATACTTCACGGAAGTGATACGATGAGCTATACGGCTTCGGCGCTTAGTTTTATGCTGGAAAATCTTAGTAAACCGGTCATCTTTACCGGATCGCAACTACCTATTGGCGATTTGCGCACAGATGCTAAGGAGAATCTGATCACTTCAGTCCAGCTAGCTGCCCTGCACACTAAAGGTGTACCTGTGATTCGAGAAGTTGGCTTGTATTTCGAATACAAATTGTACCGGGCAAATCGGACAACCAAGATTAACGCCGAGCATTTTGAAGCATTTTCTTCAATGAATTATCCGCCTCTTGCAGAATCCGGTGTGCATTTAAAAGTGTTTGAAGAAAATTTAATACCAGCTACTAAAGCTCCTTTTGCAGTGCACACGATACTTGATAGTCGAGTAACGATCCTCAAGATCTTTCCGGGTATGCATCCTTCGGTTGTAAAAGGTATCCTGGAGTTGCCTGATCTAAAAGGAATTGTATTAGAAACATTCGGGGCAGGGAATGCACCAACGGAATCCTGGTTATTAGAGGGCTTGCAGGCAGCAATAAACAGGGGGATTCACATAGTTAACGTAACACAGTGCTCAGGAGGCAGTGTTTTAATGGGGAGATATGAGACCAGTGATGCCTTGCTTAAGATGCCATTGATAAATGGAAAGGATATTACTACAGAAGCAGCGATCACTAAATTGATGTATCTCTTAGGAAAGGGTGAAGAAGCGTCTAATTTTAAATTGAGTTTTGAAACTCCTATTCGCGGCGAAATGGCCTTATTTTAGGAGATAAAATTTCATCGTATCATATATTTTTTGTTTCTTGCTCAGCCCGATATTCGGTAATAGAGAGGTGGCCGAGTGGTCGAAGGCGCACGCCTGGAAAGTGTGTATACGCCAAAAGCGTATCGAGGGTTCGAATCCCTTCCTCTCTGCGATTATTAAAAATTTTCTAATTGCTATTTTTTTATATCTTTAGAATCTATTACTAACTAAAAAATAAAGTCTGAACGTGATGAAAAAATTAAACTCCAACCTAGCCACTGCTGGGATTTTTGTTCTTGGTACAGGTGTAGCCAGTGCCATGACGAACGCTTCTGGCATGGCCACAACTGTTGCTCTTATGCTTCAAGATGAGGCTGCTGCAGAAAGCAGTAAGGGTTTTACCCAAGTACTTAAAGAACAATTCATTCAAGGGGGTGCAGGATTCATGGGGATCGTACTATTATGTTTGATCCTTGGATTAGCTGTAGCCATTGAGCGAATTATTTACCTTAATATGGCAAGCACCAATACGTCTAAATTGAAGCAACAAGTTGAAGATGCACTTGCCTCTGGTGGTGTGGAAGCGGCAAAAGAAGTTTGTCGAAATACTAAAGGCCCAGTTGCATCTATTTATTATCAAGGTTTGGATAGAGCCGGAGAAAGTGTAGAATCTGCTGAGAAAGCGGTTGTTGCATATGGTGGCGTTCAAATGGGTCAACTTGAAAAAAATGTATCCTGGCTTTCTCTTTTTATCGCCATTGCTCCCATGCTTGGGTTCATGGGAACGGTAATTGGTATGATCCAGGCCTTCCAGAAAATTAGTGCTGTAGGTAACTTGAGTGCCTCCTTAATTGCCGGAGATATTCAGGTAGCACTTTTGACAACAGTATTCGGTTTGATCACGGCTATTATCTTACAAATATTCTATAACTATATTATTGCCAAGATCGATAGTATCGTAAATGATATGGAAGATTCTTCTATCTCTTTGATAGATATGCTGGTAGACCACAAAAAATAAGTTCAACTCTTAAACCACAGTTATGAACAGAATAGTAAAAATCGTTCTCGCGGTTGTTGGAGTTGTTGCGGCTATAATGTGGTATCAACTTCCCAGTAGGGATGTACCGGTGGCTGAAGCTGCTCAAAGCGGGCCTATGAACATTATGTTCACGCTCACGTATGCTTTACTTGCAGTTGCCGTTTTAGCCAGCTTGTTCTTTACATTAAAGAACCTCTTTGCGAATCCAAAAAGCCTTAAAAAGAGCTTGTTGGTAATTGGCGCATTTCTTGCAGTAGTTTTATTATCCTACCTTATCTCAAGTGGGTCTGATGTAAGTATTGAAGAAATGGCTAACCGAGGTGTTGCCACCACTGAAAGCACAATTAAAAACATTGGCACAGGACTCAATCTTTTCTTCCTATTGGTCGTTATCGCAATTGGATCAATGGCCTGGGGCGGATTACGCAAGATGACTAACAAGTAAAATAAAGAATTATGTCTAGACGAGGAGGACCACCGGAAGTGAATGCAGGATCCATGGCAGATATCGCCTTTCTCCTGTTGATCTTTTTCCTGGTGACCACAACAATCGAAACGGATGCCGGACTGGATAGGATGCTACCTCCGCTTGAACCACCAGAAACAGATGTGGTGATCAAGCAGAAGAACATCTTTACAGTGAATATTAACAAGAATGGACAATTACTTGTCGAAGAAGAATTAACCCAATTAAAGGATCTTCGGGCAAAAGCAATGGCATTTTTGGATAATGGAGGATCACCTTCGGGAACTTCTGATTACTGCAACTATTGTAAGGGGAGGAGAGATGCTTCTTCTTCTGATAGTCCAACTAAAGCAATTATTTCCTTAAAGAATGATCGCGAAACAAAGTATGGGACCTATATCACCGTTCAAAATGAGTTAGTGGGTGCATACAATGATCTTCGAAACAGGGAAGCACAACGATTGTACGGTAGGGATTTTACTGAAATGGAAGGACAATTTCTAAATCCGGAAACACCTTCACGGATTCGAGATGAACTGAAGGACAAGGTGAGAAGAGTTCAGGAATTGTTTCCACAGAAATTGTCGGAAGCCCAAACATCAACGGCCAATTAGGCTAAGAAACGAAGCACAAACATGGGAAAATTTAATAAAAAGAAAGACGGAGATTTACCTGCTGTTTCTACAGCATCTCTACCGGACATTGTTTTCATGCTGTTGTTCTTTTTTATGACGGTAACTACAATGAAGGATAGTTCCTTAATGGTTCAGAACACTTTGCCTAATGCAAGTGAAGTCAAGAAACTGGAGAAAAAAGATCGGGTACTATATGTTTATGTAGGGAAACCCACTTCGCAATACCAGAAAGTGTTTGGTTCAGAGCCTAAGATACAGCTAAATGATAAGTTTGCCAGTGTTAGCGAAGTAGGGCCTTTTATTCTACAGGAACGTGCTAAAAAACCTCAGGAGCTGCAAAATGTACTAACGACTGCTTTGAAAGTTGATAAAGGTGCAAATATGGGCTTGATATCTGATATTAAACAAGAATTACGAAAAGTAAATGCTTTAAAAATAAATTATACTACCTATGAGGGTGATGCGTTCAGAAACCTTCAGTAAGTAATATATTTTTAATCATATTTTAAAAGCTTCAAAGATTTCTTTGAAGCTTTTTTATTTACTTTTAACTATACCTTTACGCATCATGAAACCTTGGTTGGGATTACTGTGTTTAACCTTTTGCAGTCTGATTTACGGGCAGGAACCTGCGTTGGAGGATAGTGCTTATCTTGAGGATCAGTTTTATTTCGGGCTTACGTACAATGCACTTCTGGAAAAACCAGATGCCATAAAACAACAGAATCTTTCCTATGGTATTCAAACAGGCTTTATTAAGGATATCCCTCTGAATAGTTCCCGCACCTTTGCGTTGGGCCTGGGTGTTGGATATGCTACTAATTCTTACTACAGCAACCTATTGGTATCAAATGAAAATACGGGCATAAGGTATGAAGACTCACTGGCAGAGATAGAAGGCGTAAAGCGTAATAAATTAGAAACTCATACGGTTGAATTTCCGATAGAATTCAGATGGCGGAATTCCACCCCGACAGAATTTAAATTCTGGAGGTTCTACCCTGGAATAAAACTAGGGTATGTCTTTAGTGGCAGATCGAAGCTGGTCACCCAAGACGAGAAAGTTTCGTTCAGTAATGATGATCTTCGAAGCTTTCAATATGGCGCGATGCTCAATTTTGGCTATAATACCTTCAACCTGCATCTGTATTATAGCTTGAATCCCCTGTTTAATGACGATGTTACTTTAAGCGATGGGAATACATTGACCATGAAACCCCTTCGATTGGGGATCATATTTTATATTCTATAACCAGAAGGTTACAGTAAGGAGCTGTGAAATGGTCCCGATAAACAGCCCTATCAATACTTCCATACGGGAATGCGCCCTTAGGTATAAACGAGCGGTGGCTACCAAACCGGTAATCAATACAGTCCCGCTTAGAGCTATAGTAATATTGATCTCAAAATGAATACTCAAACAGATCAGAAACATCAGTAGACATCCTAACCCCAACATATGTAGGCTGATCTTATAATTCATTAGTAGCAGTAAAAAAGCACTGAGGTTGGCGATAACCAGACCCACAAAATAGAAGTAGATCTCAGCTGTATAATTATTGGGAATAACTTGATATAAGATCATTAGCAATAGAACCAGGTGGATTAACATCGGAAGCATCCTTTCCTTTATATTGGGTAATCCAAATGAGTGCACAATCCCAATATTTCTCAGGATAAAAAAACTTAGAATGGGTATGATCACCGTTAATATAAAAATGGGTAAAATATTGCCGCCTTGAAATTCAAGCGGACTATACTTTGGGGTGATCATAAAGTAAGCTATGACACCGGCAACGGGAATTAATATTGGGTGGAAGAGATACGATAGGATTTGAAAAAATAGCCGCATCAGATCTGCTTGCGTAAACGGGCGACGGGAATACCCAACTGTTCGCGATACTTAGCTACTGTCCTTCTGGCAATAGGATATCCTTTTTCTTTAAGAATCGCAGCTAATTTATCGTCAGTGAGGGGTTTCTTCTTTTCTTCTTCCCGAATTACCTGCTCAAGGATCTTTTTGATCTCTCTTGTAGAAACATCCTCTCCCTGTACATTTTTCATCGCCTCAGAAAAGAAGACTTTAATGAGTTTTGTGCCATAAGGCGTATCCACATATTTACTATTAGCCACACGGCTGACTGTTGAAACGTCCATATCAATGGTATCTGCAATATCTTTCAAGATCATTGGGCGTAGTTTTCTTTCATCACCAGTCAAGAAGTACTCCTTCTGATATTGCATAATGGCATTCATCGTAATAAACAGTGTTTGCTGTCTTTGCCTGATGGCATCGATAAACCATTTGGCGGCATCTAATTTCTGCTTGATGAACATCACCGCATCTTTTTGCGATTTAGATTTATCCTTGGATTGTTTATAGCCTGCCAGCATATTGCTATATTCCCTGGAAACATGAAGTTCAGGTGCATTCCTCCCGTTAAGCGAAAGCTCTAATTCTCCTTCCACAATTCGAATAGAAAAGTCAGGAACAATGTGTTCAATGATCTTGTTGCTTCCCGCATAGGAACCCCCGGGTTTCGGGTTTAATTTTTCGATCTCAGAGATAGCTTCTTTCAACTCCTCCTCATTAATATCATGTCGCTGTAATAGCTTCTTGTAATGCTTCTTTGTGAATTGATCGAAGGAACGCTCTAATATATCAATGGCTAAATCTGTTGCCGGGTTTATTTCTTTACGCCTTAACTGCAGGATCAGGCATTCGTCCAAACTGCGCGCTCCTACACCAGGAGGATCGAGATTTTGAACGATTTGAAGGACTTCTTCTATCTGCTTTTCCTCAGTGTAGATATTTTGGGTAAAAGCCAGATCGTCCATAATATCCGCAACAGGCCTTCGTATATACCCACTCTCATCAACACTTCCTACCAGAAATTCTGCAATGGCCCACTGGTTGTCGTCGAGCTGAAAGGTATTTAGTTGAGTGATCAGGTACTGATTGAAGGAGATCCCAGCAGCATACGGGATCTGTTTTTCTTCGTCATCTGCACTGTAATTGTTTGCTCTTGTGCGGTAATCAGGAACTTCATCGTCACTTAAATATTCATCGATATTAATATCATCTGTGTCGATGGATTCCGTATCAGAATCGCTCTCATAGGTATCCTCAAAAGTGTCATCAAGATCGGAGACCTCTTCCTTACCACTTTCCAGGGCAGGATTCTCTTCCAATTCTTGTTTAAGCCTTTGTTCAAAAGCCTGGGTCGGCAACTGGATCAGCTTCATAAGCTGGATCTGCTGTGGCGAAAGCTTCTGTGATAGTTTAAATTGTAAGTGTTGCTTAAGCATGTTGGGGTGAAAATCTAACGATACCCAAAATTACGGTATTTGAGATTAAAACTCGGCATTCTGAGGTGTTCTGGGAAATGGGATCACATCCCGAATGTTTCCCATACCTGTCGCAAACTGGACCAAACGTTCAAATCCGAGTCCAAATCCACTATGAGGGACAGAGCCGAATTTCCTTAGATCCAAATACCACCAAAGTTCTTTTTCATCAATATTTAACTCGGCGATCTTCTCCTTGAGGACGTCTAGACGCTCTTCCCGTTGAGAGCCACCTACTATCTCGCCGATCCCTGGAAACAAAACATCCATGGCACGTACCGTCTTACCATCTTCGTTGAGCCGCATATAGAATGCTTTGATATTTGCCGGGTAATCATAGAGGATCACGGGACAATTAAAATGCTTTTCAACCAAATAACGTTCGTGTTCACTTTGTAGATCGACGCCCCATTCGTCTATTGGAAATTGAAAACGCCCTTTCTTATTAGGTTTGCTATTGCGTAAAATATCTATAGCTTCTGTATAGGTAACTCGCTTAAAAGCGTTGCTCACAACAAATTGCAATTTCTCCATCAAAGGCATAGCACTACGCTCTTGCTGTGGCTTTTGTTTCTCCTCATCCAGAAGTCGCTTTTCAAGAAATTCAAGGTCTTCCTGGCAGTTATCTATAAGGTACCGAATAATATGAACAATAAAATCCTCTGCCAAATCCATATTATCGTTCAGATCATAAAAGGCCATTTCCGGTTCAATCATCCAAAATTCGGCCAGGTGCCTGGACGTATTTGAATTTTCTGCGCGAAAAGTTGGTCCGAACGTATAGACATTTCCTAGTCCGAGGGCATACGCTTCTGCCTCCAATTGGCCGGATACGGTAAGGTTAGTCTCTTTCCCAAAGAAATCCTGTTTATAGTCTACTTCTCCGGATTCTGTTAGGGGAGGCGATTTTGGATCTAAGGCAGTCACACGGAACATCTCACCGGCACCTTCGGCATCAGACCCTGTAATAATAGGGGCATGGAAGTAATAAAAGCCATTATCCTTAAAATACTGGTGGACCGCAAAAGCTAGTGCAGACCGTACTCTCATCACTGCCGAAAATGTATTTGTACGAATCCTCAAATGGGCTTGTTCCCGTAAGAATTCCATACTGTGCTTCTTGGGTTGAATGGGATATTCGTCAGGATCTGCAGGTCCGACTACATCTATTTGATCCACATGGATCTCGACTGCCTGCCCACGTCCCTGACTTTCAACAAGGGTTCCTTGTATTTGAAGCGCAGCGCCAGTATTTATTTGCTTAAGGATTGAGTCGTCAAAATTTTCAAAATCTAGAACACATTGAATATTCTTCAATGTTGAACCATCGTTAAGTGCAACAAAACGATTACTCCTGAATGCCCTAACCCAGCCTTTAACTTCAACTTTTTGGTTAAGGGGAGATTCTTCAATCAGGGTGGAGATCCGATACGATTTCATACCTCTTAAAAATTCAAATTTTAAAGCGCAAAGATACGTCTTTGGAAGGGATTATCAGATTTACCCCGGCCTAAAAGAAATGAGGAATATCGTAAATCAATTAGAGGCTTGTCCCGTCTTCTTTGGGTAGAATATCGATCTGAGGTTCTTTCATTACAGCCTTATTGGCAATACTCGTTTCTAAGGATAGAAGTAAGGATGGGAGTAAAATAAGATTTGCCAACATGGCAAATAATAAAGTAGCAGACACCAAAGCCCCCAGGGCTACAGTACCCCCAAAACTTGATATTATAAAAACGGAAAACCCAAAAAAGAGGACAATGGAAGTATAGAACATACTCACTCCGGTTTCCCTTAGGGCTGCGTATACCGATTTCTTAATGCGCCATCTGTTTTCAGTCAGTTCCTGGCGGTATTTAGCCAGAAAATGAATGGTATCATCCACCGATATGCCAAAGGCCACGCTAAAGACCAAAATAGTAGAAGGCTTGATCGGAACTCCGGCAAATCCCATTACTCCAGCGGTGACCACCAGTGGTAAAAGATTGGGAATCAATGAAATAATGATCATTCTGAAGGACCTGAAGAGGTAGGCCATAAATAATGCGATCAATCCAATGGCCAAAGAGAGGGATAACACTAAATTCTTAACCAGATATTTGGTTCCCTTTAAAAATAAAAGAGCCTTACCCGTTAAATAGACCTGATACCTTTCTGCTGGGAAGATCTTTTTGATCTCAGAGAGAAGATTTTCTTCGATCGCTTCCATACGCTCTGTTTTTACATCTTGCAGGAAGGTCGTAATGCGGGCCGTCTGACCCGTACTATCTGTAAAGTTTTGCAGAAGATCGGCATTGCCACTGGATTTTCTGGCCATATTCATAATGAAGGTGTTCTCCTGATTGGTGGGTATTTGATAATACTTCGGGATCCCATTGTAAAATGCCTGCTTGCTGTATTTAACTAAATTCACCACACTTACCGGTGGAGAGAGCTCTTCTGTTTCTAGGATCACTTCGCCTAATTGATCCATGCGTCTTAGCGTAGGTAATTTCATCACGCCATTCTTGCGTTTGGTATTCACTACGATTTCAACGGGCATTATGCCATTGAATTCTTCGTCAAAGAATTCAATATCCGCAAAGAAGGCTGCCCCTTTTGGCATATCCTCGATAGGGCTACCGGAAATACGAATTTGATAAATCCCTATGATACTGACGACCAATAATAATATGGAGATCACGTAAACGGAAATTCGTTTTTCGCGTACCACAAATTCCATCCAATTCACAAATGTGTCTATCCAGCGTTTGTTCAAATGCTTTAAATGCTTCGATTTGGGCAAAGGCATAAAACTGTAGAGAATAGGAATGATCAATAGGGATAAGATGAAAATACAAAGGATATTTATTGATGCAACCGCTCCAAATTCACTTAAAAGCTTACTATCCGTAAAGATAAAAGTTGCGAATCCGGATGCTGTAGTCACATTCGTCATCAGCGTTGCATTACCAATTTTAGAGATCACCCGTTGAAGCGACTTAGCCTGATTTCCATGCTTCTTCACTTCCTGTTGATACTTATTGATCAGGAAGATGCAATTGGGTACTCCAATTACAATGATCAACGGAGGGATAAGTGCTGTTAGGACTGTGATCTCATATTGCAAAAGACCCAATAGCCCAAGTGCCCACATCACTCCAATGATCACCACGATCATAGAGATAAAAGTTGCCCTAAAACTTCGGAAGAAAAAGAAAAAGATCAGCGAAGTAACAAGCAGTGCGGCTCCGATAAATAGTCCTATCTCGCTCAGTATGTTCTGAGAATTCATAGTTCGGATATACGGCATTCCCGAAACACGCACATCCAGTCCGGTTTCCTGCTCAAAATTATCTACAAGGGTATTAAGGTCTTGCAAGATAAAATCCTTCCGAACCGTCGTATTGATTATATCTTTATCTAAGTAAGCAACTGTTCTGATAGTACCCGTTTCGGCATTAAAAAGCAGATCCTTATAAAACGGCATCTCTTCAAAAAGGTGTTTCATTAAGCCATCAACTTCTTCCTGAGAGGAAGGAGGTGATTTTAGAAAAGGGGTCATGACAAACTCTTCTCCTTTCGGATCTTTTTCCAGGGTTTGTAAGTTGTCTATTGAGATAACAAAAGACACCTCCGGGAAGGCTACAAGTTGTTTGCTAAGTGTATTCCAGCGTTCAAAATTGGATAGCTCAAAAAGCGCACTGTCTTTTACGGCAATTACTATTGCGTTACCCTCCTCACCAAACAGGTTGAGAAAATTTTGATATTCCAGATTAAGCGGATGGTCATCGGGCAATAAGTTGGCCTCCGAATTAGATAGGCGCATTTTATCCCATTGCAGCGCAAGTAACACAGTCGCTACCAGGATGCCCAATAATATAGCTATCCTATTTCGCAAAATGATGCGGGAAACGCGTGCCCAAAAAGTGGATGTGAGTTTGGCTACCATAAAGTTCTTGCAGCCGCAAAGGTAGAAAATACAAGGTATTCTTTGTTACAGGAGGCTTTTATTTGTTTGAGTACCTTTAGATGGTTGTGGGGATCACAGAACATAAGAAGTATCGAAGACGAGCGCGCTTGCTTTACAGGATCCTGATCGTAATTTGCGCAGTGGCCATGATCATTGCCATTTTAATATGGTATTACAATGAAGAAGTGCCTTAGACTTTCATGATCTCCGCTTCCTTGGCTTCCAGTAACGAATCAATTTTATTGGAGAAAGTATCGGTCATTTCTTGAATATCGATCTCTGCATTCTTTTCTCGATCTTCAGAAATGTCTAAAATTTTAATTTCCTTATTTGCTTCCTGCCTGGCACTTCGAACACTGATCTTGGCTTCTTCAGCTTCCGCCCGTGCTTGCTTAACCAAATCAACACGACGTTCTTCAGTTAAAGGAGGCACATTGATAATGACCATTTCGCCATTGTTCATTGGATTGAAACCCAGGTTAGCATGCATGATGGCAGTTTCTATTTCCTGTAGTAAGGATTTCTCCCAGGGCTGCACTGATATGGTACGGGCATCCGGGGTATTAATATTTGAAACTTGAGACAAAGGGGTTTGGGAACCGTAATATTCCACCATTACGGAAGATAGCATAGAAGGATTTGCTTTCCCAGCTCTAATTTTAATAAATGCTTTCTCCAGATGATCAATAGCAGCATCCATCCCTTCTCTTGTGGTCTCTAATATAAATTTTACTTCTTCGTCCATGATTCAATATTTATAAGCGGGTATCATAAAGTATACCAAAATATCACAGATTTACAACAGTACCAATATTTTCTCCGGAAATTACTTTGAGCAGATTACCGGGCTTATTCATATCAAATACCACTATTGGCAGCTTATTTTCCTGGCTTAAGGTAAAGGCTGTAGAGTCCATCACTTTAAGTCCCTTGGTCAGAACATCTTTAAAGCTGATGCTATCAAACTTTGTAGCCGTTGCATCTTTCTCCGGATCACTAGTATAAATTCCGTCTACACGGGTACCTTTTAATATTACCTCGGCTTCTATTTCTATCGCTCGAAGCACTGCGGCAGAATCTGTTGTGAAATAAGGATTTCCTGTCCCTCCTCCAAAAATTACGACACGTCCCTTTTCCAAATGACGCATCGCCCGTCTGCGAATAAAGGGCTCTGCCACTTCATTGATCTTAATTGCAGTTTGAAGGCGTGTATCCTGGCCTTTCACTTCCAGCGCAGATTGCAAAGCGAGACCGTTAATGATGGTTGCCAGCATACCCATATGATCCCCTTGAACCCGGTCTATTCCATTGCTGGACCCGGACAAACCTCTATATATATTACCTCCGCCGATAACTATGGCCACTTCAATACCTTTTTCTGTAGCAGATTTGATCTCATCGGCATACATGGAAAGTCGATCCGGATCTATGCCATATTGTTTAGAGCCCATAAGGGCTTCTCCGCTTAATTTTAATAGAATTCTTTTATAGTGCATGAATTGATACGTCTGGAAGCAAAAATACTAAAATAAATCAGGCCATTCAGGGTCAGGGGAATGCGGCTCCTGTTATTTTATGGCATAAAAAAACCCCGCCATTCGGCAGGGTTCAGTTAGATGCTTGGAGTACTTATCCTAATGCAACACGCTCAAAGGCGGTAACTTCAAGATTGTCATCCACAGATTTTATGTATTGATCAACACTCTGTTTACTATCCTTAATAAAAGCCTGGTTAACCAAGGTATTGTCTTTGAAGAAACGCTTAAGTTTCCCTTTGGCAATATTATCAAGCATAGCTTCCGGCTTTCCTTCCTGGCGAAGCTGATCCTTAGCGATCTCAATTTCCTTATTGATGGTCTCCTGATCAACTGCCGATTCATTAAGAGCTACTGGATTCATAGCAGCAACTTGCATGGCTACGTCTTTTGCAGCATTAGCAGCGCCTTCTACCGGAGAAGAGAGACCTACCAGGGTCGCGATCTTGTTTCCAGCGTGAATATAGGAACCTACGAAAGGAGCATCGAGTTTTTCAAATGCACCTATCTCGATCTTTTCACCTATCACACCTGTTTGTTCTAGTAACTTTTCCTGAACAGAAAAGCCATCTATGCTCGCTTGTAATAAAGATTCCAATTGACTAGAGCGATCGCAGCGCCTTCAGATGAATCCCTGTCGGCACGTTTGGCAGCAACTTTCTGACCTTTTTTACGTAGTATCTCAATGGCTTTATCGAAGTCTCCTTCGGCTTCCACCAGGGCATTTTTACAATCCATCATTCCAGCCCCTGTGGTTTTTCTTAATTTATTTACCTCTGCAGCAGTGATCTTTGTCATTTCTATTTCTTATTATTCAGTGATCTTACTCTTATTTATTTCTCAACTCCACCTTTGGCATTGTCCTGCCATTCTTTAAGCTCATCCCATTTACCATCGGCCGCCATTTTGGCTTGCTTTGGCCAGGTTGTAGGGTCTAAATGAGCCATGCGAGAACTCGCCTCGGTAAGAATATTTTTAATTGCCTCTGGCTTTGCTTTCGCCAGATCAGCAAAAGTAGCAACTCCGGCAGCAGTTAATGCTTCCGCCGCTTTAGGTCCAATACCCTCAACCTTAGTTAAATTATCACTCTCACTTTTAGAGGCTTTTTTGGCCGGTGCTTTTTCGGCTTTTTTAGCGGGAGCCTTCTCTTCTTTCTTAGCTGCTGGCTTTTCCTCCAAAACTTCCTCTTTGGCCTTAGGCTCAGGTTTTACCTCTTCTTTAGCAGGAGCCTCTTTAGCTTCCGGAGCTACTTTGGCTACCGGAGCCTTTTCTACTGGTGCTTCAGCTTTTTCCTGAGCTTTTGCCTGTTCTGCCATACCTTCAGCCATGTCCTTTTCGCCCGACTTGTCTGCTTTGCGCTCTGCCAAGCCTTCGGCCACAGCATCGGTCACTTCAGACATGATCAATCGGATAGATTTAGACGCATCGTCATTAGAAGGGATCACATAATTTACTGAACGGGGATCACAATTTGTATCCACCATTGCGAAAATGGGAATATTTAATTTTTGTGCCTCTCTAACAGCAATATGTTCCCTCATAACATCTACTACGAAAACAGCACCTGGAAGGCGAGTCATATCGGCAATAGATCCAAGGTTCTTGTCAAGTTTAGCCCGTAACCGGTCTACCTGTAAGCGTTCCTTTTTAGAGAGTGTATTAAAGGTTCCATCTTTCTTCATTCGATCGATCGAAGCCATTTTCTTGACGGCTTTTCGGATAGTCACGAAATTGGTCAGCATTCCACCAGGCCATCTCTCTGTGATATAAGGCATATTCACATTGGATACCTTTTCAGAAACGATGTCCTTGGCTTGTTTCTTGGTAGCCACAAAAAGGATTTTTCTGCCAGAAGCTGCAATTTTCTTCAATGCTTCTTTAGCTTCCTCCAATTTGGCGGCTGTCTTGTATAAATTGATTACGTGAATCCCATTGCGCTCCATGTAGATATAAGGAGCCATGTTTGGATTCCACTTACGAGTTAGGTGACCGAAATGTACGCCGGCCTCCAAGAGTTCTTTTACTTCTGCTTTTTTTGCCATTTTTAATATAGTTTACGTTCTTACTTTTAGCAACAACACAGTGGTTCTTATCAAATGATAATAGCCTGCATTGTTTAGATGCTAAACTAATTACCCGGTTTCTGAACTATAAGATGCCGGGATTTTATCGGGTTCCGTGATGGAACAATTCAATGAACTTATATAAAGATCCAATTATCGTTTAGAGAACTGGAATTTCTTTCTTGCTTTTTTCTGACCGTATTTTTTACGCTCAACCATTCTGGGATCCCTTGTCAGTAATCCCTCCGGCTTTAATGCCGCTCGATGTTCTTCATTAATTTCACAAAGCACTCTTGAAAGCGCAAGTCGGACCGCTTCAGCCTGACCTGTTGCACCTCCACCATATACATTCACCTTTACATCATACGAGTTTGTCGTATCAGTTAGCGCGAAAGGTTGTCTAACCTTGTACTGAAGTGTTGGTGTTGGGAAATATTCTTCCAGAGTTCGCTTATTCACCGTAAAATTCCCTTTACCCGTAGAAACATATACCCGGGCAACTGCTGTTTTACGCCTTCCTATTTTGTGAATAACATCCATTATTTAAAGCTATTTAAATCAAATTCTTTTGGTTTCTGAGCCTCCTGCCCATGATCCACTCCTGTGTATACCCGAAGATTTCTGAAAAGCGCAGCGCCTAATTTATTCTTAGGCAACATCCCCTTGACTGCCTTTTCTACCAAGGCTTCAGGTTTTTTATCTAAAAGCTCCTGGGCAGTTCTTTCACGTTGCCCTCCCGGATATCCGGTATAGCGCTGATAGATCTTCTGAGTCCATTTGTTACCACTCAACTGGATCTTCTCAGCATTGACTACAATGATATTATCTCCACAATCCACATGAGGAGTAAAATCTGGCTTGTGTTTTCCTCGTAACAATTTGGCAACTTTAGAGGCCAAACGACCTAATTGCTGGCCTTCAGCATCTACCAACAACCATTCTTTTGAAACAGTGCTTCTGTTGGCCGATTTTGTTTTATAACTCAGTGTATCCACAGGGTACGCGTTTAGTATTAAAAATTACTCTTTCCAAAACGGGCTGCAAATGTACGATTATTAAGTTGAATTGCAAATCGGGGTTCTCATTAAATAGAATGAAAATAAAAAATGCCCGGATGGCTGATGGAGTCAATGGATACGGATGTTGTAACTTTTAAAACTTTAACGAAAAATAAACAGATAAAACTGTAACGATTGCTTTTCTATGTCGTCTTTTAGCTATCAACAAACAACCGGTAATATGTGCCTAAAGAGCAGATTTCTGTTTCTTGCCGTTTTTACACTTTCCGCCACATATGCACAAGATTCCACAGAGGTGGTCCAGAAAAGGATATATACAACTGCCTCCATCGGAACAACCCCCGCACCTGCTATAGATGGTAGTTTGAATGACCAGGCATGGGACTTAGTAGATTGGACTACAGAATATATTGAGAACAGACCGGATGAAAATACCCCACCCAGTTATCAGACACGATTTAAGATCCTCTATGATGCCAAAAACCTGTACATAGGTGTGAGGTGCCTTGATGGGGAACCTGACAAAATTATCCGACGTTTATCCCGAAGAGATGGTTTCGAAGGAGATTGGATAGAATTCAATATTGATAGTTATTACGACAAACGCACAGCGTTTTCCTTCACCGTCACTGCTGCTGGTGTAAAAGGAGATGAACTTATTTCCAACAACGGGAATAATTGGGATAGCAGCTGGAACCCAATTTGGTATGCCAAGTCGCAAGTAGATGAAGAAGGCTGGACAGCCGAAATGCGTATTCCGCTTAGTCAGATCAAATTCAGTAAATCAGATAACCAAATATGGGGACTCCAATCTACCAGACGATTTTTCAGGGAAGAAGAACGCTCCCTTTGGCAACGGGTTCCCCAGGATGCCCCGGGTTGGGTAAGTGAATTTGGTGAGCTCCACGGACTCAAAGGCCTGGTGCCTCAAAAACAGCTGGAAATACAACCGTACTCAGTTGGTAAAGTAGAGAGCTTTGAAGCAGAGCCTGGAAATCCATTTCGGGATGGAAATAATGGAGATTTTTCAGCTGGATTGGATGCGAAAATTGGTATTACGAATGACCTGACACTAGACTTGACGATCAATCCCGACTTCGGTCAGGTGGAAGCAGATCCTTCTGCGATAGCCCTGGATGGCTTTCAAATATTTTTCAGAGAGCAACGCCCCTTTTTTGTAGAAAATAATAACATCTTTGATTTTAGGGTTTCGCGCTCAAATGCCGGAAATACCTTTGGGTCGGATAATGTATTTTATTCGCGAAGAGTGGGCCGTCGTCCTCAGGGATTCCCATCGACCACAGAAGGCGAATACGTAGATATACCAGAAAATACACCCCTAGCGGGTGCCGCACGATTTAGTGGCAAAACTAAAGATGGTTGGTCTATTGGTGTCCTGGAAAGTGTAACAGACAGGCGATTTGCTTCAATTGACAATAATGGCGACAGACGTAAAGAACTTGTTGAACCCCTCACGAATTATTTTGTCGGTCGATTACAAAAGGATTTTAATGATCGTAACTCTTATATTGGAGGGATCTTTACAGCTACGAACCGAGGTGACTTAACAGAGGGTCTTGATTTTCTGCACAAGCAAGCGTATACCGGAGGATTTGATTTCAAACACAATTGGAAAGATCGCGTCTGGTACGTTGGCGGTAATATTAACTGGAGTCATGTCAGGGGAAGCGAAGAGGCCATACTCAACACCCAGCAGTCTATTACCCATTTATTCCAAAGGGAAGGCGCAGACCATGTGGAAGTAGATCCTACCCGGACTTCTTTGACAGGCACAGGAGGTAATTTACAATTGGGAAAGATAGGAGACGGACACTGGCGTTTTGAGACCGGAGGTACCTGGCGATCACCGGAACTGGAACTGAATGATATTGGCTTTCAACGCCAGGCAGATGACATCCGGCATTATACCTGGGTAGGGTACAGGACACTTAAACCCGATAATGTATTCAGGCAGCTCGGTCTTAACTATAACCATTGGACAGCTTGGGATTATGGCGGGAATCACAATTTACTCCAATTCAACACCAATGCCTGGGCGAATTTTAAAAATAATTGGTTTGGAAATATGGGCTTCAATTACAGCCCGGTTCGCTACAATAATTTTGCGCTCAGGGGAGGCCCCCGCCTTCGACAATCTCCGTCATTCTCTTTTTGGAATGGGATCAATACAGATAGTAGGAAGAAGATCCGGTTTGGAGTCTTTCACAATGGCAATCGAGGTCTGGATAATTCCTATTCCAGATACAGCATAGAATTTGGCGCCACATACCAACCCATTAACGCTCTTCGTATTTCGGCATGGCCCAATATCAGCATTAACCAGGACAAACTTCAATATGTAAGTACTGAAGAGGTAAACGGCCAACCTCTTTACCTCAACGGAAAGATCGATCAGCGAACTTTTAGCATGTCATTGCGGGTCAATTATACGATCAACCCCAACCTCACTTTGCAGTATTGGGGACAACCGTTTATTTCCAGAGGTAGGTATTCTAATTTTAAGTACATAAGTGCTCCAATGGCTGAGGTTTTTGAAGATCGAATTACCCCTTATAATGATGGTCAGATCCAATTTGCCGATGGGACTTATTCTGTAGATCAGGATATGAATGGGGTGACCGATTTTACATTTGGCGATCCCGATTTTTCATTTATTCAATTTCGATCCAATCTCGTTTTAAGGTGGGAATACATTCCCGGATCCGAACTCTATTTAGTTTGGTCCCAGGATCTTTCTGAAAGCGGGGATCCACAATTAGGACTAACAGAGAGCCTTAACAACACCTTGTTTGGGGATTCTAAGCCCATGAATATTTTCTTGATAAAAGCAACTTACCGATTTGTATTTTAATGCATAAATGCGATGTTAAAAAATTCGTAATACCCATGCGAAGGATAGGGGTTTTTTTACTTTTGACCGGAATAGATTTTCTATGAACTTGACTAACCGTGTTGCCACTGCAACCTTCTTTACACTTTTTCTCTTTACATCCATATATCTGAAAGCCCAGGATAGCCTTCAGCTTACACCGCCAAGAGTTTATACAGCTATGGCAGTGGGGAATGCCACACCTCCGGTTATTGATGGATTATTGACCGACGATGCCTGGGAGAATGCCGAATGGGCCGGAGAATTCATCGAATGGCTTCCGGATGAGAATACTCCCCCTGATGAGCAGTCTAAATTCCGGATCTTATACGATCAAAAGAATTTATATGTCGCAATTCGCTGCTTTGAATCAGATACAGATGAGATCGACGCCCGATTATCGAGGAGAAATGCGGCAGGCGTGAAAGGAGATGAGTTGATCTCTGATAACGGGAATAATTCTGATGATAGTTGGAATCCTATTTGGTATACAGATACCAACATTGATGAAGAAGGCTGGACAGCTGAAATGCGAATTCCGCTGAGCCAGATCAAATTTGGAAAAGCAGATGAACAAGTATGGGGCTTGCAGGTGGCTCGGATGATATTTCGAGAAAACCAATGGTCTGTCTGGGATCGAATTCCCAGGGAAGCACCTGGCTGGGTAAGTGAATTTGGGGAGCTGCACGGGCTTAAGAATATTGAGCCCCAAAAACAGTTAGAAATTCAACCTTTTATGGTTACTCAATGGGATACGTATCCTGAAGAAGCCGGGAATCCCTTTAGAGATGGCTCTGATGTACTTTTGAATGGCGGTTTAGATGCCAAAATTGGTATTACGAACGACCTGACACTTGACCTGACCGTCAATCCTGATTTTGGTCAGGTAGACGCAGATCCGGGAGCCATTGCTTTAGACGGATTTCAGATCTTCTTCCAGGAGCGCAGACCTTTCTTTGTTGAGAATAAGAACATCTTTGATTTTGAATTTGCCAATGGGAATGATAACCTCTTCTACAGCAGGCGAATTGGCAGGAACCCGGCGGGTTTTCCCGATATAGGATCAGATGAATTTGTGGATATTCCAAATAATTCCACTATCCTGGGTGCGGCTAAGTTCTCTGGTAAAACCAAAAACGGTTGGTCCATTGGGGTATTGGAAAGTGTAACCGGTAAAATGAATGCGGAGATAGATTCCAATGGAGACAGGCGGGAAGAGATCGTAGAGCCACTTACCAATTATGCCGTTATACGTGCACAAAAAGATTTTAATGAAAGGAACACCTTTATTGGAGGTATGCTTACTTCCACGAACCGGAAAATAGAAGGTGATCTGGATTTTCTTCACACATCTGCCTATACCGGGGGAATAGATTTCAGGCATATGTGGAAGAATCGCAATTATTTCATTGATGGAAATATAATTGCCAGTCATGTAAGTGGAAGTGAAGAGTCTATATTGCGAACTCAAGAAAGTCTTACCCACCTTTTTCAGCGTACCGATGCAGGGCATGTAGAAGTAGATCCGACTCGTACTGCGCTTACAGGAACAGCAGGTAGAATTTCCCATGGTAAAGATGGGGGCGGCAATTGGAGGTATGAAGGCGGATTCATATGGAGATCCCCGGAATTGGAATTGAATGATGTTGGATTCCTGAGACAGACAGACGAGATCATTCAATATGTAGATGTTAACTATCTGTGGCTTAAACCAACATCATTATATCGTTCTTTTAGAATAGGTGCCGAGCAGTTCAGTTCCTATGATTTTGAAGGAAATTATAATCGGATCCAATACGAATTAGAAGCCGAAATGTCGTATCAAAACCGTTGGTTTACAGAAGTAGGATTTGGGCATAAACCCCGTATTTTTTCCAATACAGTTTTGCGTGGGGGACCACGTTGGAGGTGGTCAGATGAAAATTTTGCCTATTTGTTCTTTGGATCGGATCGCAGCAAGAAGTTCTTCTTTACCCTGGGTTACGTACGTAGCCAGGCACGGCAGGATAACTTTACTTTTCAACGTTACGTGGTACGACTCGGGTTTCAACCTTTTGATTCCTTCAATTTGTCGATCAATGCGAGCTATAGGCCCAACGTAAATAAAACCCAGTATGTAACAGAAACGGCATTCGGTGCAGATCCCAGGTACATAATGGCAGATATCGATCAAAAGACTATCAGTACGGCAGTGCGCTTTAATTATAGTATTAACCCCAACCTGAGTGTGCAGTTTTATGGGGAACCATTTATTTCCAGAGGTATATATTCGAATTTTAACTACGTGAATAATTCCGTTGCGGAAGATCTCAATGAGCGTGTAACCTTATTGGAACCAAACCAGATCGCTTTTGCAGACGGAGCCTATTCCATAGATGAAGATATTGACGGAAATACAGACTACACCATTGATGATCCTGACTTCTCATTTGTTCAATTTCGTTCTAATCTTGTGGCTCGTTGGGAATATATACCTGGTTCAGAGATCTTTCTTGTTTGGTCGCGCGGCGTGACCGGTTTTGGAGATCCACTCGATTCCTTAGGAAGGAGCCTGGACACACAGATCCTGGGCGAAGAAGCTGATGATACCTTTTTAATAAAGGTAACTTACCGCTTTGTCAGGTAGGGATTCGTCCTCATTCTATATAATATTGCCCTCTTTTTACCGTTTTTTAATGATAAAACTCTAAATCAAGTAAGATGAATCGTTTTTTACTGCTGGTAAGTTGTTTTCTTTTCCTTAGTACATCCTGTTCTACGGATAAAAACAATGATGGTAATTCCAGCGACAGTATTGTAGGTACCTGGGACGCAACTGCACTGCAAATAGACAATGCAACCGCTTCTGACGACGCAAAAAATGCACGGGATATTCTAAGTTTTCTGACAGCAAGGGATTGTTACATCATGACCTTGAGTTTTCGAGCGGATCTTTCTGTAGATACTGAGAATTCTGTGAACTATCTTGAGATCAACGTCAATCCTGACGGTACTGGCCTCGATGTGCCATGTCCTACCCAAAGTGATATGGAATCAAGCACGTATACATATGAAAACGGCATTTTGACCTATATAGATTCTGATATGCAATCTGTAACTGTGGCCGTGGAGATCGATGGAAATATGATGTTAGTGGATGCACAGGACCTGGATATTCCAAATTTCAATGACAGTGGTCAATTGGTTTTTGTAAAACGATAAGAAACTTCCAAGTATAGAATTACAGCCCTGCATATTTATGCAGGGTTTTTTAATGCGCTTCCAGCCAGTTCTTCCCTGTACCCAGATCCACGACCAAAGGAACTTCCAGGGTGTATGCGCTTTCCATTTCAGACTTCACAAGTTCTTTTATATGGTCTAATTCGGTCTTGTGCACGTCAAAGACAAGTTCATCATGAACTTGCAAGAGCATTTTTGTCTTCAGCTTTTCTTTTTCCAGTTTCTCATGAATATTGATCATAGCGATCTTTATGATATCTGCTGCACTACCCTGTATCGGTGCATTGATCGCAAGGCGCTCTGCCCCACCTCTAACCACCTGATTCCCTGCATTGATATCCCGCAAATAACGTCTTCGTCCTAAGACCGTCTGCACATAACCGTGCTCTCTCGCAAAATCGATCTGTTCACTGATAAAATTCCTCAATTTTGGATAGGTTTTATAATAGGTTTCGATCAATTCCTTGGCTTCCGTCCTGCTGAGATCTGTCTGGTTGCTGAGGCCGAAGGCGGAAACGCCATAAATGATCCCAAAGTTGACCGTCTTCGCATTTCCTCGCTGTTCTCTTGTTACTTCCTTCAGCGGAACATTAAAAACTTTGGAAGCCGTTGAGGCATGAATGTCCTCTCCATTTTTAAAGGCTTCGATCATATTGGTTTCCTTACTCAAAGCGGCTATAATGCGCAATTCTATCTGCGAATAATCCGCAGCTAGTAAAATGTGATCCTTATCTCTTGGGATAAATGCTTTACGCACTTGTCTACCCCGTTCTGTTCGGATGGGAATGTTTTGCAGATTCGGATTATTGCTGCTCAAACGGCCAGTAGCCGCAACAGTTTGCATATAGTCTGTATGCACTCTTCCGGTATTGGGATTTACTTGCTCAGGCAAAGCGTCAACGTAGGTGCTTTTGAGTTTTGTCACCCCTCTGTAATCCAGGACATCCCGTATGATCTGGTGTTCTTTGGCTATAGAAGACAACACATCTTCGGCTGTGGAATATTGGCCGGTTTTAGTCTTTTTAGGCTTGTCTACCAATTTCATTTTATCGAATAGGATCTCACCCAACTGTTTGGGAGAAGCAATATTAAATTCAATTCCGGCCAGCTCATAGATCTTGGTCGATAAGTCTCTCATATCACCTTCCAATTCAATCGAAAGTTTGTTCAGGAAATCCTGATTTAGATTTATCCCCTCTAGTTCCATATCTGCCAGCACTCTTAATAAGGGAACTTCAATTTTTTCAAAGAGGTCATGCGTACCTGCTTCAGCCAGTTCCTTCCTGAAATGCTGCGCTAATTGAAAAGTAATATCTGCGTCCTCTACCGCGTATTCCGTCTGTTGCTCCAGGGGTACCTGGCGCATACTTAACTGATTCTTTCCTTTTTTACCGATGAGGCTTGTAATGCTGATGGGGGTATAGTTTAAATAGGTTTCTGCGAGGAGATCCATATTATGACGCATATCCGGATTTATCAGATAGTGGGCTAACATGGTGTCAAAAAGCGGCCCTAATACGGGCATTTCGTATTGCTTTAAGACCTTGATGTCATATTTCAAATTCTGACCGATCTTTTCTATATCCGTACTTTCAAAGAAAGGTCGTAGCTCATTTAATAGTGCGTTGGCTTCATCGCTATCTTCAGGAAATGGAACGTAATATCCTTTGCCGGATTTCCAGGAAAATGCAATACCTACCAGTTCGGCATGCAGCGGATCGATGGAAGTGGTCTCGGTATCAAAACAAACAGATTTTTGCTTCATCAGATTCTTAACGAATAGTTGAAGTGCCATGCCTGCATTTACACTTTGATACACATGAGGCACGTCTTTACTGGTTTTTCTCCCTGAATAGGAAGCCTGAGTCGTCGCCTGGGCAGCACCCTCCTCGAATAGAGCGAACTGACCGCTGCCGGCAGGTCCAGAAGATGCGGGTTTAGGGGCTGGTTCTTTATTATCCTGAGAGACTTCTTCCTCCTCGGTAAATAACTTGATGAATTGATCCCGCAGTCTTCGGAATTCCAGTTCGTCAAACACTTCTTGTACTTGTGGTATATCCGGCTCTGACAATTCGTAGTCTTCTGCATCGAATTCTACCTCACAAGTGATACAGATCGTTGCCAGTTGTTTTGAAAGTCGGCCCAAATCGCCATTAGCCTCTACCTTCTCTTTCATTTTTCCTTTGAGCTGATCTGTATTGGCCAAAAGTTCTTCAAGAGAACCAAATTGCTGGATAAACTTCTTAGCCGTCTTATCTCCAACTCCGGGAAGACCGGGGATATTATCACTGGCATCTCCCATCATCCCGAGATAGTCTATTACTTGTTCGGGTCGCTCTACCCCAAAACGTTCCTGGATCTCAGGGATGCCCCAGATCTCAATACCATTGCCCATGCGTGAAGGGCGGTACATAAAAATATTTTCAGAGACCAGCTGCCCGAAATCTTTATCCGGGGTAACCATATAAACTATATACCCTTCTTTTTCTGCCTGTTTGGATAAGGTTCCTATGATATCATCTGCCTCAAGGCCTGATACTTCGATCACAGGAATATGCATGGCCTTTAAAATCTTTTGAATATAGGGGATCGCAATACGAATAGCATCGGGGGTCTCATCCCTATTGGCTTTGTATTCCGGATAGAGCGCTGTACGTTCAGTGCTTCCATCCTTATCAAAGCAAACGGCAAGATGATCTGGCTTTTCACGGCGGATCACATCCAAGAGGGAATTCATAAAACCCATTATCGCAGAGGTATCCATTCCCTTGCTGTTAATCCGTGGATTTTTTATAAATGCATAATACCCTCTGAAGATCAGGGCATATGCATCGAGTAAAACGAGTCGTTTTTGTTCGGCCATATTCAATTAGGAGTGAATCTCAAAGCTACGAATTCTTGAGCGTTCTAAATGTCAGGAAATATGGCTTCCCGAAGGATGGTTAATATGTCCTTCAGGAGAATATACCCTATAGGTAAAACCGGGCTGGATGCAATAGCCGCCGGTTTGTCCTTTTTTGTTGATGGCGATGAAACCTACCTGAAAATCCAATTCAGGGTTTTTAGTTACAATACGGCGTACGCCTTCCTCGCAGGCCTGCTGAGGACTCATTCCCTGGCGCATCAATTCTACAATAAGAAAACTCCCCACAGTTTTTACGACCTCTTCGCCAACGCCCGTAGCCGTTGCGCCGCCTATCTCATTATCGACAAATAATCCGGCTCCGATGATCGGGGAATCGCCAACCCGGCCTTTAAGCTTGTATGCCATACCGCTTGTAGTACATGCACCCGACAGATCCCCGTTTTTATCAATTGCAAGCATGCCAATGGTATCGTGATTCTCAATATTGATAACGGGTTTATATTCCTTGGTTGTTAGCCAGTCTTCCCATTCTTTTTTTGATTTATCGATCAGGAGGTCTTCCTTTGGAAATCCTTTTTCATAAGCAAACTGTTCGGCTCCAGCACCGGCCAGCATGACATGCGGGGTGTCTTCCATTACTTTGCGCGCAACAGAAATAGAATGGACCACATTCTGAAGATAGACTACAGAACCACAGTTGCCCTCCTTATCCATTATACAGGCATCACAGCTAACCTGTCCATCCCTGTCAGGTCTTCCACCTTTGCCAACAGACTGGTTATTGACATCTGCTTCTTCGATCATTACCCCTTGTTCGACAGCATCTAAGGAACTGCCCCCGTCTTGTAGCACAGACCAGGCCTTTGAGGTAGCATTGGGCACATCCCAGGTGGCAATAACAATGGGTTTGATTTCTTTCTGATCTACTGCCTCAGATCCTGATTTCGGATCCTTGCATGCCATCATAGTTGAGGTTGCAATCCCGGCTGTAGAGAGCGAAGTGACTTCTAAAAATTTTCTGCGTTGCATACTTAGGTTCTTTACTTTTATCAGATTAAATATAGGTATATGCTGGTAGAAGTATGTGTTCAAAATTTAGAAGCCGCGGTAATAGCGGCCGAAGCGGGCGCTGATCGACTGGAGCTGTGCGAAAACCTGGCCGTTGGAGGCGTGAGTCCATCGGAAGGCCTGTTGCAAGAAATTCAAAGTCTGATTGATATTCCTATACATGTTTTAGTGCGGCCCAGAGAAGGTGGTTTCATCTACTCCGTTTCCGAATACGAAACTATCCTTCAGGAGATCCATGGGTATAAAAAATTGGGGGTGGCAGGAATTGTTGTTGGCATTTTAAAGGAAGATCAGACCATAGATTTAATTAGAATAAATGAGATCCGAAGTCTTACAAAAGATCTGCATCTTACATTTCACAGGGCTTTCGATCAAGTTTCTAACCCTGTTCAAGCCCTAAAGGATCTCGAGAGCATAGGAGTAAATACAATACTGACATCCGGACAAAGGAATACTGCATTGGAAGGGCTTGATCTTTTACAGGAACTAAAAGAAATGGCTGGCGACATGACCATCATGCCGGGGGCAGGTATCAATCCTGATAACATTGGTGTGTTTAAAGATGCCGGATTTAAAGCCATTCATTTTTCAGGTACACGAAAAAAAGGTGTTGCCCCGGGCATTCCGGGAAGTCGACTTGATAACGATAACCTAAAGGAAATAAAATTGGAATTAGAGCCTGATTGGGTTCGTTCAATGATCAAATGCGTTAAATAATACCAAAGTATCTTCTACGCTGTTTGTAATAGGATATATTTGTACTTGTTAAAAAACTGCCATGATTCGCTGGATCATCTTTATTGCTATTTACATCTTACTGGGATTTTATTCCTTGCAAGCCATTAAAACGGCTTCGCGCTACCCGTGGACCTATTATGCGTTCATAATTATTTCACTATTGATCCTTGGGAATTTTATCTACCAATTTACCTGGGGTGCAGCAGAAGGACGTGTGTTGAGCAGACCAAAAAGTTACGCTTTCGGGTTCCTGACCGCCATCATTACTTTTCAACTTATTACCATAATGTTTCTTTTTTCCGAAGATATCTTTCGATTTCTGACCGCAACCTACCAGCGACTTTTCGGAACTACACAAGAATTTAGCTTGCCAGCAAGAAGGCGCTTTCTCAGCTTAGTTGCGCTGGGCCTTGGTGCCATACCTTTTGGGGCATTGCTTTATGGCATGTATCGTGGCAAATACAATTTTAAAGTTCTCAAATACGTGCTCGAGTTTGATGATTTACCAGATGCCTTTGATGGCTACCAGATCACGCAGATATCAGATGTACACAGTGGCAGTTTTGACAATCGTGAAAAGATAACCTATGGCATTGACCTTATTAATAAACAAGAAAGCGATGTCATATTTTTTACCGGGGATATGGTTAATAACAAGGCTGCTGAAATGGAACCCTGGGCCGACCTTTTTACGCAACTCGATGCGAAAGATGGCAAATTTTCCATTCTTGGGAATCACGATTATGGCGATTATGTTCCCTGGGATTCGGAAGAGCTCAAATCACAAAACCTGGAAGATCTTAAGCGGATACAAAAGGAAATGGGATTCCAATTATTAATGAACGAGAGTAAATTTCTGGAGAAGGGAGCAGAAAGATTGGCATTGGTAGGTGTAGAGAATTGGGGACGCGGAGGTTTTAAGAAAGCCGGAGATCTTAAAAAGGCTACCAATGGCGTTAAGGCTGATGATTTCAAGATCCTGTTAAGTCATGATCCTTCACATTGGGAAGATATAGTTATCGATGATGAGTATCATTATCACCTTACATTAAGCGGGCATACACACGGTATGCAATTTGGAATTGAGATACCTGGAGTGATCAAATGGAGCCCGGTAAAATGGCGTTATAAATACTGGGCTGGTATATATAAGGAAAAGGAACAATTCATTAATGTGAACCGCGGATTTGGATTTATTGGGTATCCGGGTCGGGTTGGGATTTGGCCTGAGATATCTGTGATCACTTTAAAGAAGAAAAATTTAACGTGAATTTAACCTCTCCAATAGCCCTAATTTCAATTCATTCCACGGGATTTTAACATTTTTTACTACATTTGGCGCATAACCCAAAGTAACAACTACGTATGTCTAAGTTCGGAGAGCTCATTGACCTAACTATCCCCGTCTTGTTGGACTTCTACGCAGAATGGAATGAACAATCTACGGCCATGCATCCTGTCTTACGTGATGTGGCAGCTGCGCTAGGTGATAAGGGAAAGGTCATAAAGATCGATGTCGATAAAAACAAGGAGTTGTCACAAGCACTCCGTATTAAGGGATTACCGACATTAATGATCTACAAAAAAGGTGAAATGGTTTGGCGTCAAAGTGGGGAACAAGATGCCAATACACTTATAGGTATCCTCAACGAATATATCTAGTTACTCCACAGAATCGGCAGATTCTGTTGTATCTGGTTCTGTTGGTGCCGCTGTGTCCGGTTGGACCGTATTCTCTTGATCTTCATCTTCCATAAAGCTATCTCTGTAAAAATGACTGAACTGATCGATATGATCATTGAATAAAGCAGTTTCTTTCTCGGCCATTTCCCGGTCATCATTCTCAATAAGTATGTCGATGTTTCTGCGGTATCCTTCCATATCTGAAATGATATCCTCAATCTTGTCGTATTGCTCATCAAGAGGGATACCAGCATAATAGTTCAGGCGTTCTCTGTAGATCTTTTTCAATTTCTCATAAACAGCCCGGGCTTTTTGTGTTTCCCCTACTTTGTAATATCCATCGACAAAGGGTTCTACAAAGGTGTAAAATCCATAGTGTTCAACCGGAATATTTTCAATGGCCAGATCTATGATCTCTTTAGCTTTATCGATCTTACCTTCAGACAAAAGTGTTTCGGTGAGTCGGGCTAAATTACTACGGAATGAAAGTCCCTGGATCCGTGTCTGGGTATCGTGGTAAATATCTGGGCTACCGCTATTACCCCATTCCCATCCTTTTACGATATCGTACATAAGATCGCTATCAATACGACCCATTTCAAAGGCGCTTTCATTTTTCGTTTTGATCGGTACCAATTTGTAGACAAGTCCATCCAATTGGAGATAATCCTTCATCCAGATGTATTCCGCTTTATCGAAACTACCGCCTGAGAAATAAATAGGCCTCTCCCAATCATTATTTGCCAGGATATCAAGCATCATGATCCTGTTTTTAGGTAAGGCAGATTGAGGCAGATCAATATCTATGTATTCTACGATCTGGTCTGCATCTTTCAGTTTTACCAATCCACTTTTTAGCACATTTTCCTTGTTCACAGGTACCCGGATCTTATTAGTTGGGTAATAGACTATGTCCAACGTACTTTCCGGTAATTCGCTAATATCTATATCCTGTTTGTCGAGGATATATTTGAATTTCGTTTGGGGGTTATCACTCTGGATCCAATTCATAAAGTCCTTAATATCCCATCGTTTATCTGTAATACCCTGGTAATAGATGACATCCCTGTTTCCGTATCTGTAAAGCTCATGTGTGAGTTGTGAGGGGATGGGATCACTCTTGTATGCTTTACGCTTCATTTGATCTACATACCAATCTGTGGCAAAGAGGCTGGTACAAATAATGCGCACATCTGTTCTGAAATCCTCAATTTCCTGTACATACCACAGTGGGAATGTGTCGTTATCACCAATTGTGAAGAGCATAGCTCCGGCATCTTCCTGACAAGAAGCAAGGTAGGCTTTGGCAGTTGCCTCCGCCGTATATCTATTCGCGCGGTTATGATCGTCCCAGTTTTGTGCAGCCAGGACCAGAGGAACGGCCAGGAGCGAAACAAGGATCACTGCAGGCGCTAATATCTTGGGTTTGATCCAGCGTTGGAATTCATCGAATAAGCCATAGACGCCCATCCCTATCCATAAGGCGAATATATAAAAGGAACCAACCAGGGAATAATCCCTTTCCCGCGGTTGAAAGATCCCCGGATTAGTATAGAATTGAATGGCTAAACCTGTGAAGAGAAAGAATACGAGTAAAACCCAGAATTGCTTTGGGTTTCTTGTAACCTGAAACACCAGACCGATGATCCCCAGGATTAGGGGTAAAAAGAAATATGTATTCCTTCCTTTGTTATCCAGGACATCTGAGGGCAGGTTATCCTGGGTACCCAACCTTAGGCTGTCAATGAACCCGATCCCACTCAGCCATTCCCCATTGCCGTCATAACGACCTTGTACATCATTGCTCTTTCCAACAAAATTCCACATAAAATAACGCCAGTACATATAACCGAATTGAAACTGCCACATGTATTTGATGTTTTGCCATATGCTGGGAGGTTGTACTTCTATATAATCACTGAACTGACGCAGGAAAGATATATATTGCTCTTCATCTATTTCCCCATTAGCATAACCAGTTTTAACCTGGTTGACAGCCTGTCTCAACTCTTCATTGGATGAAGTGACCCTAAATTCAAGAGCGCCGAAATATTTCATGTAGTTCTCCGCATTCTGGTCGCTCCACATACGTGGTAAAATGCCTCGATGCTCTTTATTAGGACCCTGCATGGCGTCCTTGTATTTATTTACAATAATATATTTTCCTAAGGCCTTGTCCTGCTCGTATTTGGGCTTGTCGTCTATATCGTCTCCTGCCGGGGCAAAAGCATCGGAATAGTAATTGCCATATATCGGACTGTCTACGCCGGGATATTGCTCTCTATTATAATAAGCCAGGAGTGAACGGGCATCCGATGGATTGTTTTCATTGACCACAACATTAGCATTGGCCCGTATGGGCAGCATGAGCCAGGAAGAGAATCCCAGGATCAGGAACATAGCACAAAGAACAAGGGTGTTGGCCATTTTATAATTGTTCCTTCGTGTATAGCGCAGTCCGTAGTAAAATGCCCCGGCCATGAGCAATCCCATAATAAGGGTCCCGGAATTAAAAGGAAGTCCTAAGCTATTTACAAAAAAGACCTCACTCCACCCGAAGAGTTTTAGCACATAGGTGAGTGAAAATTTGTAGACAAGGATCAGTACACCTATCACTACCAGATTAGCGATCAAAAAGTTTTTGACCGTAGTTGTTTTATAACGCTTAAAATAATAGAGCAGACCGATTGAAGGGATAGCCAGGAATCCCATAAACTGGACCCCGAATGTAAGTCCGATCACAAAGGCAATCAACACCAGGTATTTATGACCCCTGGGGTCGTCAATATTATCGATCCATTTTAATCCTAACCAAAGAAGGAGGGCCATGATCATACTGGCCATGGCATAGACTTCAGTTTCTACTGCATTAAACCAAAAACTATCCGTAAACGAAAAAGCTAATGACCCGACAAGTCCACTTCCAAGAATTGCAATTGCCTGATTCTCTGTCAAAAGTTCTTTCCCGCTTTGAACCAACTTTCGAAGCAGGTTGGTAATGGTCCAAAACATGAACAATATGGTAAATGCGCTGGAGGCTCCGGAAACATAGTTAACCATTTTGGCAATGTTGTCTGCACCCATGGCAAACATGGAAAAGAAAGCCCCGATCATTTGCAACAAGGGTGCGCCAGGTGGGTGCGCTACCTGGAGTTTGGCTGCGGTAGTGATATATTCACCTGCATCCCAAAAGCTACCTGTGGGCTCTACAGTAATCCCGTAGACGATAAGGGCTATAAAAAAAACAACCCATCCTAAGAGGGTGTCCCATTTCGAAAAATTCTTTGAAAACATAGGTTGACAGAATTTCAGGTCGGGGCGAAATTACTAATTAAATTTCGGACGCCTTCCTACTTTTTATAAACCTTTAACAGCCGATATATGGGATGAAAGAAGGTATCGTGGAATAATGTTTGACCAACCAAAGATTTGTTTTAAATTTGCACGCTCTATTAAAGCACTGGCCTATGGTGTAATTGGCAACACAGCTGGTTTTGGTCCAGTCGTTCTAGGTTCGAGTCCTAGTAGGCCAACAAAGTTGAACGTATCCCGGCGAAAGCCGGGATTTTTTATGCAATAAAGCCGGCCATCTCGGTACACTCCCGCCAATAGCGGGACCACTCGATGTCCGGTTTTTGTTGCCCGAGTGATTCGGCTTTGCCGAATTGTATCGAGGGCAACACTTCCCTGAGTTTCAGGGCAAAGCCGAACTGTATTGAAGTGGTCGGTTATCTCGGTACACTCCCGCCAATGGCGGGACCACTCGATGTCCTATTATCGTTGCCCGAGTGGTTCGGCAAAGCCGAACTGTATCGAGGGCAACCTTGCCACCTACCTTCCAAAATCTTTCTTTGACAATTGTGGCAGATCTTGAAAATTACCATTGATTAATGCTTCCTTTTTTTTCTGGCTCCAATTTTGCACTTGTTTCTCACGATAAAAAGCGTGGTCTATTCTTGGGAATACTTCATGATAAACGAGTTCAACGGGTAGCCGTTTTTGGGTGTAATTTGCACCGGCACCCTGCTGATGCTGTTTTAACCTTCGTTGCAGATCAATGGTGCTTCCCGTGTAAAACGTATCATCAGAACATTTCAGAATGTACATATAGCCTTTTGGCATGGGGTCGAATAGCTGGGTTACTGGGGGTTCCTAGACAAGCGAACTGTATTAAAGTGATCGGTCATCTCGGTACACTCCCGCCAATAGCGGGACCACTCGATGCCCTATTATCGTTGCCCGAGTGGTTCGGCAAAGCCGAACTGTATCGAGGGCAACACTTCCCTTAGTTTCGGCAAAGCCGAAATGTATCGAGGGCAACACTCAGGGCAATGTAAAATACTGATTAAAACTGCAGAGCAGTGGCAGTGTTAATTAGACCAAATGGAGATCATCATCTTCACCTGGAAGTGATTCGGGATTCTTCATGGGCTCTTCGGTCTCTTCCTCAACTTCATAGGCCTCGTCTCGTGCCTCAAATTCGGTATCCACCGTATCCAACATGGTTCCTGTTTTTCGTTTGTCTTTGATCATAGCCCAGGTCATGATCAGGCTTGTACCTATAATTATAAATAACAAAATACCCGGTTCAAATTCGGCAAGCTGGGCCTCCTGGGGTATCGCATAGAAAAGCAATACGGTGATCAAACCCCTGGGGGCAACAAACAGCTGGGGGAAGATATCCTTGCCCAAAAAAGTACGCAGCAAAACGAATCGGATGAGGTAAATGGAGGCTAATATCAATATGCTGATCAACAAGACCCGAACACTTAAGAGTGTCGATAATACGATGGTGATACCAAAGACAACAAAGAAAAAAGTGCGAACAACAAAAGCCGTTTCGAGGGTTATAATATGTAACTCTTTATAGATCTGTTTTGCCCGGTCTTCTTTTAAAAACTTTTTAAGCGGCCCTCCAAAAAAGAGTTTCATATTAGCAATGATCAAACCAAAGATGAGTATGATTATTAGGGAAGATAAATGGAGTTTCTTGCCCAGCGCATAGAGCAAAAGCAAGACAGCGATCAGCAAAAATTGTTTAGCCTGGGATTTTATCCCTTGAAAAATGAGAATAATGGCATAACTGGCTACTACTGCAATTACGATAGTAAGCAGAATACCTCCAGCAAATCCTGCGGCACCTGTTGCTTCGGCCGGGTTTAACTGCCCAACTAAAAAGTAAAAAAGGATAATCCCGGCAATATCAGAAAAGGTGCTCTCGTATATGTGGAATTCCTTTTTTTCCTGTGACAGGCCACCTACACTTGGAATGATAATAGCGCTGGATAATATGGATAATGGAGTGGCGTACAACCAAGCCTGCGGCATGGTCATTTCTGGTACTAAAGCCTTGAGGATAAGTGCTGCCACCCAGGTAGACGCACCTAAGCCCATTAAGGCGATCGCCATAGATTTCAATAAAATCCATACTTTATCCTTTTTAAGCTCCAACTCCAAAGCCGCTTCAAGTACAATCATAATCAGGCCAACAATTCCAAGTACCTCCAGCGCAGGAAACAGGTCAGGTAACTGATCTACAAATGCTTTTGCCACATATTGCAGGATGATACCCAGCACTATGAGCATCAGGACAGCAGGAATGTTAGTTTTTTTGGCAAGCCCGCTGAACCAAAATGATAGGATAAGGATGACGGAGGCTTCAATAATCAGGTTATATGAGGAGAAAATATCCATTGCGGATGATTATAGGGTTCAATATTTTAAAAGTACTATTATTCTCTCATACCATCAGTCTCAACTTATAAACTAAAAGGGTTATCTCTGCCATAGCCGATTTTAATGAAATGTTGTATATTTGCCCCACTGAACGAATATCGATTGTATTCATGAGGGGACTACGGGTCCCCTCTTTTATTACACCAATCGTAACGAGCTCATGGCGCTTGAGTTCAGTGCCTGGCACTCAGAGGGAAATCGATGGAACTTAAAGAGCGGGTTTTTTCACTACTGCAGAAAATCTTAGAGGAGCACGAAACTCTTTTTTTGATCGATCTATCAGTCACACCTGATCAGCGGATCAAGATAGTAATTGATGGGGATTCAGGGGTAAACTTGAAAGATTGCATTATGGTGAGCCGATCCATTGAGCAAATCCTCAGCGAGGACGAACTTGATTTTGCATTGGAGGTAACTTCGGCAGGTGCCACTACACCCTTGGTGTTGGCCAGGCAATATGCAAAACATATTGGAAGGAAACTGGAAGTACGTACTGAAGAAGGAAACTTTGAAGGCACTTTAACCCAGTGCAGCGAAAATCAGATTACGGTGGAGTGGAAATCGAGAGAGCCTAAGCCTGTAGGAAAAGGAAAAGTGACCGTATTAAATAAGCGGGACTTCCTAATAGAAAATATTGAAGAAGCTAAAGTGAAACTAACATTTTAAAAGCGATTTAAATGGAAAATATTGCGCTGATAGAATCCTTTTCGGAATTCAAAGATGATAAGTTCATTGATCGTGTAACCCTTATGGCCATTTTGGAGGATGTCTTCCGAAACGCTTTGAAGAAGAAATTTGGTTCTGATGAAAATTTCGACATTATCATTAATCCTGATAAAGGGGATTTAGAGATATGGAGAAACAGGATCGTAGTAGAGGAGGGGGAAGTAGAAGAACCCAATGAGCAGATCTCGCTTAGTGAAGCTCGCAAAATTGAACCTGACTTTGAAGTTGGGGAAGATGTATCGGAAGAAGTGAAATTGATCGACTTAGGACGTAGGGCAATATTGGCCTTGCGCCAGAACTTGATATCCAAGATCCATGAGCACGATAATACGACAATATATAAGCAATTTAAGGACCTTGAAGGTGAGATTTACACCGCTGAGGTTCATCATATCAGACATAAGGCCATCATCTTGTTAGATGACGAAGGCAACGAGATCATTCTCCCTAAAGAAAAACAGATACCTTCTGATTTCTTCCGTAAGGGTGATAATGTTCGCGGGATCATTGAGAGTGTCGAATTGAAAGGGAACAAACCGATGATCTTAATGTCAAGGACATCGCCAAGCTTCCTGGAACAATTGTTTCACCAGGAGATCCCAGAGGTATTTGACGGCTTGATCAGTATTAAAAAAGCTGTTCGAATTCCCGGAGAAAAAGCAAAGGTGGCCGTAGATTCCTATGATGATAGAATTGATCCGGTAGGTGCATGTGTGGGGATGAAAGGATCTCGAATTCATGGTATTGTTCGTGAACTGGGCAATGAGAACATTGATGTGATCAATTGGACAAATAATCCGCAATTGATGGTAACACGTTCGTTAAGCCCGGCTAAAGTCTCTTCAGTCAAATTGAATGACGAGAATATGACAGCTCAGGTATATCTGAAACCCGAAGAAGTTTCTAAGGCTATTGGGCGTGGAGGGCATAATATCAGGCTCGCCGGTCAATTGACAGGCTATGAAATAGATGTTTTCCGCGAAGGCGTTGAAGAAGATGTAGAGTTGACGGAATTCTCCGATGAAATAGATGCCTGGATCATAGAAGAATTTAAAAAGATAGGCTTGGATACAGCGAGAAGTGTGCTGGAACAAGAGCCTGGTGATTTAATTAAAAGAACCGATCTGGAGGAAGAAACCGTATCTGATGTAATACGGATCCTCAAAGAAGAGTTTGAAGATTAAATTCTATATTAGCGCAACCTTAAATAGAAGGTAAATAATTATATGCCAGATATCGCAAACATAAGGCTTAATAAAGTCCTGAGGGAATTAAATATCTCACTGGATAGGGCAGTGGAATTCCTTGCTTCCAAAGGTCACAAAGTGGAAGCAAGACCTACGACCAAAATCTCCAATGAGGTATACCAGGTGTTGCTGGATGAGTTCCAAACGGACATGAGCAAGAAGGTTGCTTCCAAGGAGGTGGGTGAGGAGAAAAGGAAAGAAAAAGAAGCGATTCGTTTGCAACTGGAACAAGAGCAGGAAGAAAAACGACTGGCTCGGGAAAAACGTGCGGCAGCCCGCGAAGTGGTCAAGGCAAAAGCCGAGTTGAGCGGTCCGAAACAGGTAGGTAAAATAGATCTGGAACCTAAGAAAAAGACAGAGCCAACACCGGAACCGGAGGCTGAAGTAAAAGCACCAGAACCCGCCAAAGTAGAGGAGCCTGCTAAAGCAAAGGAGCCTACTAAAGCAGAGGAGCCTAATAAAGCAGAAGAAGCTGTGCCTCCTGTAGAGAAAGAGGAACCGCCGGCTAAAGAAAAAGTAAAGGCCATTGAAACGGCCTACCAGAAACTATCTGGTCCCAAGATCATGGGAGATAAGATAGACCTTACCAAGTTTGAAAAGCCAAAGAAGAAAAAGAAGGAAGAACCGGCAGCGAAGAAAACAGATGCTGACAAGAAAATCGACCCCAAAGACAGAAGGAGAAGAAGGAAGCGTATTGTAAGTGATAGTCGTCCTAAATCAGGTGGACCTGGCAGAGGTGGGCGGAAAGGATCTGTTAGTTCTGCGCCAAAAGTTGAGCCTACGGAAGAGGAGGTTCAAAAGCAGATCAGGGAAACCCTTGAAAAACTTCAGGGCAAATCCAAAAAAGGGAAGGCTGCAAAATACAGAAGAGAGAAAAGAGACTTGCACCGTCAACAGACAGAGCAGGATCTCGAACAACAGGAACTGGATAGTAAGATCCTGAAAGTAACAGAATTCATTACAGCCGGTGAAGTGGCTACGATGATGAATGTTCCTACAACTGATATAATCTCCGCTTGTATGTCCTTGGGTATCATGGTAACCATGAACCAGCGACTAGACGCGGAAACACTTTCCATTGTAGCTGATGAATTCGGCTATGAAGTAGAATTTGTTACGGCAGACCTCGAAGAATCTTTTGAAGAAGAAATAGACGAGGTCGAAGATTTGACACCCCGTGCGCCAATAGTTACGGTCATGGGACATGTAGATCATGGTAAAACATCATTGTTGGACTACATTAGGCAAGAGAATGTGATCGCTGGTGAAAGTGGCGGGATCACTCAGCATATTGGAGCTTATGGTGTTGCTCTTGAAAATGGGCAACGCATTACTTTCCTCGATACACCGGGTCACGAAGCATTTACAGCCATGCGCGCCAGGGGTGCTCAGGTTACAGATATCGCAATTATTGTGATCGCAGCGGATGACGATATTATGCCTCAAACTAAAGAGGCCATCAGTCATGCCCAGGCAGCAGGTGTTCCTATCGTTTTTGCTATTAACAAGATAGACAGGCCAACAGCGAATCCTGATAAGATCAAGGAAGGTCTTTCAGCTATGAATTTATTGGTTGAGGATTGGGGAGGAAAAATTCAATCTCATGATATTTCTGCAAAGACTGGAGATGGTGTAAAGGACTTATTAGAAAAGGTCTTGCTCGAAGCCGAACTATTGGAGCTGAAAGCAAATTCCGACAAACTTGCATCCGGTACTGTGGTAGAAGCTTTCCTTGATAAAGGAAGAGGGTATGTGTCTACCATCTTAGTACAAGGCGGGACATTAGAGATAGGCGATTATGTTTTAGCAGGAACCTGCAGTGGTAAGGTAAAGGCAATGCAGGATGAGCGTGGAAACATTGTTAAGAAAGCAGGCCCTTCAACGCCAATTTCTATTTTAGGATTAGACGGTGCACCCCAGGCAGGGGATAACTTCCGTGTCCTGGAAGATGAAAAAGAAGCCAAGCAAATTGCGGCTAAAAGGAGTCAATTATTACGGGAACAATCCGTCCGTACACAGCGACACATCACTCTAGATGAGATCGGTCGAAGGATTGCACTTGGGGAGTTCAAAGAATTAAATATCATCCTGAAAGGGGATGTGGATGGTTCGGTGGAAGCCTTGACTGATTCCTTCCAAAAACTGTCCACAGACGAAATTCAGGTGAATATCATTCACAAAGCTGTGGGCGCCATTACGGAATCAGACGTCTTATTAGCCTCAGCCTCAGATGCTGTAATCATTGGGTTTAATGTAAGACCTATGGGTAATGCCAGGGAACTGGCCGAAAAGGAAGAGATAGATATCAGGATGTACTCCATCATCTACGATGCGATCAACGATCTCAAAGATGCTATGGAAGGGATGTTATCTCCTGAGATGAAAGAAGAGATCAGTGGTACGGCAGAGATCAGGGATACATTTAAGATCTCCAGAGTTGGAACCATTGGTGGATGTATGGTAACCAGTGGTAAAATTTTACGGTCCTCTCAGGTCCGCTTAATCCGGGATGGGGTTGTGATCTATACTGGAGAGTTGGATTCTCTGAAACGCTTCAAGGACGATGTCAAAGAAGTGGCTAAGGGATATGACTGTGGTATCCAGATCAAGAACTACAATGATATAAAAGTAGCGGATGTGATCGAAGCTTTCGAAGAGATCGCCGTTAAGAAGACACTCTAACTTCCAATAAGTTAACGCAAAGATTTTTCAGGTCTCAATAGGAGAGAGGCGGGATACTTTTGTCTTACCTCCATGAATCTGCGTTCGGCTTCCAACTTTGTTTTAAACCTGCCTACATGCACCCGATACGTAGGGGAATCAAATATGATCTTGGAATTCCATCCTGGGAAATCAACCTCTACCTGAGATTTTAAGTTTTCGGCACGTTGGTAGCTGCCAAATCCTACTTGAATAGTATAGTATTCACTATCGCTGGAATGTGAAGCATAGATTTCCATTGCTTCTTCCAATTTTGCATCCTGTTCAATTTTGATTTCTCCTTTTTGAGCGTAAAGCCCTAGTGAGGTAAATATCAAAATTCCAATAAAAAGTACATTTTTCATATGACACATTAAATTGCGTTGAGGCCTGATTTACAAAGGTAAATTTAAAAAAGTTTCCCCCTAGTCCGACCCTTTATTTAGAATTATTATAAATTATTAATTATCAATACAGCGTACTATATCAAGTAAAGTGTATGTCGTATTTTTGCTTCCGATCCTGCAGCGATGATTTATATTACTACCTTGTGTAATCGTAAATATCATGCCAAAAATTTGTTTGAAAGATTTTAAATATGAAAAAGGTTTCTAACCGCAATCCATTTTCAAGTTTTTTTGGTTTTTCCTTAGTAACTCTCCTACTCATCTTCAACACAGGCTTGGCGCAAGATTCTGCGGCCGAAACAGAGGCAACGACTACTACTGAGGAAGTAGTGGGCGGTGATCCTGTCAAGGGAAAACAATTATTCAATCAGAATTGCGCAGCGTGTCATTCTTTAAACCGAAAAATGACCGGTCCGGCACTAGCCAATGTTGAATCCAGATTGGCTGAAGAAGAAGGGCTGGATAAAGATTGGTTATACAGATGGATTAAAAACAGCCCGGCAATGATCGCCGAAGGGGATGCTTATGCTGTAAGAACATATAACGAATACAATCAGGCTGCCATGACAGCCTTCCCTACCTTATCAGATCAGGATATTGACGATATATTAGCGTACACTGCTGCCCCTCCGCCAGCACCCGTCGTTGCAACTACTCCGGTTGCCGGCTCAGGTGATGGTAGCGGAAGTGGATCTGCGATCTCCAATGAATTAATTCTTGGTGCGCTTGTATTGATCTTCGGATTGTTGGTCATGATGTTATTCCTGGTTAACAAGACTTTAAAACGCATTGCTGAGGCGAATGGCTTGGTAAAAGAAAAAGCCCTGGCTGAAAAAAGAACACCGATTTGGAAAGCCTTTGCTCAGAATCAATTTTTGGTTTTGGTGACCTCCATCCTGCTGATCCTTGCTGCTGCCTATTTTGCCTATGGATGGATGATGCAATTAGGTATTGACCAGGGATATGAACCTGTACAACCAATTCACTATTCACATAAGATTCACGCTGGGGATAATAAGATAGAATGTAATTACTGCCACTCTTCGGCACGTGTGTCCAAACACAGTGGCATTCCGTCTTTGAATGTCTGTATGAATTGCCACAAATCTATATATGAGTATACAGGAAATGCAGAAGGACCTAGTGCAGAGGATCTGGCTAATGGTTACACCAATGAATTTTACACTGGTGAAATAAAGAAGTTATATAAAGCTGTAGGATGGGATGAAGAAAACCAGCAATATACGGGTGAAACACAACCCGTCCAATGGGTAAGAGTACATAACCTCCCTGATTTGGCTTATTTTAATCACTCACAGCACGTTACTGTCGGTAAGATCGAGTGTCAAACCTGTCATGGTCCGATTGAGGAAATGGAGATTGTGCAACAGTTTGCACCCTTGACAATGGGATGGTGTATAAAGTGTCACCAGGAGACGAATGTAGATGTGAAAGACAATGGATATTATGAAAAGATACATGCAGAGCTTTCTAAAAAATACGAAGTAGATAAATTAACAGCTGCGCAGCTTGGCGGATTGGAATGTGGTAAATGCCACTATTAATAATACGATCGAGCAAATACTAAACACGAATGGCATCAACTAAAAAATATTGGAAGAACGAAGCGGAACTTAATCCGAATGATTCCACTATTAAGAAGTTACGATACAACGAATTCCCTGAGGAGATCCCTGTAGATGAATTCCTGGGAGACGGTGATACGCTATCAGATAGCAACACCAGCAGGCGGGATTTCCTTAAGTATGTAGGCTTCAGTACAGCAGCTGCTTCTATTGCTGCTTGTGAAGGTCCTGTCCGTAAGTCCATTCCCTATGTGATGAAACCGGATTCGATCGTACCCGGAATTGCAAACTATTATGCAACCACCATCGCTAATGGTTTTGACTTTGCCAGTATCCTGGTAAAAACTCGTGAAGGAAGACCGATCAAGATCGAACGAAATAAAGAAGCGAAATTTGGAAGCCACAGCAGTGCGCGAATCCAGGCTTCGGTGCTTTCCCTTTATGATAGCAGCAGGCTTCAGGGTCCCAGAGCGGGAGATCAGGATATTTCCTGGGAAGTTCTCGATGCCACTGTAAAAGCACAATTGAATTCATTAAAAGGCTCAGACAAACAGATCGCATTCCTTACTCAAACTTATGCGAGTCCGTCTACAGCTAAATTGATCGAAGAATTTAAAGCGCAATATCCTAACACCAAACATATCTCCTACGATGCCATTTCAGAAGATGCGGCATTAGATGCGTTTGAAGCTAAATATGGAAGCCGCGCCCTGCCGGATTATCGTTTTGAAAATGCCGATGTTATTATTTCTTTCGGCGCAGATTTCTTAGGTGACTGGCAAGGAGGAGGATTCTCAAGCGGATATGCCAAGGGCCGTGTACCCAAGGATGGTAAAATGTCAAAGCATGTTCAGTTTGAATCTAATATGACCCTGACAGGTGCTAATGCAGACCAAAGAATAGCTTTAACACCTTCCGAGCAAAAGAAAGCACTGGCATCATTATTTGGTGCACTAAATAACAGCAGTGTAAGTACAGATCTTAACGACGCTGTTAAACAAACTATTCAACAGATTGCCAAGACCATTGGTGAGGCAGGATCTAAAGCTGTAGTCGTAACAGGTATTGATGATGTGGGTGCGCAATCTATAGCCATTGCCATAAATGAGATGATCGAGAGCGAAGCTGTTGATACAGATGCACCAAAAAATATCAGACAGGGAAATACAAAAGATCTAGTCCAGTTGACCCAGGACATGAATGCCGGAAATGTGGGACTCTTGATCATGGATGGTGTGAATCCGATGTATACGCTTGCAGATACCACTGCCTTTGAATCCGGATTATCTAAAGTGAATGTATCCATTTGCTTCACTATGGCGATGAATGAAACCTGTATGGTTTCAAAATATTCAGCTGCTGCGAATCATTATCTTGAATCCTGGGGCGATACTGAAATGAAAAAAGGCCATTTCAGCCTTATGCAACCTACCATTAAGCAGCTTTTTGACACAAGACAATTCCAGTCGGCTTTAATGATGTGGCTTGACAAGGAAGAATCATATTACGATTTTGTAAAAGCTACCTGGGAGACCGATATCCTAAATGGAGGCTCGTGGAACCAGGCATTGCATGACGGTGTATTCAGCGGAGAATCTTCGATGGAGACTGATGAAACGACAGCAGTAATCGTTGAGGAAACTACTGATTCTAATGCAGATACTGCCAGCTCAGAAGGTGTGGCTGGCATGGCTTCTGCTGTGGGAGCTCTCGCTGGAGCGAGCGCACAGGGCTACGAACTAACCTTATATTCCAAAGCGGGAATGGGAGACGGCCAAATGGCCAATAACCCATGGATCCAGGAATTCCCGGATCCGATCACTCGAGTGAGCTGGGACAATTATCTGACAGTTTCTAAAAGCGATGCACAAAATCTTGGCCTGGTCAACGAGAATGTAGCTAATGGAGGCCTTGATGGCAGTTATGCAAATGTCAAAGCAGATGGAATAGTACTTGAAAATATACCGGTAGTCATTCAACCGGGTCAGGCAGTAGGGACAATCGGACTGTCATACGGATATGGAAGAACGGTTGGACTTAAAGAAGAAATGCAAACCGGAGTTAATGCCTATACCATATATAAGGACTTCAAGAATGTACAGGAAGTAGAAATAGAGAAGGCATCAGGAATGCATGAATTTGCTTGTATTCAATTGCACAATACCTTAATGGGTAGGGGCGATATTATAAAAGAGACCTCTCTTGAAACATATAATTCGGAAGATGCCAGCGAGTGGAATCATGTTCCGCAGGTATCCTTGAACCATCAGGAAGTTCCTGCCACATCTGTAGATCTTTGGGAGAGCTTTGACCGCTCTATCGGACATCACTTCAATATGTCGATAGATCTGAATGCGTGTACAGGTTGCGGCGCATGTGTAATCGCATGTCATGCCGAAAACAATGTGCCTGTAGTAGGAAAACAAGAAGTGCGGCTTTCCAGAGATATGCACTGGTTGCGTATAGATCGCTACTATTCCTCTGAAGATACGTTTGAAGGCGACAATACCAAGAAAAAAGAAATTTCAGGAGCCTTTGAATCGAAAACGAAATTCGGAGAGATGGAAGATCCTGCAGCCAATCCAATGGTTGCATTTCAGCCAGTCATGTGTCAGCATTGTAACCATGCGCCTTGTGAGACCGTATGTCCGGTAGCTGCCACAACGCATAGTAGACAAGGGCAAAACCACATGGCCTATAACCGATGTGTAGGGACACGCTATTGTGCGAACAACTGTCCGTACAAAGTGAGAAGATTTAACTGGTTCTTGTATAATAATAATGATGAATTTGATTTCCATTTCAATGACGACCTCGGGAAAATGGTGATCAATCCTGATGTTACTGTCAGATCCAGAGGGGTTATAGAGAAATGTTCTCTATGTATCCAAATGACTCAAAAATCAATACTGGATGCCAAGCGGGATGGACGCGAAGTGAAGGACGATGAATTCCAGACGGCTTGTTCTAATGCATGTGATACCGGAGCAATTGTCTTCGGGGATATCAATAATAAAGAAAGTGAAGTAAGCAAGCTTAAAGAAAGCGAGCGGGTATACCACTTACTGGAAAGCGTGGGCACACAACCCAATGTCTTTTACCATGTAAAAGTGCGCAATACCGATGAAGCGTAATAACTAACTAAAGAAATTAGAAAAACTATATGGCATCGCATTACGAAGCACCTATCAGGAAGCCTTTAGTCCTCGGAGACAAAGGGTATCATGACGTTTCGGTCGATATTGCCGCGCCAGTGGAAGGCCGTGCCAACAGACAGTGGTGGATCGTTTTTTCCATCGCCCTGGCAGCCCTTTTATGGGGAATTGGAGCCATTGTCTATACGATCTCTACAGGGATTGGTTCCTGGGGCTTGAACAAGACGGTAAACTGGGCCTGGGATATCACCAACTTCGTATGGTGGGTGGGTATCGGTCATGCCGGTACATTGATCTCAGCTGTACTTTTATTATTCAGACAGAAATGGAGAATGGCTATCAACCGTTCTGCTGAGGCCATGACCATATTTTCTGTGATTCAGGCAGGTCTGTTCCCAATTATTCACATGGGTCGTCCATGGCTGGCATACTGGGTTGTTCCCATTCCTAACCAGTTCGGTTCCCTATGGGTGAATTTTAATTCCCCGCTACTTTGGGATGTATTCGCGATCTCGACATATTTATCGGTTTCATTAGTATTCTGGTGGACAGGCTTACTTCCCGATTTTGCTATGATCAGAGATCGTGCTGTAAAACCATTTCAAAAAAAGATATACAGTCTTGTTAGTTTTGGCTGGACAGGCCGGGCTAAAGATTGGCAGCGATTTGAGGAAGTTTCCCTGGTTTTGGCCGGTTTGGCCACACCGCTGGTACTATCTGTACACACTATTGTATCCTTTGACTTTGCCACTTCGGTTATCCCGGGATGGCATACTACGATCTTCCCCCCTTACTTTGTTGCCGGGGCGATCTTCTCAGGATTTGCCATGGTGCAGACACTACTGATTATCATGCGTAAGGTATGTAATCTGGAATCATATATCACGGTACAGCATATAGAGTTGATGAATATCGTGATCATGATCACCGGATCTATTGTAGGTTGTGCATATATCACTGAGTTATTCATCGCCTGGTATTCAGGAGTAGAATACGAACAATACGCATTCCTGAATAGGGCAACAGGACCTTATTGGTGGGCATATTTGTTGATGATGACTTGTAACGTGGTTTCTCCGCAGATCATGTGGGTGAAAAAGATCCGAACCAGTATTGTCGTATCCTTTATTATCTCAATCGTAGTTAATATCGGAATGTGGTTTGAGCGATTCGTGATCATTGTGACTTCCTTGCACAGAGATTACCTTCCTTCTTCATGGACCATGTTCTCCCCAACTTTTGTAGATATTGGAATTTTTATCGGAACGATCGGTTTCTTCTTTGTACTCTTCTTATTGTATGCACGAACTTTCCCTGTCATCGCACAGGCAGAAGTTAAAACAATATTGAAATCCTCAGGAGAGCGATATAAAAAATTACGGGCTGCCGGTCAACCCCTGCATCCGCCAATACAAACCGCGGCTCAGATGACCTTTCAGGAAGACATACCTGAAAGAGTTGAAGAGGTAGTTGAAAAGATAGAAGATGAGGTAACTGATACACGTACGGATGCTGGAGCAAAGGCGGATGATCTTTTAGCCAGTTTAGGTACATTTAATCCGGAGACAGACAAGGCAGACGATCTGAAGAAGATCAAGGGCATTGGACCTCAGATGGAAGCAACGCTTAACCAGATCGGAATTTACACCTTCGATCAGGTGAGTAAAATGACCTCCCGCGAATACGATATGCTCGATAAGCTTACCGGGAGTTTTCCAGGAAGGGCGCAACGCGACGATTGGGCAGGTCAGGCGAACAATTTTAAATCAAACAGCTAACTATGGCCTCGAAAGTTATACACGCATATTATAATGACGATGACATACTGATGCAGGCTGTCAAGAAAGTCAAAGCGGCCAAACATCATATTGAAGAAGTATATTGTCCGTTTCCGGTTCACGGATTGGACAAGGCCATGGGCTTAGCGCCAACCAGGATCGCCATAACATCTTTTATGTACGGATGTTTAGGTTTGATCGTGTCTATCGTAATGATGAATTATATTATGATCCAGGATTGGCCCATGGATATCGGAGGTAAACCTAGTTTCAGTTATATAGAGAACATGCCGGCATTTGTACCGGTCATGTTTGAGATGACGGTCTTCTTTGCGGCTCACCTTATGGTGATCACCTTCTATTTACGAAGTAGATTATGGCCGTTTAAGAAAGCCGAGAATCCCAATCCTAGAACAACAGATGACCTCTTCGTCATGGAGGTAGAACCACATGACAGCGTAGAAAATTTGAAAGATCTTTTGGCTTCTACAGGAGCTATCGAAATAAAAAGTATAGAAAAGGAATAAGTCGGAATGATGAAATTACTCAAAATAGCGGCTTTTGGAATGCTCGTATTAATCGGGTTCTCTTGTGCTGATAAAAACCGGCCCAACTATCAATACATGCCAAATATGTATGAGCCTGTGGGTTATGAGGCATACCAGCCTGTGTATTTTTTACCTGATGGCAGTCTTGCCTTATTACCGGCCGAAAATACCATTGCACGAGGTACAGTACCTTACGAGATCGCTAATGATATGGAAGGCAAACTGCAATCCAGAACTCAGCTTAGTCCGCTGGATTCCTTGAATACAGAAGCAAACCTGGCCAATGGAAAGGAATTATATGATATCTATTGTGCCATTTGCCATGGACCGAAAGGAGCTGGGCAAGGTACCTTGGTAAAAAGAGAAAAGATATTAGGTGTACCCAGCTATGCCGACGTTGCAAGGGATATTACTGTAGGTAGCACGTACCATGTGATCTATTACGGTCTGAATGCTATGGGTTCCTATGCCGGTCAATTAGATCACACAGAACGCTGGCAGGTTTCTGAATACGTGATGAAATTAAAGGGTGAACTAACTGAATAAGCGGAAAAAGAATGTATACGTTTTCTAACAGACTAAAAATTGGTTCAATCATTCTGATGGCTTTAGGGCTTTTGGGATTAGGCGTCGGATTTGTTTCTGCTCCATCTACTGTTGAAGAAGCAAAAGCAATGGTTGCCGCTCAGGATGATGGGCACGGAGGAGGCCATAGTGAAGAGGCTGCTCATGCAGCCACTGCCGAAGAAGCACACCATGATGATGCCCACGATGAACATTTGTTGCACCAGTTGCAAAACAGACCCTGGTCTGCCTTATACGTTGCCGCCTTCTTTTTCTTTATGATCGCATTGGGCGTATTGGCATTCTATGCTATTCAACGGGCTTCGCAAGCGGGCTGGTCGCCTTTATTATTCCGCGTCATGGAAGGTATCACTGCCTATCTCGTACCCGGGGGCATTATCGTCTTTGTTATCCTGGTTCTTTCGGTTCTTCATATGAATCATATGTTCCCATGGATGGACGCAGATGTCGTCGCACATGATGAACTCTTACAAAATAAAAGCGGCTACTTGAATACAACTTTCTTCCTGATTAGGGCTGCCATATTCCTGGGAGGCTGGATTTTTTATAGGGAATACTCCAGAAAATTATCTCTTGCTCAGGATAATTCAGACGATAATAGCAGCTTTGTTAAAAACTTTAGATGGTCTGCTGCCTTCCTGGTATTTTACCTGATCACCGAATCCATCATGTCCTGGGATTGGATCATGAGCGTGGATCCGCATTGGTTCAGTACGTTATTTGGATGGTATGTATTTGCAAGCATGTTCGTAAGTGGTATTACCGTGATCGCCATGATATCTATCTATTTGAAGTCTAAAGGGTATTTACCCGATGTCAATGACAATCATATACACGATCTGGCGAAATTTATGTTTGCTTTCAGTATTTTCTGGACCTATCTCTGGTTCGGTCAATTCATGCTGATTTGGTATGCAAATATTCCGGAAGAGGTAACGTATTTTGTGACGCGGATCGAAGATTTCAAACTTGCATATTTTGGTATGCTCGCAATGAACTTTATTTTCCCCTTACTGCTTTTGATGAATAGCGATTACAAGAGGATTAATTGGTTTGTGATCATGACAGGAATTGTGATCTTGTGTGGACATTATATGGATGTTTTCAATATGATCATGCCGGCGACAGTTGGCGATCAATGGTCAATTGGAATTCCTGAGATCGGAGGCATTCTTTTCTTCGCCGGGTTATTTATTTTTTGGGTGTTCAGGGCGCTTACAAAAGCTCCATTGCAGCCTACCCGCAATCCCTATATTGAAGAAAGCAGGCAGTTTCATTATTAGAAAAAGCATTATAGTATAACTGATGACCGTATTATTTACATTAGCGATTCTCCTTCTTATTGCCATAGCTATCTGGCAAATGACAAAGATATTTGAGCTCTCTCAGCTTAAAACAGAAGTCTCACAGGTAGCGACAGATAAGGACAATAGATACAATGGTATTCTAATGTTCCTGTTCCTGATCTTTATCTATGGGATCACTATCTTCAGTTTTGCTAAATACTCCAAGACATTACTACCTGTTGCTGCTTCAGAGCACGGTGCCGATTATGATCAACTCTTGTGGGTCTCTTTTGCCATAATCTTTTTTGTACAAACGATCACACAGGCTTTACTGCACTATTTTTCATATAGGTATAGGGGCAAGAAAGGAAATAAAGCATTGTATTATGCGGATAATGACCGACTGGAATTCATCTGGACGATCATTCCAGTTATTGTTTTGGCGGGATTGATCATCTGGGGTCTGTACACCTGGACAAATATCATGGATATCAATGATGAAGACGATCCCTTGATCGTCGAGCTTTATGCACAACAATTTAATTGGACGGCACGATATGGCGGCGCAGATAATGTACTTGGAGAAGCCAATGTACGCCGAATTGATATCGCAAAGGCGAATATCCTGGGAATAGATGAGACCGATCCTAATGCCTCAGACGATGTGATCGTAAAAGAATTGCATCTGCCTGTTGGTAGGAAGATCAATTTCAAATTCCGCTCGCAGGATGTATTGCACTCTGCCTACATGCCGCACTTCAGGGCACAGATGAATTGTGTTCCCGGAATGACGACAGAATTCTCTTTTACACCAACTATTACTACCGCCGATATGCGACTAGATCCTGATGTGATCGAAAAGGTAAAACGCACCAATGCCATTCGGGCTGAAAAGGCGGCAGCTGGCATAGAAAATTCAGATCCATGGGAGTTTGATTACATCCTTCTGTGCAATAAGATCTGCGGTAAATCGCATTACAATATGCAAATGAAGATTATTGTTGAAACAGAAGAAGAATACAATGCATGGATAGAAGGGCAACGAACCTTTGCCCAACAAATGGAAATGCAATAAGAACGCTATAGAAAGATTATTATAAAGAACTGATTATGTCTGAACACGCACATGCACATACCGATCATCATGAAGATGATCATGGGCATCATCATCACAAGGAGACATTTATTACCAAATATGTATTCAGTCAGGATCATAAGATGATCTCCAAGCAATACCTGATCACCGGACTCATTATGGGGATCATAGGCATCGCTATGTCGCTTATGTTCCGACTGCAATTAGCCTGGCCAGGAGAATCCTTTCCTATTCTTGAAACTATTTTAGGCAGATGGGCTCCGGATGGTGTTATGGATGCAGATATGTACCTGGCCCTCGTCACGATCCACGGTACAATTATGGTATTCTTTGTATTGACCGCAGGATTGAGTGGTACTTTTAGTAACCTGCTTATTCCATTACAAATCGGGGCAAGGGATATGGCTTCCGGGTTTTTAAATATGATCTCTTATTGGTTATTCTGGCTTTCCAGCGTGATCATGCTGATGTCTTTATTTGTGGAAGCAGGACCTGCTGCAGCTGGTTGGACTATTTATCCGCCACTTAGTGCCTTACCTCTGGCGCAACCTGGATCTGGAATGGGAATGACGCTGTGGTTAGTTTCCATGGCCATCTTTATAGCCTCTTCCTTACTCGGTTCTTTGAACTATATAGTGACCGTTATAAATCTGCGTACAAAAGGAATGTCAATGACCCGACTCCCTTTAACCATCTGGGCATTTTTAGTTACTGCCATTATTGGTGTTGTGTCATTCCCGGTACTTTTATCAGCGGCTTTATTGCTGATCATGGACAGAAGCTTTGGAACTTCTTTCTTCCTTTCAGATATATTTATTCAAGGAGAAGTGTTGCATTATCAGGGAGGTTCGCCGGTTTTATTTGAGCATTTATTCTGGTTCCTCGGTCACCCCGAAGTATATATCGTATTACTTCCTGCATTGGGGATAACCTCAGAAGTGATGTCGACAAATGCGCGTAAACCGATATTTGGGTATAGGGCGATGGTAGCCTCAATTATTGCGATCGCATTCTTATCAACTATTGTTTGGGGTCACCATATGTTTATCTCCGGTATGAATCCATTCCTGGGATCTGTATTTACATTTACAACTTTATTGATCGCAATTCCTTCAGCAGTAAAAGCATTTAACTATATAACTACCCTCTGGAAAGGGAATCTGCAACTTAATCCGGGGATGCTATTCTCAATTGGCTTGGTTTCAACATTTATTTCCGGAGGACTGACCGGGATCATTTTAGGAGATAGTACGCTCGATATAAATGTACATGACACCTATTTCGTAGTGGCTCACTTCCATCTTGTGATGGGAATTTCAGCCTTATATGGTCTCTTCGCTGGGGTCTATCATTGGTTCCCGAAAATGTTCAAGCGAATGATGAACAAGAACCTGGGTTATGTCCATTTCTGGGTTACCGCAGTAGCGGCATATGGGGTATTCTTCCCGATGCATTTTGTAGGGATGGCAGGTGTGCCAAGAAGATATTATGAGAATACTGCATTTCCCATGTTCGATGAACTTACAGATGTAAACATCCTGATCACCATTTTTGCGCTGATCGCAGGAGTAGCTCAGTTAATATTTCTTTACAACTTCATCTCCAGTATTTTCTACGGGAAGCCTACAGAGCAGAATCCTTGGAATTCCAATACGCTGGAATGGACAGCACCTATCGAGCATTTTCACGGCAATTGGGAAGGAGCAATTCCCGAAGTTCACCGATGGGCATATGATTACAGCAAGACAATGCCAGATGGGGAATATGTTATACCCGGACAAGATTTTGTGCCGCAACATATACCGCTAAAAGAGAATGAAGAAGAACTACATCATTAGCACTTTGATGAAAAAAATATAAGCTTTGGCCCATCTTTTGATGGGCTTTTTTGTGGATTTTATTGAGTATGCGTCCAAGACTTAGATTTTTGCAATAAATTTATCGTCCACACTAACTAGAAATGAAAATGAAAAAACTTGTATTAGTTGCACTGGCCTTGTGTACAGTGGCAGTGCACGCACAGAGAAAACCCAAGATCAAGGGAAACAAAGAAGTAACAACAGTTCGGGAAGAATTGCCTCCCTTTACGGCAATTGAATTAACAGATGATCTGGATATCTACCTTGAAAAAGCATCGTCTCCGGGCTACACGATCATTGCAGATGACAACCTTATTGATATTTTCAAGTTCGATGTAAGGGATAGCCTGTTAACGATAAGCTCCTTTTACCGGGTAACATCTAAACGTAAATTGGAGATCACAGTTCATTACAGCGAACTTAATTCCATAGTTATTCGTGAAGGTAAATTGAGCATGCAGGATGTAATAGACGCCCCTGTTATGAACATTGAAACCTATGCCAATTCTCGTTTAGAACTCAGGGCCAGTGCGGATGTAATTGATATTACTATGCAAGGCACAAGTAAAGGCGACTTTAACCTGGAAGCAGATTCCCTGCATATTATGCTAAAAGAGCGCTCAGACTTAAAATTATACAGCGTTTCTGATGCGATCGATCTTGATATGGTCAAGAATGCCGGATCGCGCATGGATGGCAGTACAGAGAGAATAACCTTGAAAATGAATGGTAATACTAATTTAAAAGCCCAGGACTTAAAAGCGGCTGTTGTCAAGGTTGATATGGAAGAGACTCCTACAGCGCGACTTCATGCCTATAGAGATCTGGAATTGATCGCCAGGGGGAGTTCCAAACTATTTCTGTACGGTGACCCCCATATTGAGATCATAGAATTCCTGGATTCATCGGAACTACTTAAAAGACCCGAACAATCCAAAAGTTTTCTGGGGAACTGATAAAAAAACCCGCCGAAACCGGCGGGTTCTTATTTTAATGGTTTTTTTGACTTATGAAGACAGAGCCATACTATCTTTTGGCCCGGCCTTTAAGATCTCATCATTTACACCGGCTTCAAATTGTTTGAAATTTTCCTGGAACAATTTGACTAGCTTTTGCTTCGCATCCTCATAAGCTTGCTTATCATCCCAGGTGTTTTTTGGAATGAGCACTTCAGAAGGCACGTTCGGACAAGAAGTTGGGATCTCTAATCCAAATTCTTCATCCCTTACAAATTCTACATTATCAAAATCACCATTGTGTATGGCATCGATCATTGCCCGGGTATATTTTAATTTAAATCGTGAACCCACTCCAAAAGCGCCGCCTGTCCAGCCGGTATTCACCAACCAGGCCTGAGCCCCGTGCTGTTCCAATTTCTCTGCGAGCAATTCGGCATATTTGTTCGGGTGCCACATCATAAACGCAGCGCCAAAGCAAGCACTAAATGTAGCTTGTGGTTCTGTAACCCCCATTTCCGTACCCGCCACTTTTGCCGTGTAACCGGATATAAAATGATAGCTGGCCTGCTGAGGTGTTAGTTTACTAACAGGAGGCAGCACACCAAAAGCATCACAAGTAAGGAAGATCACATGCTTGGAGTGACCCGCCATACATGGGATCTGGATATTGTCAATAAATTCAATTGGGTATGAGGCCCGTGTGTTCTGCGTGATCGAAGTATCGGTATAATCCACTGCACGGGTATTCTTGTCATAGACGACATTTTCCAACACAGTTCCGAAACGGATCGCATTATAGATATCCGGTTCATTTTCGGCCGAGAGATTTATGGCTTTCGCATAACATCCTCCCTCTATATTAAAGACGCCTGTATCCGTCCAGCAATGCTCATCATCCCCGATCAATTTACGTTTGGGATCTGCACTTAATGTTGTTTTCCCTGTACCGGATAAGCCAAACAATAAGGTAACATCACCATCATCGCCCACGTTGGCAGAACAGTGCATAGGTAACACGTCCTCTAAAGGCATCAGGTAATTCATAACAGAGAAGATTCCTTTTTTCATTTCGCCGGCATATTGTGTACCAAGAATCACAACTTCCTTGCGTTCCAGATGCAGATCTACACTGGTCTTGGAAGTCATTTCGCTGGTGTACCTGTTAGCCGGAAATCTCCCTGCGTTAAATACTACATAATCGGGATCACCATAGTTTTCTAATTCTTCTTCGGTTGGCATGATCAGCATGTTCTGCATGAACAAGGCATGATATGCACGTGTACAAATGATCCTTGTCTTTAATCGGTATTTTGGATCCCAGCCTGCAAATCCATCAACAACGAATAATTGATCACATGTATTCAGGTAGTCAATAGCGCGTTCGTGATTAACCATGAACGTATGTTCATCAAGACCGATATTGATGTCGCCCCAGTCTATATTATTCTCAGATTCAGGATGACGGACAATTCGCTTGTCCTTGGGACTACGCCCTGTTTTTTCGCCGGAATATGTCATTAATGCGCCTACATCAGAGATCGCTGTTCCCTTCTCTAGTTCTAACGCCAACTCATATAAAACCGGAACACTGCTGTTACGGAATATAGTTTCGGTTTCTATCCCATATTGATTTAGGTTGAAAGATGTTGCCATGTTATTGTTTTTAGTCCAAATTAAACACTCTGCAAAGATATTATACCCTTGCAGATTCTGTACAAAATAGCACATAAATTCCATTAATTAAACTGATAAAAATCATAAAGTAAATCCGGGGTTTGAGTAAGGGCCAGGTCCAGCTTTCTGGATGATAAGGATATTGTATTTAGTATCTTTGATGCTATGAATGAACACTTGGATCCTACCTCTGACAACTTTTCTCAAGAAGAGCTCGAAATCGAAAGGGCTTTACGGCCTATTTCTTTTGAGGATTTCACCGGACAAGTCCAGGTACTGGATAATCTCAAAGTGTTTGTGCAGGCTGCCAATTTGAGAAACGAAGCCTTAGATCATACATTATTCCACGGTCCGCCCGGATTGGGAAAAACTACACTGGCATATATACTGGCCCATGAATTGGGCGTAGGCATAAAGGTTACTTCGGGGCCGGTTCTGGATAAACCAGGTGATCTGGCAGGCTTGCTGACCAACCTGGAAGAACGGGATGTCTTGTTTATTGATGAGATCCACAGACTGAGCCCTATCGTAGAGGAATATCTCTACTCGGCTATGGAAGATTATAAGATCGATATCATGTTGGAAACAGGGCCCAATGCACGTTCCGTACAGATCAATCTGCAGCCTTTTACCTTAATAGGGGCCACTACACGCTCGGGACTTCTTACGGCACCAATGCGTGCCCGTTTTGGAATTGCTAGTCGACTCGAATATTACGACACCGAATTGTTATCGACCATCGTAGAACGCAGTTCTGACATTTTAAAAATACCCATCACCCAGGATGCGGCTATTGAAATAGCGGGTCGCAGCAGGGGCACTCCAAGAATATCTAATGCACTACTTAGAAGAGTACGTGATTTTGCGCAAATAAAAGGGGACGGTAATATTGATCTGGAGATATCCAAATACGGCCTTAAAGCATTGCATGTGGATACACATGGCTTGGATGAAATGGACAATAAGATCCTGACTACACTGATCGATAAATTTAAAGGAGGGCCGGTTGGGATCAACACCCTGGCAACTGCCGTGTCCGAAAATGCGGAAACGCTGGAAGAAGTATACGAACCCTTCCTTATTCAACAGGGTTTTCTAATGCGCACTCCCCGCGGCCGTGAAGCCACTGAAAGGGCCTATAAACATTTGGGTAGAGATAAGGGTGGTAACCAACCCGGATTGTTTAAATAAACTTTTATATGGGACGATCTAAAAGACAAGAGCGCATCAAAATAGAAGTAAAAGGAATTCCACTTCGTTGCGGACATTGTCAGCATGACGAATTTTACCAAAGGCGCACCTTATTGAATACGCGTTTGTTCAGTCTATTAGATGTGGACTGGGCCAACAGAAATGCCAATTGTTATATCTGTACAAATTGTGGGCATATTGAATGGTTTTTACCGCCAAAGGGATAAAACAAAATATGTCGATTTTCTCGAATGTTTGTTAGCTCAAGGACCTAGTTACACACCAACATCAATTGTCATACTGAGCGCAGTCGAAGTATGACTTCCTGAATTATTTGTTTGGCTTGTATTTCGAATGTGTTGCATTTCTGCATTCCGACAAGATTTGTATTCTGTCATATCTTCCAGATATCAAGGCCTCCTTTTTGGTATGTGACCATCCTTTAATCTTTTTTTCATACCAAAGTGCTTGATGAACCTCATTGAATGCTTCAAAATACACAAGATGAACGGGTCTTTTATGATACGTATAGCTATCACGGAAATAACCCGACTTATGGGATTCTAATCTTAATTCGAGATTGGATGTTATGCCAGTATAGTAGGACCCATCGGAACAAAGTAGGATATAAACATAATAGAACTTCATCGTTAAATTGGGCTTCGACTGCGCTCAGCCTGACATATCGGTTGATTAGCAGAATTCGTTCTTGCTCGAGGGGTTTAGACTGTATTGAATACAACTTGAGGGTTTTGACAAATCATACTCCGACATCCTGGAAATTAATTTTCCCTTACGCAATAGCATAACATGTTTCTTCTGCCTATATAGCCATGGATCAGAAAAACTCTTTCCCAAATTGACTAATGGCCTGTCACAATAAGGATCCTATGTCACACTGAGCGCAGTCGAAGTGCAATTTCTCATATCATATTGAGAATACTATGTCACACTGAGCGCAGTCGAAGTGCAATTTCTCATATCATATTGAGGGTACTATGTCACACTGAGCGCAGTCGAAGTGCAATTTCTCATATCATATTGAGGGTACTATGTCACACTGAGCGCAGTCGAAGTGCAATTTCTCATATCTTATTGAGGGTACTATGTCACACTGAGCGCAGTCGAAGTGCAACTTCCCATTTCCTGAAGTTTCCCATGTCACAATTAGGGCATTATGTCACACTGAGCGCAGTCGAAGTGCAATTATAATATAAACAACACCCGGGTTCGTTCTTTAACATGATCCAAGAAGAAAATTTTGTACCTTGATACAGAATTTCTCCCACCCATCTTTCTAAGCATTACATTCCTCCATTCCTCCAATTAACAGTTCCTCCTGTACAGGCTACAGATAGATGATTTGTTTTGAATTGTATAACCCTATTAAATAGCAAATCATGGAAGTGAATGAACAAAAGGCTCCTCAGGTCAATGAGGAAAAACTTCACGAATTTTTAGTAAAAATGGTGACCGAAATGGGCGCAGCAGCTGTGGGCCCATTAATATTAATTGGTGACCGACTCGGACTTTACAAAGCCCTTGACGACTATGGTCCAGCCGGGTCAAAAGCCCTGGCAGATGCCACGGGTACGGGTGAAAGGTATATGCGCGAATGGTTAGCTGCTATGGCGGCATCGGGCTACATCACATACGAACCGGAAACCGAGCTGTACAGTTTATCTCCGGAACAGTCTATGGTCTTCAGCAACCCGAATAGTCCTGTATTGATGACGGGTGCGTACTATGCCATTTCGTCCATGTATCACGATGAAGAAATAATGGAAAAAGCATTCAAGTCCGGCGAAGGTGTTTCATGGGGCGATCACCACAGCTGTCTCTTCTGTGGCACAGAGAAATTCTTCCGACCTTCCTACAGTACAAATCTTATACAAAATTGGCTACCATCCCTCGATGGCGTAGTTGAAAAACTTGAACGGGGCGCCAAAGTAGCTGATGTAGGATGCGGTCACGGAGCATCCACGATGATCATGGCAGAGGCTTTTCCAAACTCCACATTTATCGGATATGACTTTCATAAAGGATCTGTCGATCATGCAGCCGCAGCAGCCAAGAAAACAAATTTGACCAACATTTCATTTGAAGTAGGCTCGGCCCAGGATTTTCCAGGAGAGGATTATGACCTGGTTGCCTTCTTCGATTGCCTCCATGATATGGGCGATCCGGTAGGTGCATGTAAGCATGTCGTACAAGCCTTGAAAGCGGACGGAACCTGTCTGATGGTAGAACCATTTGCCAATGACACTTTGGCCGAGAACATGAATCCGGTCGGCAGGGCATTCTATTCCTTCTCTACAGTCTTATGCGTACCCAGTTCATTGAGTCAGGATGTTGGATTGGCTCTGGGTGCCCAGGCAGGAGAAAAGAGATTACGTGATGTAGCTATTCAGGGTGGCTTCAAACGTTTCCGCCGCGCAACCGAAACCCCCTTTAATCTGATCTTAGAGGCAAGACCATAAGATCATTCAGGAAGGGGTGCTCCCCCTATCTCCTTCCTGATATTTTTATGAGAAACATTTGGAAACCTCACATGGCATGTTGTCCATGCTAAACATCGTCCCAGATAGGAGAAATTTCCAAAGAGGACTCATAAAGAAAACCGGGGAATATTCTTATTGGGATTTTCTTTGTTTCGTACCTTAGTTAAGCAAACGAAAACTGTCTGTAAGAGGAGTTTGTAATACTGAGGCAGAACAATTATCCCAAATCAAACCCGAAGCTGCCCGCCTTGGCTTTCTTTCCTGCGGTATCTCTTTTCTAGTCCGTTGGCATTGTGTATGGGGATTTGCTAAATAATAGGTAAATTGATAGAGCTACGTCCGTTCATTGCTTCTCCCAGGCATGTCGTATGTATTTGAATAAGCCTAAATGCCAAAGCAATGGATTCAAAAGGAAGCTCATCCTGTATTGTATTTGTGCTATCCATTCTTCTATTTGGGTCATGGAGTTATGCACAGGAGGACAGAATAACTCCCAGGTTCAAATTCGAACGATTTTCAACAAAAGATGGGCTGCCTAGTAGTACAATCCAGGACATAGTACAAGACCATGAAGGGTATATTTGGTTGGCATCGGAGGATGGGCTAGTACGATATGATGGATACCAATTTCTCAACTATCGTAACATTCCGGGAGATACCACTTCTTTGTCCAGGAATCAACCTGAAAAACTGTTCGTAGACTTTGCAGGGGATATTTGGATCGGAAGTAAATCGGGCATCAATCGGTACAGTCAGGAATGCGCCTGCTTTATCCGTTATTCCTCTAACGAATCTGCACCAGATAACCACCAGGCAGGACAGATAAATGCCTTTGCTGAAGACCGGGATAACAATCTCTGGATCGGCACCCAGGAAGGAGGCTTGTTTCGCTATGAGCGTAAAAGCGACCAGTTCACCCGCTTTTTAGATGATCCCAATGACCCGATTAACCTTCTGGAGGATGAGGTGCGAGTGCTTTTAGTAGATAGAAATAATCATCTTTGGATTGGTACCGGGGAGACGTTCGATGCATCAATTTCTGGTGGGGGACTCATACGTTTTGATCTAAACACCGGCACAAGTAAGCGCTTTATGCATGATCCGGCTAATCCCAATAGCCTGATCGACAATCGTATTTCTGCATTGATGGAAGATCGGGAAGGGAAATTATGGATCGGATCTTGCCAAAGCGGACTCCATTACTATGAGCCTGAAAAAGAGGAGTTTATCCGCATGATGCCCGATCCTGCCAATCCTAATACTTTTTACGCACCTCAGGGAGAAATGGGTTTATGGTCTTCCTGTCCCCATGTTAAATTCATACATCAAGACCGAAACGGTGCATATTGGGTAGGGACATATAATGCCGGGATAAACCATTTTGATCCAATCAGTAACAAGCTAACTCACTATGATCATGATCCTGCCGATCCCAGCAGTTTAGCCTCCAACCAGGTTTGGTCTTTTTTACAAGATAGACAAGACCGTTTGTGGATAGGAAATCTTCCGGGGGGACTTCATAAAATGGATCCCTCCCTGCATAAATTCAATATATATATCCATGACGTGGAAGATAATACTAGCTTGTCTTCTAATCATGTTATGGGGA
>CAMYJF010000016.1 GCA_947258555.1 uncultured Eudoraea sp. | reverse complement strand
GATCTTCAAACTGGTGAAATAGCAGTGGTACTTTTGATCAAGGATTTTAAATTTCGAAAGAAATTGATGCAGGAGCATTTCAATGAGAATTACATGGAATCAGAGCGTTATCCAAAAGCTATTTTTAGTGGCAAAATTTCCAGCTTTGCATTAGAAAATATAAACAATGAAGGACAGGCCTTTCCCCTCTCTGGTGAGTTAACTATGCACGGTGTTACTCGGCCTTTGGAAGATACCATTCGGTTAAAGAAAAATGGAAAATATATTATTTGTTCGATAGACTATGTCGTCCGCACTGAAGATCATAAGATCAAAGTTCCCAGGGTCCTCTTCAAAAAGGTGGCAAAGGAAGTCAATGTCCGTGCAGAATTAAAACTATCCCCGGAATAAAACTTACTTACTCAGATACATCTTGCGACGGGAATACAGATCGTAGAACTCGTCGTCCTTCAGGCTATCGATAAATAGGATACTCTCTCCCGTACTTTTCATTTCAGGCCCCAGGTTTTTATTCACATTTGGGAACTTATTGAATGAAAATACAGGTTGCTTGATGGCAAACCCTTCCAATTTAGGATTGAATTCAAAATCTTTTAGGGTTTTCTCCCCCAACATGATCTTGGTAGCATAATTCACATACGGTTCCCCATAAGCCTTTGAAATGAAGGGTACCGTTCTGGAAGCTCTTGGGTTTGCTTCAATGATATACACCTTATCATCTTTAATAGCGAACTGTATGTTTATCAGACCCACTGTGTTTAATGCTAACGCAATTTTTCTAGTGTGGTCTTTGATCTGCTGCATGACAAATTCCCCCAGGTTAAACGGAGGTAAGGTCGCATTGGAGTCGCCAGAATGTATCCCACAAGGTTCTATGTGCTCCATGATGCCAATAATATAGATGTCCTCCCCATCGCAGATCGCATCGGCTTCAGCCTCAATGGCGCCATCCAGGTAATGGTCTAATAACAATTTGTTATTCGGGATCTTTCGCAAAAGATCCACTACATGCTCTTCTAATTCCTCCTTATTGATAACGATCTTCATGCCTTGCCCACCAAGAACATAGGAAGGTCGCACTAATAACGGGAAGTTTAATTCATCTGCCAATGCTAAAGCCTCATCGGCTGTTGTAGCCACACCAAAGTCGGGATAAGGGATATCATTTTCCTGAAGTAAGGTGGAAAAGCTGCCACGGTCTTCGGCCAGGTCCAATGCCTTAAAACTAGTTCCCATGATCTTAATCCCGTATTTATCTAGTTTTTCTGCAAGTTTGAGTGCGGTTTGCCCCCCAAGCTGTACGATCACTCCTTCGGGATTTTCATGCCTGATGATATCGTAGATATGCTCCCAGAATACCGGTTCGAAATACAATTTATGGGCTGTGTCAAAATCCGTGGACACTGTCTCAGGATTGCAATTGATCATGATGGTCTCATATCCGCACTCAGCAGCTGCCAGAACACCATGAACACAGCAGTAATCAAACTCTATCCCCTGCCCTATACGGTTAGGGCCAGAGCCTAAAACCACGATCTTTTTCTTATCCGTAACGACACTGTCATTGGCTACAAAGCGCTTGCCATCTGGTGTTTCTATTTCCTCTTCAAAGGTGGAATAGTAATACGGCGTTTCCGCTCTGAACTCCGCAGCACAGGTATCTACTAATTTATACACCCTGTTAATATCAAGGGAAACACGTTTTTTATGAACCTCACTTTCATAGCACTCCAGCATATGGGCGATCTGTCGGTCTGCGAATCCTTTTTGTTTAGCTTCCAGCAACAGGGATTTTGGCAAGGTTTCCACAGCATATTTCGAGATCTCCATTTCCAAAAAATGTAATTCTTCAAACTGCTTCAAAAACCACATATCTATCTTGGTGATCTCATGGATTCGACTCAACGGTATACCCAACTGGATCGCATCGTAGATCACAAACACCCTGTCCCAACTCGCATGTGTCAGTTTATCCAGAATAAGATCGTAGTCCTTATATCCTTTGCCATCGGCACCCAGGCCGTTTCTTTTGATCTCCAGGGACTGAGTGGCTTTATGTAATGCCTCCTGAAAAGAACGTCCAATGCCCATAACTTCACCAACCGATTTCATCTGCAATCCGAGCGTTCTGTCTGAACCTTCAAATTTGTCAAAATTCCACCTTGGGATCTTTACTATGACATAATCAAGCGTCGGCTCAAAATAAGCAGATGTAGATTTTGTGATCTGATTTTCAAGCTCATCCAGCGAATATCCCATGGCCAATTTAGTCGCGATCTTTGCGATCGGGTAGCCCGTAGCTTTGGAAGCCAAGGCAGAAGAACGTGAAACCCTGGGGTTGATCTCAATTGCGATAATGTCCTCATTGTCATCCGGACTCACAGCAAATTGCACATTACAACCTCCTGCAAAATCCCCGATACTACGCATCATTTTAATGGCCATGTCCCGCATGCGCTGGAATGTGGTATCGGAAAGTGTCATTGCCGGGGCAACCGTAATGGAATCTCCCGTATGGATTCCCATGGGATCCATATTCTCGATAGTACAGATGATGACAACATTGTCATTCTTGTCTCTTAAAAGTTCGAGCTCATATTCCTTCCAGCCGATCAGGGCTTTGTCTATCATCACTTCATGGATAGGTGAAACTTCCAGTCCGCGACTCAGTAATTCATCAAAATTTTCCTGCTTGTATACTATAGAAGCCCCTGCACCTCCCAAGGTGTACGAAGCTCTGATCACCAAGGGGAAACCAAATTCCTGGGCGATCTCTTTCCCTTCCAGAAAACTGGTAGCGCTTTCCTGTGGCGGCACCCCTACCCCGATCTTTTGCATTAAAGCCCTGAATTGTTCCCTGTCTTCTGTGATATTAATAGCATCTATATCCACACCAATGATCTCCACATCAAAATCCTTCCAGATCCCTTTCTCATCGGCTTCAATACAAAGATTCAGTGCCGTTTGTCCGCCCATCGTAGGGAGAACGGCATCTATTTGAGGGTGTTTTTTAAGGATCTCAACGATCGATTTTGTATTCAACGGCCACAAATACACATGATCCGCCATAGACGGGTCTGTCATGATCGTAGCCGGATTGCTATTGATCAGTATGGTTTCTACACCATCTTCTCTGAGCGATCTGAGCGCCTGTGAACCGGAATAGTCAAATTCACAAGCTTGTCCAATGATGATAGGGCCTGATCCAATGATCAGCACGGAATTAATGCGTTCTAATTTAGGCATGCCAGCGGGGTATATGTAGTTTTCAAATCACTTAGCTTGAAGACCGGATAAAAAAAAAGGTGTTACATCTAAAAAGTAACACCTTTTCCTATTATAAATAATACGGTCATTATTTTTTGTGTCTCGGCTCAGAGGATACACTTACTTTCTTACGCCCTTTCGCTCTTCTGCGGGCCAAAACTTTACGTCCGTTAGCTGACGCCATACGCTCCCTGAAGCCATGTTTGTTTCGCCGCTTGCGTTTTGAAGGTTGAAAGGTCCTTTTCATATCTGTATATCTTATTGCACAGTACTGAAATTTGGATCAGGAGCTTGTGCAAAAATCCGGGGGCAAATATACGAAGAGTTTTTACTTTCCCAAATGGCACTTTGGAATTTTTTGGTGATAATTTATTACTTTTGTGCCCGTAATCCGAACCCTTACCCCACCGATGAAAAACGGACTATTAACAAGTATTTTACTTCTGATTTGCTTTACCGTAACTGGTCAAAATACCCTGGGCTATAGGCTGGAGTCTGGTAGTTCCTTTAAAATTGAACAACACGCACTGCAAGATATCACCCAGGAATTAGAGACAGGAACACAGGTGATCACCAATGATATCAAGTCCATCATGGAGTTCACTATTACTGGTAAAGAAGATACTTTATACCTGATAGATGTGGAATTCAAAGATCTGAAAATGTTCATGAGTTCAGATCTGTACGGGGAATTGATGAATGTAGATACCAGTATTCCCAAGGAAAATGATATACAAAGCAAGATCTTTCAAAGCTTAATCGGTCAGAAGGTTACCATCAAGATGACTGCAACAGGAAAGATCCATGAGGTGAATGGAGGGGATCAATTGATCGAAAACATGGTAAATGCGGCCGGATTTGAAGACGATTTCACAAGAGATCTGCTAAGTGCAAGCCTGAGCAAAGATTTTGGCTCAGAAGCCTTATCTAAAAGTTATGAACAGATGACCTTCTTTTATCCAAGCCAGGCTGTGGATATAGGAGATACCTGGACTACACATTTTGATGGGAAGCTTGCTTCTAAAAATACCTGGACGCTTTCTGCGATGTCTGAAGTAGCATCAGAGATCAATGGGAGCGCAGAAACGGTACTTTCAATTAAAGACGATCAAACCACTATGGAATTAAGCGGAAGTCAGAATTCTATGATCATAGTAGACCCGATGACCGGTTTGTTTCGGAAAATGGAAATTAATGGGGAATACAAGGGGTTCTCAATTGTCAAACAACTAGGGGACCAGGAAATACCTACTAAAATTGAAATGCGCTTGTCCTACCAGCTAATCCAATAAAAAATATGTTCAATAAAAATATCAAACTCATCCTGGCTGCAGCTGCCATAGGTTATGCCGTCTACCAGTTTATTGAAGGATTCATTGGCAATGGCATTTTCTTGTGCTTCCTGTCCTTCATTTTCATTTTCCTCTACTTTAGAAATGAGATCATTCTCCTTTCCTTTTTGCGGATGCGAAAACAAGATCTGGACGGCACGGAACGCTGGCTTAATAAAATTAAGAACCCGGAGGCTGCTCTAACGGGTAAACAACAGGGGTATTACAATTATCTTCATGGAATAATCTATTCCCAAAAGAATCTGACCCAGGCTGAAAAGTATTTCAAGAAAGCTTTAAAGCTAGGCTTGAACATGGATTATGATGTGGCTATGGCTAAACTTAGCCTGGCGGGTATCGCCATGCAAAAAAGAAGGAAGCGTGAGGCAACCACCTTACTTTCGGAAGCAAAAAAATTGGATAAGAACAATATGTTAACCGAGCAGATCAAAATGCTTCAACAACAGTTGAAGCGAATCTGAACTATTCTCCCATCGGATAATATCCTTTTACCGGAATCGCGATTGTATACTTCTTTCGGGAATTGTTGTTTAAATGCGGTTCCCTTAGCCAGGGATTGTGTCTCTTTAAGATCTTATAGTTGATCCCGTATTGTGCGGCAAAATCGGCAAAATTTACGACGGGCTCATCTACCTCTACATTAAAAGTTGGGATAGGATCATAGAGATCGTCATTTTCTACAATAAAGCCGTATTTATCCGGATTAGAAAGGATCTCTTTAATGGCCAGGATCCTAAAAATATAACGCCCTGTTTCTTCTCCTAATAAAAGGTCGTAATAGTCTTCTTGTTTCTGGATCCTTAAATATTTATTGATACTGCCCGGCCCTGCATTATACGCTGCGGCAGCAAGTGTCCAGTTTCCAAACTTCTCCTTGTATTTGCGCAAATACTTACACGCTACTTCCGTAGCTTTTTCCATATTGTAGCGCTCGTCTACATTGCTGTTTACTTCCAAGCCGTATTCTTTGCCTGTAGCCCGCATTATCTGCCAGAAACCCGTTGCCCCTTTATGCGACACCACATTTTGCAGTCCGCTCTCAGCAACAGCCAGGTATTTAAAATCATCTGGAATACCGTATTTGGCCAAGATGGGTTCTATCACCGGAAAGTACTTATGAGAGCGCTTCATCAACAGAAGTGCATTGGATTGCCAATAGGTGTTTACCAGGAATTCCCTATCTATTCGTTCCATGATCTCCGGATCTTCCTGTGGGACAGTTTCCCCAGCAAAATTCAGATCCCCAGGAATGTCAATAGCAGAGATCTTGTACTCCTGGGCCACATTCTTCTCGTCATTTACGGTAGATTGGGCCGACTTAATACTGGCTTCCAAAGCATCTCCTCTCTGTACAGCTAAGATAAGTGTACTTATAAGGAATAGCATACCCAATACCATCAAGGCGTTCTTTAACACTCTCATTTTTAGTTAATTTAGTTTAAGCTAAGGTATTAAATAGAACTCCATTATTCCAAAATAATTGTAGGAAGGTGCTCATTGAACCATTTATATCTATGTATGATCATGGTATGAGTACCGTTTTTGACGGGAATACAGTCATTAATATATTGAAAGGGAAAAACAGCGTCTTTATCGCCGTGAATATGGACAATTCCGGTTTCGTATTCCTGCTGGTTCCATCGCACCATTTGGTCAATAGCCCAATCCAGGTAAGCTTTATCCCGAATACTCAGATAGCGTTCATACAGATCCAGGCGTTTGGTCACAGTTTCCCCGAATGCGTACTTGGCTAATAGTTCTATATTATTGACGATCCCGGTCGGTAATAATTTATGCACTTTGGTATACTTGGCAAAAATGAGTCTTCTGGGCATTTCTTTCTTTTGTTTCACACTCGAAATGATGATCACTTTACGGGTCGGTATCTGCCTCGCCATCTCCTGGACCAATACGCCGCCAAAAGAGACCCCGACCAAAACTGGGTTCTGATGACCTATTTTGCCGATCATCTCCTTAGCATAGTCCGCCAGACTCATACCTTTAGTTGGACTAAACCAATCCAAATGCACCATTTCGAACCTGGATTCAGGCAAGTTAATATGCTCGAATATGTTCGAACTGGCGGCCATTCCCGGCATGAAATAAACAGGAATTAAAGGGTCTTCCATAGCTTGTTGCCTGTGTTAAACTCTAGGAAATTAGCATTTTTTTACATACCTTTGTAATCTTGTTGTAAAGAAAATAGTTCCTCCTACTAGGTTTACCGTTTGATTGCAATCTGTGGAATTACGATGCCAACTAATCGTAATTTTTTTGTCTAAAAACTACTTTAAAATCAAACTATATGAATGAGCTAACTATAAAAGATAATAGTTTCCTGCGGCAGTTTGAAACTAGATTCGATGGCCATTTAGCCAAAATTGAATACTCCTCCCAGGAACGCAAAGTATTTCTAACTAAATTGGTTATTCCGGAAGAAATTTCCCAGGAGGGTTTTAAAGAAGATTTCATCAAATCAGTCCTGCATCATATTCAGGGCGAAAATCTTCGCGTAGTACCAACGAGTCCGCAGATCGCTGGCTTCCTAAGAAAAAACAGACAGTATAAAGAAATGCTTCCGGTAGGTATTCGAATCTAAGTCGACAACCATCGGAATTTTTATTTGAAAAATATACTACCCGGCTCGCGCCGGGTTTTTTTATGTAACGCTGGTGGCGACTTCCTTAAACCTGACGAGACCATCCTCGTCTATCCTGTCTAACTCAATCTTCGCAAATGAGTTTACCAAATCGGGGTCCCATGGCGTCTTAATCCTGATATAATTCTCTGTGAAGCCTTGAATGTATCCCCCTTTGTTCTCACCTTCATATAACACTTGTTGCTCAGAGTTAAGTTGCGATTCATAAAATGCCCTTCTTTTTTTTGCCGAAAGTACACGTAGCATCTTACTGCGTTTTGCTCGGATATCCTTGGGCACTGCACCTGGCATGGAAGCCGCTAGCGTGTTGTCCCGCTCAGAATAAGTGAACACATGGAGGTAGGAAATGTCTAATTGGTTCAGGTATTCATAAGTCTCGAGAAATAATTTCTCAGTCTCTCCAGGAAATCCCACAATCACATCTACGCCGATACATGCGTGTGGCATGAGTTGTTTGATACGTGTTACACGATCTGTATAGGTTCCCCTTACATACCGTCGCTTCATGGACTTTAGAAGGGTATTACTGCCGCTTTGCAAGGGTATATGGAAGTGAGGTACAAAGGTGTTGCTGGAAGCAACGAACTCTATTATGGGATCTTTAAGCAAATTGGGTTCTATAGAAGAAATGCGAATGCGGTGTATCCCATCGATGGTATCCAGCGCCTGAATTAGTTCCAGAAAAGTATTTTCATGTTTTTTATTACCGAATTCACCTTTCCCATAATCCCCGATATTTACGCCTGTCAAAACGATCTCCTTAATACCTTTTGACGCAATCTCTTTTGCCTGTACCAGTATATTTTCTACTGTATCGCTTCGCGAGATCCCCCTGGCAAGTGGGATGGTGCAAAAACTACACTTATAATCGCATCCGTCCTGCACTTTCAGGAAAGCACGCGTGCGATCGCCTATGGCATAACTACTCACATAAAAATTAGCTTCTGAAATATCACAGGAATGCACCTCCCCCATTTCATTTTTGGTAAGATCGTTCAAGTAATCTGTGATCTTGAACTTCTCTGTGGCCCCTAATACAAGGTCCACCCCATCAACTGCAGCCAGTTCTCCAGGTTTCAATTGAGCATAACAACCAATAGCTACAATAAATGCCTCCGGGTTATGCTTCTGTGCCTGACGCACCTGGTACGCAAATCGTTTATCCGCGTTTTCTGTAACAGAACAAGTGTTGATCACGTATACATCGGCCTTATGATCGAAGTCGGTCCGATCAAAACCTTCCCCCTCAAAATTTCGGGCAATAGTGGATGTCTCTGAAAAATTCAGCTTACAACCCAGGGTATGAAAGGCGACTTTAGGACGCATGTAGACAATTTAATGAGGCAGCAAATATAAGGAGAATCCCAATAATGATGGGTTATGCAACAGGAATTTAGTTCGTGTAGTTCCTGTATTCCGCAGTGAGTTCAAAGACATGGTTCAGCATACGCTCTTCTACTTCATTAAACTCCACGCCTCTCCTTTCCATCGCGGCCACTGCAGTTGCGAAGGCCTTATTCGTCCTGTACGTAGTAAAACCATTAGCGCCCCCCCAACTGTAACTGGGAATAAAGTTCCTGGGGAATCCTGCCGAGTACAGATTAACGCTCACACCGATCACTGTACCTGTATTGATCACTGTATTTATGGCTGTCTTGCTATGATCGCCCATCATCAAACCACAGAATTGAAGCCCGGTAGGCTCGAATCGCTGGGTCTCATAACTCCAAAGCTTCACCATCGCATAATTGTTCTTCAGATTGGAATTGTTAGTGTCTGCACCCATGTTACACCACTCTCCAAGAACTGCGTTTCCAAGGAATCCATCGTGCGACTTGCTGGAATACCCAAACATGACTACATTGTTCAATTCGCCGCCTATCTTGCAAGAAGGCCCTACACTGGTTGGCCCATAGATCTTAGCGCCCATTTTCATAATACTATTCGGCCCCATGGCAAAACCACCGCGGATCATACAACCTTCCATAATCTCGGCATCCTTGCCAATATAAATAGGTCCGTTCTTGGCGTTCAGGATGCTGTGTTCCACCTTTGCCCCATCTTCCAAAAAGATCCGGTCTTCCTTGATCAGAGAGTTCGTGGGGGAAATAGGTGCACTATGCCTTCCGGCCGTAATACGTTCAAAATCGGCTTCCAGAACCTGGCCATTTAAGCTGAAAATATCCCAGGTATTCCGTATTTGTATAACGGCTTCCTTAAAATCAATGATCACAAAATCATCCTGTGATACCTCTTTTGATACCTGGGTAGTCCTATAGGCGATCCACTCTTCTTGACCCATCAACAATTCTCCTACACCTAATTCCTGAACGGCTTTTACCAGATCGGCATCCGGGAGGAAAGAGGCATTTATGACTACATTATCTGCTTCCGTCTCCAAGGGGAATTTCTCCTGAAGATAATCCTCCGTCAAAGCACTGCAGCTAGCCCCAAGCATAGACGCCCATTTTTCACGAATAGTATCTATGCCAATACGGATCTCACATACAGGCCTGGTAAAGGTGAAAGGCAGGAAGGCATTACGATGCGAAGCGTCTGAAAGGATGTAGTTCATCTAAAGGTTTTAACAAAAATAAAAAACGCCCCCGATACTGGAGGCGTTTTTTATAGAGTTATGTCGATCTATTCTTCTTCTGAGCTAGCTTTAACAGGCGCTGCTTCAGGAGCAGGCGCTGTTTTCTTTTTCTCAAATTTCTTGTACTTGTTCTTAAACTTGTCGATCCTACCTGCCGTATCTACCAATTTGGCTTTACCAGTGTAAAACGGATGTGAAGTTCTGGAGATCTCCAGTTTAATCAAAGGATATTCTGTACCGTCTACCGTAATTGTCTCTTTGGTATCGGCGGTGCTTTTTGTGATAAAAACATCGTCGTTTGACATATCTTTAAATGCCACTAAACGATAATTTTCAGGATGTATGCCTTTTCTCATGGTGCTGCGCTTTAGCAAATGAAATTTTCAGGCTGCAAATGTAGGTATTTTTAATCCTATTTGCAATAGTACGACTGCTGTTGAATGATCTAAATTTATTACCTTTAATTGTAACAATTGAATTTTATGTTCAACTAACTTAAGGAATCACAAAAACTATATGTAATGGAAGAAACCCAACCTAAAATCGGAAAATTTTCACTGAATTACGGCCTTATACTTGGTGTGATCGGTGTTATTTTCGGGATAATGCTTTACACCATGGATGCCCATACATCCAGAGACGCATCTAACACAATAATCAATTTGGTCATAACGGCCGCTGTCATCACATGGGGGATCTGGGCTTTTAGAAAAGCCAATGGCGGATTTTTAAAACTTGGACAGGCAGTCAAGCTAGGCGCTGGAATTGCGCTGATATCCGCGATCATCTCTTTGATCTATATTTTTTTCCTTGCCAATGTGCTGGATCCGGAATTTATAGTTAAGACTGCAGAGGCAGCTAAGGCGGCATCTATTGAAGATGGACGCATGTCATCAGCACAGATCCAGCAACAATACGACGGTACGATCAATATGTTTTGGGTCTTCACAATTCCTGTAGTCCTTATATTCAGTGTCATTATCGGATTGGTCATTGGATTAATTGACGGACTGATCCTTAAAAAAGCAAAGCCTGATTATTAAGAACTTGTTGTACTTTTGAAGGGACAGCCGATGAACGCTATGAATCTTTCCATCGTAATTCCTTTACTCAACGAGGAAGAATCTATTAAAGAATTACATGATTGGATTGTAGAAGTAATGCAATCCAATCATTTTTCTTATGAGATCCTCTTTATAGACGACGGTAGTACCGACGGGTCCTGGAAGTCAATCCAGCGACTAGCCGAAGTAAATCCGAACGTAAAGGCAATCCGTTTTAATAAGAATTTCGGCAAATCCCAGGCCCTGCACGCCGGGTTTAAAGCCGCTAATGGGGATGTGGTGATCACTATGGATGCCGATCTTCAGGATAATCCGGAAGAGATCCCTGAATTATATCGACTCGTACGCGAAGAAAACTACGACCTGGTTTCCGGTTGGAAGAAGAAACGCTTCGATTCGGTCCTAATGAAGAATATCCCATCTAAATTATTTAACTGGGCGGCACGTAAAACCTCCGGTGTAAAACTGCATGATTTCAATTGTGGCTTGAAAGCCTTCCGAAAACAAGTGATCAAATCCATCGAAGTTTCCGGGGAAATGCACCGCTATATTCCTGTGCTGGCCAAAAACGCCGGATTTCACAAAATTGGTGAGAAAATCGTTCAGCACCAGGCACGAAAATATGGAAAGACAAAATTTGGCGCAGATCGCTTTATTAAAGGCTTCCTTGACCTGATCACGATCTGGTTCGTTTCCAAATTTGGGAAACGACCCATGCATCTATTTGGGGCGTGGGGAGTACTTATGTTTATCATTGGCTTTGGTTTGACGGTGTATTTAGGGATCGACAAAGTGTTTATTAATCCTACAGGTCGACTCCTGACGGAACGGCCTCAATTTTTTGTTGCCTTAGCTACCATGATCATAGGGACACAATTATTCCTGGCCGGTTTTATTGGCGAACTCCTCATCAGAACGCGTAAAAGCAAAACTAGATATACTGTGATGGAAGAAATTCATCTGTCTAAAGAAGTCCCTAAAATCACATCCTAAAAGAACTCGCTTAATGTCTGAACTCGCAGCCCAAATACAAAAAGAAGCACAAAACTGGTTAAGCCCTGTTTTTGATGAATCGGTCAGAAATGAAGTAGCACAGCTGATCGAAAATGACCCTGAAGACTTAAAAGATCGTTTCTACAAAAGCCTCGAGTTTGGTACCGGTGGAATGCGTGGAGTTATGGGTGTTGGAACAAACCGGATCAATAAATATACCCTGGGCAAGAATTCTCAGGGACTCAGTAATTACCTGAAAAGATCATATCCGGAAACCCAGTTAAAAGTTGTTATCGCCTATGATTGCCGACACAACAGCCAATCTCTGGCACAAACCGTGGCCGAAGTATTTTCCGCTAATGACATCCAGGTCTATCTGTTCTCAGAATTAAGAACAACTCCCGAACTCAGTTTTGCCGTACGGCACCTCAATTGCCATGTTGGTATTGTGCTGACGGCCTCCCACAATCCGCCTGAATACAACGGATATAAAGTATACTGGACCGATGGCGGACAGATCGTACCACCGCAAGATGAGGAGATAATCACCGAGATCAATGCCTTGAATTTTGAAGATGTTAAGTTCAGCACCCGACCAGAGCTTATCCAAAAAATTGATGCAGAAGTCGATGAAGCCTTTATTTCTGCATCTGTTAGCAATGGGGATTTTAACGCCCCTGGTAAGGACGACCTTCATATCGTATTTACCTCCTTGCACGGCACATCCATTACTGCGATTCCTGAAGTATTAAAACGGGCAGGTTACTCAAAAGTAACCGTCATAGCCGAACAGGCAGAACCAGACGGGAATTTTCCAACGGTTAAGTCCCCTAACCCAGAGGAGCCGGAGGCCCTTGAAATAGCAATGAAAAAAGCTGAGGAATTAGGTGCCGATATGGTAGTAGGTACGGATCCGGACAGTGACAGACTGGGTATTGCAGTTCGTAATACAGAAGGGGAACTACAATTGCTGAACGGCAATCAAACCATGATCCTGATGACGGAATACTTGCTCGAGAAGCGCAGGGATAAAGGTTTTACCGGAAATGAATTTATCGCAAGTACGATCGTTTCAACACCTATGATGCGCCAATTGGCAGCTACATTTGGCGTTGAATATAAAGAAGCCCTTACCGGATTTAAATGGATCGCAAAAATGATCAAAGATTTTCCGGACTCCTATTTTGTAGGCGGCGGGGAAGAGAGCTTTGGATTTATGGTAGGTGATTTTGTAAGGGACAAGGATGCCGTCACCTCTACCTTATTAGCATGTGAGATCGCTGCTGAGAAAAAAGCGGCTGGCAGTTCTTTTTATCAGGCACTGCTCGATGCCTTTGTGAAGTATGGCTGCTACCAAGAGAAACTTGTTTCCCTTACAAAAAAAGGGATTCAGGGAGCCGAAGAGATCCGGCAAATGATGATCGATTTTAAAGAAAACCCCCTTAAATCTATTGATGGATCTCAGGTTATAAAAATAGACGATTACAATGCTGGCACCTCAACTGATCCCAGGACAGGCGCTTCTGCACAGATCGATATTCCCAAATCTAATGTCCTGATCTATACAACAGAGGACGGGACACGCATTGCTGCAAGACCTAGCGGTACAGAACCTAAAATAAAATTCTATATGAGTGTCAATGCCTCTTTGCCAGCTGCAACAGATTACAAGACTGTCCGTGCATCGCTTGAAAACAAGCTGGAGAGGATCACGGAAGAACTCAAGCTCGGTTAATGGAATATTTCAAGAAAATATTGCGCTTTGCGATCCCTTATCGCAAATATGGTTTTCTGAATATCTTTTTCAATATTCTTTATGCCCTGTTTAGCGCACTATCTTTTGCCGCCTTGATACCCATGCTTGATGTACTCTTTGATCAATCCAAGAAAGTGGCGGTACTACCCATTTATACAGGGATGGGGCAGGCAAAGGATTATCTTCAGGACTACATAAATTATCAAGTTACCCAGTTTTCGGGCGATGATCAGATGAAAGGCCTGGTCCTGGTTATCGGATTGGTCTTATTGCTGTTTCTGTTAAAGAATGTCTTCAATTATCTGGCGATGTATTTTATCACCTTCCTGCGTAATGGGGTATTGAAGGATCTTAGAAATGCCATGTATGACAAGATCACAGATCTGCCAGTTTCCTATTTCACCGAAAAAAGAAAAGGGGATGTGATCGCCCGGATCACCTCAGATGTACTGGAGATCCAACATAGCTTCCTCTCCATCCTGGAACTTCTGATCCGGGAACCCTTGACAATTTTGTTCACCATAGCGATCATGTTCTTTATCAGTGCCAAGCTGACGCTCTTCGTATTCATTTTTATCCCAATCGCAGGATTCATCATATCACGTGTTGGGAAATCGCTAAAAAAGAAATCGGCTCGCGTTCAGAAAGAACAGGGAGAATTTCTTTCCATCACCGAAGAAACACTTACCGGGCTCCGCATCATCAAAGCCTTTACCAGTGAAAGTCGGTTTTCAAAACACTTTCAACGCTCCACAGACAGGTTCTTCAAATTTTCCAATAGCCTGTTGAACAGGCAGAACCTGGCATCTCCCTTAGGGGAATTTCTCGGGATCTTAGTGATAGGAGTGCTTTTGTGGTACGGGGGCAGAATGGTATTGATCGATAAAGTACTGGATCCTTCTTCTTTCATCGCCTATATGGGGCTTGCCTATAATATCTTAACACCAGCAAAGGCCATTAGCAAGGCTTCTTATGGCGTTAAAAAGGGCAATGCCGCCGCAGAAAGGGTGCTGGAGATCCTGGAAACACCCAATCCGATCAAAGACATGGAGAACGCGATCGAAAAAACGAGTTTCGACAATAATATCAACTTCAATGCTATTTCCTTTAAATATGAAGATCAATGGGTACTGACCGATTTTAACTTTGAGTTGTACAAAGGCAAAACTGTCGCTCTCGTAGGTCAGTCCGGAAGTGGCAAGAGTACGCTGGCTAACTTACTTACACGCTTTTACGATGTGAATGAAGGAACCCTGTTCATTGACGATATCAATGTCAAAAAAATATCGAAAAGATCCCTCCGAAATCTCATAGGAATGGTCACACAGGATTCTATCCTCTTTAACGATACCGTGGCCTGGAACATTGGCCTGGGCAAGGAAGGAGCCTCTCGGGAAGCGATCATCGAAGCCGCTAAGGTGGCGAACGCCCATGAATTTATTTCAGAGCTGCCTGAAGGCTATGACACCAACATCGGTGATGGGGGTAATAAACTTAGCGGAGGGCAGAAACAGCGATTGGCCATTGCACGGGCAGTACTTAAAGATCCGGCCATCCTTATCCTGGACGAGGCTACTTCGGCCCTGGATACAGAAAGTGAGCGACTTGTACAGATGGCTCTCGAAAATTTAATGAAAAACCGCACTTCGGTGGTTATCGCCCATAGATTATCTACTATCCAGAATGCCGACCATATCCTTGTATTGCAGAAAGGAAAAATAGTGGAAGAAGGCAATCATTTGGCCCTAATGGAGAAAAAAGGCACCTATAAAAAGTTAGTCGAGATGCAAACTATTGGCTAAAACGAGCGTTATAAAGGTTGAAAGGAATTAAACCATTGGAAAAAAGAGAGGTCTTACCCCTATAACAAACTGACTTTGATAGCCGAAGAAACGTTAGTTAAGCAACTAAAGCAAAAAGATACCCAGTCAAAGGCGTTCGAGATGTTGATCAACACCTATAAGGAGCGATTGTACTGGCATATCCGTAGGATCGTACTGGATCATGACGATGCAGACGATGTCTTGCAAAATACGTTCATTAAGGTATTTAGAAGTATTGACGGGTTCAAGGGCGACAGCAAATTATATTCCTGGATGTACCGTATTGCAACGAATGAATCCCTCACCTTTATAAAACAGAAATCAAAAAAGTTAGGCGTAAATTCAGAGGCCTTGCAGGAGCGAATGGCAAACAATTTACAGGCAGATGTATATTTTGAAGGCGATGAGATCCAATACAAGCTACAACAAGCCATTGCTAAATTGCCTGAAAAACAGAAACTGGTCTTCAATATGAAATACTTTGAAGAACTGAAATATGAAGAAATTTCAGAAATTCTGGAAACCTCGGTAGGCGGACTCAAAGCTTCCTACCACCATGCAGTCAAAAAGATTGAAAGCTATTTGAAAGAAAATTAAACCATTAGACAAAAAAGACGTCTATACCTAGGACATGAAAGATTGGAAGAAACATAAAGGCTTTAAAACACCGGAAGGGTATTTTGATTCCCTCACAGACCGGATCCTGGACAAGGTTGGGGAGGAATCCCAGGCCGTTCCTGAAAATGAAGGATTCAGCATGCCGGAAGGGTATCTTGAGTCTTTCAATGAAAAGTTGAAGTCACGCATGGAACCCAAGGAGACCAAAGTGGTGCAAATGCGTTCCTATAAACAATACTGGGTGGCAGCAGCTTCCATTGCTGCAATTTTCCTGCTTGTCGTCCTGATCCCGTGGAAAGGAACAGAGGAGGCTAGCTTTGACACTCTGGCGAGTGCAGATATAGAGGCTTATTTAGATGAGGATGAATTAGGATTGAGTTCCTATGAATTGGCAGAATTTATTCCTGAAGATGTTTTGGAGGAAGATGCCATAATAGAATTGAATGTCGAAGATGAAAATATAATGGAGTATCTCGATGATACCATAGATGATTTAGATGAATTAAACTTGGAGTATGATGAAGAATAGAGTCAAAATTGGGGTATTGGTACTGTTCATGCTGGTGGGTACGTTTGCTTTTTCGCAAAACAGACCGGGCCGTGAGCGAATTAAATCGCTTAAAGTGGCCTTTATCACCGAACGTTTGAATTTGACCAGTGAAGAAGCACAAGTATTCTGGCCCCTTTACAATGAACATGAAGGAAACATTGAAGCGATCAAACGCAAAGAACGCGTTGATATACTTAGCAAATTGCAGGATTTCGAATACCTCACAGAAGGTGAAGCTTCGAGACTGCTTGATAAATTACTAGATCTGGAAGCCGAAAAACACCGGCTGCATATTGCCTATATGGAACGTATGAGCGAAGTGCTCGGTGCAAAGAAAAGTTTTAAGTTGATCCGGGCCGAAGAAGATTTCAAAAAGAGATTGCTGAAAGAGATCCAAAAACGACGAAAAGGCGGATGAAGCAGTTTTCGATGAAAAACCTATAAGGAAGCCAAACGGCTTCCTTTTTTATTAAACCATAGTTTAAACCTACAGTCTTAGAAGTATAATCATTTAAAAAAATTGCTATGAAAACCTTGAAAATACTTTTAGTGATGGCCCTTATGATAGGCGCCTTTAATAGCGCAGAAGCGCAACGGGTTGTAAAAGTCTACCCAAAACGTGGAACTGTGGTAACCACAGTCCATAAACCTAAGATCTATAAGTTCCACGGTGTTAAATACAGATTTGCTGCCGGCGTTTGGTATAAGCCTTTTGGAAGAAAATATGTGGTATGCTCGGCTCCGGTAGGATTACGTATCAATGTACTTCCACGCGGACACAAGATCGTATATGTACGAGGAAAGCGATACTATAAATACAGGGGTGTGTATTACAAGAAAAGAAGAAGTGGCTTTAAAGTAGTCATAGTGTAGAGAGATGATTTGGAGCGTTTGTACGAAAGGGAGGTGAAAACCTCCCTTTTATTTTTTCAGGAAACTGTAGAAAGGCTCTAATAGGATACTAAAAGTATCGCATTCGCTGCCGGGTGTATTGGAATTCGTACTTTCCCCGCTGATAACGATATCTTCGGGAGAACAACTGATACCAAGAATCAAGAAGAACAAAAAAAGTAATCTGAAAATATTCATAGGCTAACATCTATTTAGATCTTAGCTCGGTACTTTGGATGGTATCGATAAAACGTAATCCCGGGTTTATATTTCTCTATATGCGATTTCATCAAAATCAGATAAATGCCATTAAAATCACTTTAGACAAGATCTTTAAACGTGGGGCCAAGGCGGATGATGCCGTCCAGCGACTATTGAAGAGTCAGAAACGCTGGGGCTCGCGCGACCGTCGCTTAGTGGCCGGGTCTATTTACGATATCGTTCGATATAAGCGAAAGTATGAAGCAGTTGCTGCCGACCTGGCCGGGGGAACGGATCATACAACCTTATTTTGGATCTGGGCTGCAGAACAAGGCTATCCCTTGCCTGATTGGGCAGAAGTTGAGGAATTAGATTCGGAGCAGGTTCAGAAAGCACTTCTCAATGTGACACCACGAACAATAAAGGAGTCCATCCCTGACTGGCTTGATGAATTGGGTGTGGAAGAACTCGGAGAAGAGCGATGGGAAAAAGAGCTTCACGTATTAAACAAGGAAGCCGATGTCATCCTTAGGGTGAATACCCTGCTCACCCATCCGGAGCGACTACAGCAATGGTTGCAGGAAGAAGGGGTGGAAACTGAGAAGATCCACGGATTTCCGGATGCCTTGCGATTGAAAAAGCGAAGAGCAGTACAACACCTGAAAGCCTTTAAAATTGGCCACTTTGAGATCCAGGATGCTAATTCGCAGATGGTTGCACCTATGGTCGACCCACAGGAAGGCGATTTCATTGTCGATGCCTGTGCAGGTGCAGGCGGAAAATCCCTGCATTTGGCAGCCTTGTTAAAAGATCGGGGAGAGATCCTGGCCATAGACATCTATCCCAAGAAGATGTATGAACTGGAAAAGCGCGCAAAGCGGAGTCGGATTGAAGGGATACGAACCTTGCTGGCAGATAAGAATACAGACCTATCTGAATATTATGGCAAGGCAGATAAAGTGCTTATTGACGCCCCTTGTTCCGGTCTTGGGATTTTAAGACGCAATCCGGATGCTAAATGGAAGCTAAGCAAGAAAAAGATCCAACGTTACAGGGAACTACAGCAGGAGATCATGCAGTCCTATGCCCCTTTGGTCAAGGCAGGAGGTTCCTTAGTATATGCTACTTGTTCTATCCTTCCCTCCGAGAACGGCAAACAGCTCCGTGAATTTTTAAGCAGTGAAGCAGGAGCCGATTTTGAATTAGTAGAAGAATATACCCTTTGGCCCAGCGTCACGGGTTTCGATGGGTTTTATGTGGCAACTTTGCACAGTCAATAAGTTTCAAAATACCGGGCAAAATACTAGATAGACTCACAATTGATACACCTACTCCATTTTACGCACCCGAATCGGATATTCTGGTCTGGGAGGCAGGTTCTCGTTATAATCGTTTAGTTGTTGCAATATCACCTCAATCGCCTTTTCCAATTGTGGGTCCTTACCGGCCATAACTTCCTTAGGCCATTGCTCAATTTCAATATCAGGATCAATGCCCTGGTTTTCTATGGTAAACCCAGTAGAATCATAAAAAGCTACATTAGGAGCAGTAACACCACGACCATCAATGAATTGGGGATAGCCCAATACTCCGACCAATCCGCCCCAGGTGGTCTTACCAATCAACGTTCCTAAGCCGAACTTTCGGAACATCCATGGCAGGTAATCACCTCCGGAACCCGCTGTTTCATCAATCAACATGACTTTCGGCCCTTGAATAGACCCGCTGGGCGCTTTCAGGTCCTTACCGTACCTAAAGTTCCAGCTGGATTGGTATGGTTTTTTTAAGATATCTATATAGTAATCGGCCAACTGCCCACCACCATTATGCCTTTCATCTATGATGATGGCCTTCTTATGTACCTGTGGAAAAAAATACCTTTTAAAATAGGTGTGTCCTGCACCGGCTGTATTCGGAACATAGACATATGCCACTTGGCCATCCGTGGCTTCATCAACCTTTTTAATATTTCCTTCTACCCAATCCCGGTTCCTCAGGGCCATTTCATTACCAATTGGAACCACTTTTACAATTTTTGAATTGGATCCATCTGCATTGGGGCCGATTTTCAGGTTTACTATCTTGTCTGCTCGGTTCTCAAAAAAGCTGAAAAAATTCTCATCGCTAGTAACAGACCTACCATCAACCTCCAAAATATAATCTCCTGTACTGGCGTTTACACCAGGTTCGGTAAGCGGAGACCGGAGATCAGGTGTCCAGTTGAGTCCGCCATATATCTTAGCAATGCGGTATCGGCCATTTTCAATGGAATAATCCGCACCCAACAATCCCACATTTACACGATCCGGGGTATTTAACCGATCCATTGGCCCAAAGAACCGATGGTGCCCGACGGCCACTTCACTAAACATATGCCTCATCATTGTATATAAGTCCGAACTGCACACCACATCGTCAAGAAATCCCTCGTACTTCGACTTAATAGCTTGCCAATCAAGACCATGCATATTCGGATCATAAAAATAATCGCGATTCACACGCCATGCCTCTTCAAAAATGTTCCTCCATTCTTTCCGAGGATCGATCTTAACTTTGATAGCTCCAACATCGAGGTTCCCATTTTCTGGTTTTTTACCCACGTCTGTTATGCCCCAATTACTACCATTTCTGAAAAACATCTTTTTGCTGTCTGCAGAAATCTCGAAATCATTGGCTTTCATCACCTCTTCCGCTTTCCTGTCTTCGAACGTAAACTTCATCACGGATTGGGCATCATTAAATCCGCTATGAGGTGTACGTGCCAGATAGTATATAGTTCCCTCCTCTGCAGTCCATAAATTAGAATACATTCCTGGCGAAATTGGTAAAGAAAGAATTCGGTTATGAATGTCCTGCCAATCAATGACGATATTCACTTTCTGGGTATTTCCTTTGTCTTTGTCTTTTTTATTAATGTCATCTCCATCCTTTTCACTTTCTTCTCCTTTTTCTTCATCGTTCTCCTTTGCCAAGGGAGAAACCAGGTCTTTTTGCAATGTCACAAGGTAAATGGCATTGGTCATTTCCATATCCTGGTTGGATTGGTCGAACCAATTCATAACTGGACCCGCATCGGTAGACGCCAGCATGTAGATATATTTGCCATTGGGATCAAAACGGGGTTCTGATACGCTAGATAAGCCATCGGATAGTTCGTAATTACGTTTTTGATCTATAGAATAAACAAAGGCCTGTTCAAAATTTGTGTCTGTAATCACGGTATAAGCCACCCACTTTGAATCGTGAGACCAGGAGCCGAACAAATCGCGATAGGGGCCAGGAAAATATAAGGCATCAGTAGCGATCTTGGACACAGCGCCGCTGGCACTGTCCATTACATAAAGGGTTCGACCATTGTCTACAAAGCACAGCTTTTTACTATCCGGTGACCAATGAATATTGGAATAGAAACCATTACCGTTCAGCGGCAGTTTACGGACGCCTCTATCGGAAACTTTTTTGATGTGCATGGCATATTCGCCACTTTCATCTGAAAAATATGCGATGTTTTTACCATCGGGTGACCATTGTGGTGCTTGCTCATGTACTCCAGGAGTTTGGGTAAGATTTACTACATCGCCTTTTTCAGCAGGTACTGTGACAATTTCGCCTCTAAAATCTATGACTGCCCGTGCACCGGATGGCGAAATACCGGCACTTCTTATATATTTAGAGCCAGAAACAAATCTAGGGCGCAATTCCAACAGATCCGTTGCAATACCAACCGTTAATTTCTGGCTGTTGCCCGCACTGGGATTATAAATATGTAGGTAACCACCTTGCTCAAAAATGAGCGCATTCCCATTGGCAGTTAGACTGGAAATAGGAAAATCACCAAATTGTGTATGTTGAGACACGGCTTTGCTATTCATATCGAATGAATACAGGTTGAATTCCCCATTCCGGTCACTGCGGAAATAAACGGTATCACCAACCCAGTTTGGATGTGCATCATTTCCACCAGTAGCCGGTTTTGGAATTTCAACAACATCATTGGTCTCCGTATCCAAAATCCAAATTCGTGCTTGTGTGCCACCACGGTAGTTCTTCCATTGATTAAAAACTTCATAAATGGGATTATAGGCAATGTACTTGCCATCCGGCGATATTTTCGCACGCCATACCGTAGGGATCGAAAATTCTTCTGGTTGCCCGCCATTTATACCCACTTTATATAGCCGTGCATGGCGAGTGGTATGGTTGCTACGCCGGGAAATAAAAAGAATATGCTCTCCATCAGGCGTGAAATCTTCCACGTTATCCCAGGAAGGATGCCATGTAAGTCTTTTAGGGACACCTCCCGTTGCAGGAATGACAAATGCATCGGTATTACCATCGTATTGTGCGCTAAAAGCAATGTTGGAACCGTCAGGGGAAAAGACTGGACGGGATTCAATACCTTCGTCTATAGTCAGCCGTTTTGGATTGGAACCATCCCGATCAGCAATCCATAAATCATCAGCATAGATGAAAGCGATATGTGTTTCGCTTATTGCGGGAGATTGCAAAAGCCTTGTGTCATTTGTACTTTGACCCTGAAGAAAGAATATGCCAAATAGAAACGACAAGGTAAGGCAGACTAATGAATAACCATTTTTCATTTTAATAGGTGTTTTATGTTTTTAACGTATGAATTTATAATGCGGAGGAAGAATTTAAAGATAGGAAGAAATTGGGATAACTATTTATAAATACCATTTTCTTCAATTCATCCAACGTTACCGAATTTGATGGGTTTTATGTGACACAATTGCAAAGAAAGTAATCAACATCCCTCTTTGATAACTGACAATATACTCACTACCATTTCTTTATTTATTGGTGTAAATTTGTGGCTTCTAATTCACCACAGCCCATGATCCATTTTTTTGGTGACCCGAAATCCCTGGTATATGCCGTTGAAGGACCGGATCATGTCCCTTCGGATGATGTGGCCAAATTAAGCTGGCTGTTTGGTGAGCAACCCAAAATAGAGGAGGCGTCTGTAGACGCTTTTTTTGTTGGCCCCAGGGCTGCGATGATCACGCCATGGAGTACCAATGCCACCGAGATCACCCAGAACATGGGCGTTAAGGGAATTTCACGAATAGAAGAATACCACGCTGTAACAGAAGATTTCAGGGAATTTGACCCGATGCTCTCACAGAAATACAACGCACTGGACCAGGCATTATTTACCATCGATATAGATCCGGAACCTATCCGGGATATTGAAGACATCGCCACCTATAACAAAGAAGAGGGCCTTGCACTGAGTCGGGAAGAAGTAGCGTATTTAGAGGAACTGTCTACGCGTTTAGGACGCGCTCTTACCGATTCTGAAGTGTTCGGTTTTAGCCAGGTGAATTCGGAACATTGCAGGCACAAAATATTTAACGGCACTTTTATCATCGACGGGGAAGAAAAACCAGATTCCCTCTTTTCCCTGATCAAGAAAACCTCAAAGACACACCCCAATAGTATTGTCTCTGCATATAAGGATAACGTGGCCTTTATTGAAGGCCCCAAGGTTACGCAGTTCGCACCCCGATCGGCGAATAAACCGGATACCTATCAGGAAACAACGGTAGACACAATTATCTCCCTCAAGGCAGAAACGCATAATTTCCCAACGACTGTCGAACCCTTCAACGGAGCCGCTACAGGATCTGGAGGAGAAATTCGCGACAGACTGGCAGGTGGGAAAGGATCCCTGCCCCTTGCCGGGACTGCAGTGTACATGACTGCTTATTCCCGACTGGATGAAAACAGAGCCTGGGAGCAGGCCGTGGAGGCAAGGCCCTGGCTTTACCAAACCCCGATGGATATTCTCATAAAAGCATCGAACGGGGCGTCCGACTTTGGGAATAAATTTGGCCAACCGCTGATCGCCGGATCTGTACTCACTTTTGAACACCAGGAGCATGAACGCAAGTTGGCCTACGACAAGGTCATTATGATGGCTGGAGGTATTGGTTTTGGAAAAGCCGCACAGGCAAAGAAAGATACCCCTGAAAAAGGAGATAAAATCGTCATACTGGGAGGGGATAATTATCGAATTGGAATGGGTGGTGCCGCTGTGTCCAGCGCCGATACAGGCGAATTCAGTACATCCATCGAACTAAATGCCGTCCAGCGATCCAATCCTGAAATGCAGAAACGCGCAGCAAATGCCATTCGGGCTTTTGTAGAGGCAGATACCAATCCTATTGTCTCTATTCACGATCATGGAGCAGGTGGACACTTGAATTGCCTTTCAGAATTGGTAGAGGAAACCGGCGGAGCCATAAATATGGATGCGCTACCTGTTGGCGATCCTACACTTTCGGCTAAAGAATTGATCGGGAATGAATCCCAGGAAAGAATGGGACTGGTTATTGCCGGAAAGGATATCGATCTGCTCAGGACGATCGCTGAACGTGAACGGGCCCCGATGTATGAAGTGGGAGAAGTCACAGGCGATGACCATTTCTCATTTTATTCGCCCAAAAAAGATAGTAAGCCCATGGACCTGGATCTAGCGGATATGTTCGGCAGTTCTCCTAAAACTATTATGGCCGATACCGCATTAGAGCGTGTCTACGTGGATCCGGATTACCTTCAGGACCATTTCTCGACCTATCTGAAAGATGTCTTGCAGTTGGAGGCTGTGGCCTGCAAAGACTGGCTTACAAATAAGGTAGATCGCTGCGTAGGTGGACTCGTTGCCAAACAACAATGCGCAGGTCCGCTGCAACTGCCTTTAAACAATTGCGGTGTTATGGCCTTGGATTTTAAAGGTGCCGAAGGCATCGCTACTTCAATTGGCCACTCCCCTATTTCCGGGTTGATCGACCCGATAGCCGGGAGTCAGAACAGCATAGCCGAAGCCCTTACTAATATAATCTGGGCACCCCTTAAAGACGGACTCAAATCCGTTTCCCTCTCAGCAAACTGGATGTGGCCTTGCAGGAATGAGGGTGAGGATGCGCGCCTTTACGAAGCCGTAAAAGCCGTATCGGATTTTGCCATTGCCTTAGGGGTTAATGTGCCAACCGGTAAGGATTCGCTCTCTATGAAGCAGAAATACAATGGGGAGCAAGTCATTTCCCCAGGCACCGTGATCATATCCGCTGCCGGGAATTGCCATGCCATATCTAAGGTAGTTGAGCCTGTATTCCAAAAAGAAGGCGGACTTATTTACTATATAAACATGTCTCAGGACGCGCTGAAATTGGGAGGCTCCTCTTTTTCGCAGTCGCGAAATGCCGTGGGCGCGGAAGCTCCGGGTATTAAAGATCCGGCATATTTTAAAAATGCCTTCGACACAATGCAGCAGCTGATTCATGAAGAACGTATTCTGGCAGGGCATGATGTGGGATCGGGCGGACTCATAACTACACTTTTAGAAATGTGCTTCGCTGATCTGGATATGGGAGCAACATTAGATATTTCGGCCTTTGCTACAAACGACAGTGTCAAATCCCTCTTCTCAGAAAATGCCGGGATCGTATTTCAGGCCAAAGACCATAACGTAGCCAGGGAATTAGAAGAAGTCGGCGTTCGGGCATATCCTATAGGTCAGGTCCGGTCAGAGGCCCGACTCGTTATCAAGAATAATGAAACCATTCTCGATATAGACGTCGATGAAATGCGGGAAACCTGGTATAGAACCTCATGGTTGCTGGATCAGAAACAAACTGCAAATAACCTGGCAAGCGAGCGGTTTGCGAATTATAAAGTCCAGCCACTCACGTATAGCTTCCCGACAAATTTTCAGGGTCAGCTTCCCCAAAAACCAGCAGAAGACAAAAGACCTCAGGCAGCTATTTTAAGAGAAAAAGGGAGTAATTCCGAACGGGAAATGGCACATGCCATGTACCTGGCTGGCTTTAACGTTCGGGATGTCCATATGACAGATCTGATCTCCGGCAGAGAAACGCTGGAAGGCGTTCGTTTTATCGGCGCTGTGGGAGGATTTTCCAATTCCGATGTGCTGGGATCTGCCAAGGGATGGGCAGGTGCATTTAAATACAACGAAAAAGCCAGAAAAGCTCTTAAAAACTTCTTTTCTCGAGAAGACACCCTTTCGGTGGGCATTTGTAATGGTTGTCAATTATTCATGGAGCTTGATCTGATCAATCCGGAGCACGAAACTCATGGAAAGTTGTTACATAATGATTCCCATAAGCACGAAAGTAATTTTACATCAGTTGTGATTCAAAAGAACAATTCGGTCATGCTTTCTAATATGGAAGGTGCCCGCTTGGGGATTTGGATATCACACGGAGAAGGGAAGTTCAACTTGCCTATGAAAGAAGCTGCCTACGATATAGTGGCCACATATGGCTATGGTGATTACCCGTCTAATCCGAACGGAAGTGATTATAACACGGCCATGCTCTGTGATAGTACAGGAAGGCATTTGGTGACCATGCCCCATTTTGAACGCTCTATATTTCCATGGAATTGGGCCCATTACCCTAAAGACAGACAGGATGAGATCTCGCCCTGGATCAAGGCATTTGTCAATGCGCGAGAGTGGATCGAATCGCATAACTAATTAGCCCATTTTATATTCCGCCTGCGTTTTCCTATTTTGCATGGAATAACCCACGCACATAATGGAGCAGATCAGCCGAATATTTGAATTCCCCTACTACACCCAAAAAACATTCAATCTTTCGAAAGCTTTTACAACTAAAAGTGAAGGTAATTGGGTATCGACCTCTTCGCAGGAGTTTTTGGATCAGGCCAATGCCGTGAGTCGAGGTTTGCTCCGTCTCGGGGTACAAGCCAATGACAAGATCGCTTTGATCTCTATGACTAATCGTACAGAGTGGAGCATAATGGACATTGGGGTTTTGCAAGTTGGTGCTCAGAATGTACCGATCTATCCTACCATCTCTGAAGAAGATTATGCCTATGTACTGAACCATTCGGAATCTAAGTATGTCTTTGTCTCTTGCGAAGAAGTACTTGCCAAGATCAATGCCATTAAAGATCAGGTGCCAAGCTTGGTTGGTGTGTATTCTTTTGATAATATCCCGGGCTGTGCTAATTGGACTGAAGTAAAGAAAATAGGGGCTGATCCTTCCAATCAATCAGAGGTAGAAGCCCGCAAGGATGCTGTAAAACCTGGAGATCTGGCTACATTGATCTATACTTCCGGAACAACAGGAAGGCCAAAAGGGGTTATGCTTTCTCATAATAACATTGTTTCCAATGTATTGGCAAGTCAAATTCGGGTGCCTTTTGAACACGGCAGTTCTGCTCTAAGCTTTCTTCCGGTCTGTCACATCTTTGAGCGCATGATCCTGTATCTATACATGTATTGCGGGATCGAGGTCTACTACGCCGAGGCAATTGACAAGATCAGTGAGAACCTAAAGGAGATTAAACCCAACGTAATGACTGTCGTGCCTAGGCTTTTGGAAAAGGTATATGACAAGATAATAGCAAAAGGCGATGATCTTACAGGCATCAAACGCAAATTATTTTTCTGGGCTGTAAACCTCGGACTCAAATTTGAACCCTATGGCGCAAATGGCTGGTTATATGAGAAGAAATTAGGCTTAGCCCGGAAGCTTATTTTCAGTAAATGGCAGGAAGGACTTGGTGGAAAACTGGAAACCATGGTATCTGGTAGTGCAGCCCTGCAACCGCGTTTAGCACGCATATTCGCCGCAGCAGGGATCCCGGTACTGGAAGGATATGGCCTAACCGAAACGTCCCCGGTCATTTCCGTGAACGATACACGCGATCATGGCTTGCGAATTGGCACTGTGGGTAAGGTCATAGAGGGCGTTGAAGTAAAGATCGCCAGCGATGGTGAGATCTTATGCAAGGGACCTAATGTTATGATGGGCTATTACAAAGACCCCGAGAAAACTGCGGAGGTAATTAAAGATGGATATTTCCACACCGGGGATATTGGTGAGTTCGATACCGATGGATTTTTGAAAATTACCGATCGCAAAAAAGAGATGTTCAAAACCTCCGGGGGTAAATATGTGGCTCCCCAATTATTGGAGAACCGTATTAAGCACTCCCCATTTATAGAACAGATCATGGTGGTAGGTGAAGGCGAAAAAATGCCGGCTGCCCTGATCCAGCCCAATTTTGAATACCTCTATGATTGGGCCGAAGCGAACAAAATATCCTACGGTGAAAACTCCGATATCATCCTAAATGATCGGATCCTCAAAAAATTTCAAGAGGAAGTGGATAGTGCCAATGAGAGTTTTGCAAAATGGGAAAGAGTAAAGCAGTTCCGCCTGACGCCTGATGTCTGGACAATAGATGAAGGACATATGACACCTACTATGAAATTGCGCCGTAAGATCATTAAAGACAGGTACATGGCCCTCTATAACGATATTTACGGGCACTGATCCGAAAGATCTACTACAGCTAATATTACTTATCGTAACTTATCGATTTTCTTAAAATATACTATGCATGCATAGTATATTTTTGTATATTTGTTAGCCTTATTAACAACCAATGAAAGAAATTACTGTAGACTATATGCTTCGTGCCACCTGGCAAGCTGTCGCCCGGATGTATAATGAAGAAGCTAAGAAATATGACTCCACAATGGCCGTTGGCTTTACCCTTTTAAGTATTGATCCCAAATCAGGTACACCTTCTACAGCCCTGGGCCCCAAAATGGGAATGGAAGCTACCAGCTTATCAAGGATCCTGAAAAGCATGGAAGAAAAAGGATTGATCGAACGGAAACCCAATCCTAAAGATGGGCGTGGTGTCCTGATCCATCTCACCGAATTTGGCCTTGAAAATCGAGAGCGCTCAAAGGTACGCGTGCTAAGTTTTAACGAATCTGTTAGGGAGCAGCTTTCTAAACAGGATTTAAACGCGTTTTTCAAAGCGATGGAAACCATTCATGAGATCGCGATCGATAAAAAGATATTTGAGAAAAAAAAGATCCACAAATCAGCCTAAGAAATGAACAAACACATTAAAAAGGTAGCGGTAATCGGTTCCGGGATCATGGGGAGCGGAATCGCCTGCCACTTTGCCAACATTGGAGTGGAAGTACTTCTGTTGGACATTGTCCCACGTGAACTTAATGACAAAGAAAAAGCTAAGGGGTTAACGCTCGAGCATCCGGCCGTTCGTAATCGAATGGTTAACGATTTCCTGGCTTCGGCTTTGAAATCCAAACCCTCCCCTATTTACCACAAAAAATTTGCAAACAGGATCACCACAGGTAACCTGGAAGATGATATCGCCAAAGTAGCCGATGTCGACTGGATCATTGAAGTAGTAGTGGAACGGCTCGATATTAAGAAACAAGTATTCGAGACTCTTGAAAAATACAGGAAACCGGGAACCCTGATCACTTCAAACACATCGGGGATCCCTATTCAGTTTATGAGTGAGGGTAGGTCCGAAGATTTTCAGGCCCATTTTTGCGGTACGCACTTCTTCAACCCTGCGCGATATCTAAAACTTTTTGAGATCATTCCGGGCCCAAAAACAAATCCGGAAGTTCTGAATTTCCTCAATGGGTATGGTGAGAAATTCCTCGGTAAAACCTCAGTGATCGCCAAGGATACGCCAGCCTTTATTGGAAACCGCATCGGAATATTCAGCATTATGAGCCTGTTTCACGCCGTGAAAGAAATGGGAATGACGGCCGAAGAAGTGGACAAACTCACGGGCCCTGTGATCGGCAGGCCTAAATCTGCGACTTTCAGGACCGTCGATGTAGTAGGCCTGGATACCCTGGTTCATGTGGCCAACGGGATCCATGAGAATTGTAAAGAGGATGAAAGGCATGATCTCTTCAAATTACCGGATTTCATCCAGACCATGGTTGATAATAAATGGCTGGGCAGTAAGACCGGACAAGGATTTTATAAGAAAGTAAAAGGGGATGGCGGGAAAAGTGAGATCCTCACTCTCGATTTGGATTCCTTGGACTATCGCGCCAGGAAGCGCGCTTCCTTTGGTACGTTGGAACTCACCAAAACCATAGACAAAGTCATTGATCGCTTTCCTGTATTGGTGGGTGGCAAGGACAAGGCAGGAGAATTTTACCGGAAAAGCTTTGGGCAGTTATTCGCTTATGTGACCCATCGTATCCCTGAGATCTCAGATGATGTCTATAAGATCGATGATGCCATGAAGGCCGGTTTTGGCTGGGAACACGGGCCTTTTCAAATATGGGATGCCATAGGTCTTGACAAAGGTTTGGAACTGATCGAGGCCGAAGACCAGTCTGCTGCACCATGGGTTAAGGAGATGAAGGAAAGTGGTGTTAGTTCGTTCTACTCAGTTAAGGACGGAGCGACCTACTATTATGACATCGGCAAAAAAGCCATGGAAAAGAAACCGGGTCAGGATGCCTTTATTATCCTGGACAATATCCGGAAGTCCAATGAGGTATTTAAAAACAGCGGTGTCGTTGTAGAAGATCTGGGCGATGGTATTCTAAATTTAGAATTCCAATCCAAAATGAACACGATTGGTGGCGATGTATTAGCCGGACTCAATAAGGCGATAGACCTTGCCGAAAAAGATTTTCAAGGCCTGGTGATCGGTAACCAAGCAGCAAATTTCTCTGTAGGTGCAAATATTGGGATGATCTTTATGATGGCCGTTGAACAGGAATATGACGAGCTCAATATGGCGGTAAAAATGTTCCAGGATACCGTAATGCGATTGCGTTATTCCTCTATTCCCACTGTCGTGGCACCTCATGGTATGTGCCTGGGTGGAGGTTGTGAATTATCCCTTCATGCAGACAAAGTTGTTGCTGCGGCTGAAACGTATATCGGCCTTGTAGAATTTGGCGTCGGTGTGATACCCGGGGGAGGTGGATCCAAAGAAATGACATTAAGAGCCTCAGATACTTTCCACAAGAATGACGTGGAGCTCAATGTACTACAGGAATATTTTCTGACGATCGGGATGGCCAAAGTGGCTACTTCTGCATATGAGGCCTATGATACCGGAATCCTCCAAAAAGGAAAAGACATAGTAGTCGTGAATAAAGACAGGCAGATAGCTACGGCAAAGGCCTATGCTAAATTAATGGCGGAGTCCGGATATACCCAACCTATCCAACGCAAAGATGTTAAGGTTCTTGGTAAACAGGCACTAGGTATGTTCCTGGTGGGCACGGACTCAATGGAAGCCGGGCATTATATTTCTGAACATGATAAAAAGATCGCTAACAAACTGGCCTATGTAATGGCTGGGGGCGACTTATCTGAAGCTTCTTATGTCAGTGAGCGTTACTTACTGGATCTGGAACGTGAAGCCTTCCTTTCCCTTTGTTCGGAAAAAAAGACACTCGAACGTATACAACATATGCTTAAAACTGGTAAACCCTTAAGAAATTAATCATGAACAAGACTGCATATATAGTAAAAGCGTATAGGACCGCCGTGGGCAAGGCACCCAGGGGGCTATTCCGTTTCAAGCGATCTGATGAGTTGGCGGCAGAGACCATTGAGTACATGATGAATGAAGTACCTCAACTCGACAAGACGAGAATCGATGACGTGATCGTAGGAAATGCTATGCCAGAGGCAGAACAAGGTTTAAATATGGCCCGTCTTATATCATTGATGGGACTAAAAATAGAAGACGTACCGGGAGTTACCGTAAACCGGTATTGCGCTGCAGGTATAGAAACAATTGCAATAGCTGCCGCTAAGATCCAGGCCGGTATGGCCGATTGCATCATTGCAGGCGGAGCTGAAAGTATGAGTTATATCCCAATGGGAGGCTATAAACCCACCCCGGATTATGAAGTTGCCAAGGAAGGTAATGAAGATTATTACTGGGGAATGGGGCTTACTGCGGAGGCTGTGGCCGAGCAATTCAAGGTATCGCGTGAAGACCAGGATGAATTTGCCTATAATTCTCACATGAAGGCACTTAAGGCACAAAAAGAAGACAAATTTAAGGAGCAAATTGTACCAATTGAGGTTGATCATACGTTCTTAAATAAAGAGGGGAAGAAAGAATCTACTACCTATACGGTAGCCAAAGATGAAGGTCCCAGGGCAGATACATCTAAAGAAGTATTGGCAAAGTTAAGACCTGTTTTTGCTGCCGGGGGCAGCGTTACTGCAGGGAACTCTTCCCAGATGAGTGACGGTGCGGCTTTTGTACTTGTCATGAGTGAGGAAATGGTAAAAGAACTTAAACTGGAGCCCATCGCCAGGCTGGTCAATTATGCAGCCGCTGGGGTAGAACCGCGGATCATGGGGATTGGCCCCGTAAAAGCCATTCCAAAAGCCCTGAAGCAAGCAGGATTAAAACAAAATGACATAGAACTGATAGAACTAAATGAAGCTTTTGCTTCCCAATCCCTGGCAGTGATCCGAGAATTGGATCTCAACCAGGATATCGTTAATGTGAATGGAGGCGCCATTGCGCTTGGACACCCACTCGGCTGTACAGGTGCCAAACTTTCCGTTCAGCTCTTTGACGAGATGCGCAAGCGCGATATGAAAGGTAAATATGGCATGGTAACCATGTGCGTAGGGACCGGTCAAGGAGCTGCAGGCATCTATGAATTTTTGAACTAGAATTTAGAGTCAGGAAGCAAGAAGAGAGATTTGATGAAACATAATTTCAAGAATCTAAAAATTTGGCAAGAAGCCATGGAATTGGTTCGAGAAACATATGCCTTGTCGATAAATTTCCCGGATTATGAAAGATATGCTCTTGCTAACCAAATGACTCGTTCTGCAGTGTCAATTCCTTCGAATATTGCCGAAGGAACGAGTAAGAATTCTGATAAACACATTAATAGGTTTATTCAGGATAGCCTGGGTTCCGCTTTTGAGTGGGAAACACAATTAATTATTGCTTATCAACAAGCATATTTCGATAGAGAAACATTTGATAAACTAGAAAATAAAATTAAGCAATTACAAAAGATGATATCAGGATTTCAGAAGCGATTACAGCCAAAGTAGTCCATTCTTGACTCTTGAATCTTTCTTCTAAACTCTTAATAACCATGAGTACAGAAATAGCAAACAAGGACCTTACCAGAGGCGGACAATTTGTAGTAAAAGAAACCGCTTGTGAAGATGTATTCACCCTCGAAGATCTTACCGAAGAACAAAAGATGATGCGCGACAGCACCAATGAGTTTGTCGATCGGGATCTTTGGGGTCAGTGGGAAAAATTTGAGCAAAAGGATTACGCCTATACCGAGCAATGCATGCGCACTGCTGGTGAAATGGGCTTTTTAAGTATTGCCGTTCCAGCAGAATACGGCGGTATGGGTATGGGATTTGTATCCTCCATGTTAGTATGTGATTATATTTCAGGAGCTACGGGATCGTTTTCCACAGCTTTTGGAGCACATACCGGGATCGGTACTATGCCTATCACCCTTTATGGCACAGAAGAGCAGAAAAAGAAATATGTACCCAAACTGGCAACCGGGGAGTGGTTCGGGGCTTACTGCCTAACGGAGCCCGGAGCTGGATCCGATGCAAATTCGGGAAAGACCAAAGCTGTGCTCTCAAAAGATAGTAAGCACTACAATATTACCGGCCAAAAAATGTGGATCTCCAACGCCGGTTTCTGTAACCTGTTCATCGTCTTTGCCCGTATCGAAGATGATAAGAACATAACAGGCTTCATCGTAGAGAATGACCCTGAAAATGGGATCAGTATGGGGGAAGAAGAAAAGAAATTAGGAATCCACTCCTCTTCTACACGACAGGTTTTCTTCAATGAAACCAAAGTGCCTGTGGAAAATATGTTGTCTGAACGCGGAATGGGCTTTAAGATAGCTATGAATGCCTTGAACATTGGGCGTATTAAATTAGCTGCTGCCTGTTTGGAAGCTCAAAGACGGATCATTGGTGAAGGGACGAAGTATGCCAATGAACGTGTTCAATTTAAGACACCGATCATAAATTTTGGCGCCATAAAAGCGAAGATCGCACAAATGTCCACGAACGTTTATGCCGGTGAATCTGCATGCTATCGCGCTGCAAAAAATATTGAGGATCGGATAGCCATCAGACTGGCCGAAGGAAATTCCCACCAGGAAGCAGAACTCAAGGGTGTAGAAGAATATGCCATCGAATGTTCCTTGCTCAAAGTAGCTGTGTCCGAAGATGTTCAGCAAACCTCAGATGAAGGGATCCAGATCTTTGGCGGCATGGGCTTTAGCGCCGATGCACCCATGGAAAAAGCCTGGCGTGATGCCAGGATAGCCCGTATCTATGAGGGGACCAACGAGATCAACCGAATGCTCTCAGTGGGTATGCTTGTGAAAAAAGCCATGCGTGGACATGTAGACTTGCTGGGTCCTGCAACAAAGGTAGGTGAGGAATTGATGGGGATCCCTTCTATGGACACCCCGGATTTCTCAGCGCTTTTGGCAGAAGAAAAAGACCTTGTGGCCCGACTTAAAAAAGTATTCCTGATGATCGCAGGAGCCGGAGTTCAGAAGTACGGTGCTGAATTGGAAAAGCACCAGCAAGTGCTTTTGGCTGTATCTGATATCCTGATCGAGGTGTATATGGCTGAGTCGACCATCTTACGAACTGAGAAGAATGCCAAGCGTTTTGGAGAAGAGGCACAGGCTGCTCAGATCGCAATGGCTAAATATTATTTGTACAATGCTGTTGATATTATTCAAAGCAAAGGGAAGGAAGCAATAGTTTCTTTTGCCGAAGGAGATGAACAACGCATGTTGTTAATGGGATTAAAGCGATTTACTAAATATACTAACCAGCCCAATGTGGCGGCATTACGAACCCAAATTGCGGATAAAGTGGCCGCTGATAACGGTTATACGTTCGACGGCTAGTAGAATGCCTACTGGTCTGAATAAAAAGTCGCTCCCCCGGGCGACTTTTTTGTTTTTAGGACAGTCCTAATTGTTTATCTTGAGGGAATATATTCAACTACTTGATATAAAATCAATTTTAAAAACACTAGAATGAAATTAAAGTGCTGCTTGCTTGTCCTATTTTCCTTCCTGATCACTCAAGCACAGGATGATCCCAAAATGTACGATATCATCGATGCCGTTTCTTCAGAGCGTCTCGAAGCGGATATTACTGCCCTGGCTAATTTCGGTACGCGACATACCTTGAGCGATACAGTTTCCTCTACCCGGGGAATTGGCGCTGCCCGCCGATGGATCAAATCGGAATATGACAAGATATCTTCAGAGTGCGGGAATTGCCTCGAGGTATTCTTTCAGAAAGATCTCGTGGAAAAAGGGGCTAATAATCGTATCGTCAAAGATGTATGGGTGGCTAATGTTGTGGCTATCCAACGAGGAACTAAATTTCCCAACCGCTATATAATCATGAGTGGCGACATAGACTCGAGGGTGAGCGATCCTACGGATTATACTTCAGATTCTCCAGGGGCAAATGACAATGCCAGTGGAATGGCTGGCGCTATCGAAGCGGCACGGGTATTATCTAAATACCAATTTGAGAATAGCATTATCTATGTCGGTCTCTCCGGCGAAGAACAAGGGCTGTTTGGTGGAAAAGGTCTTGCTGCTTATGCGAAAGAGCAAGGCTGGGAGATCATTGGAATTCTCAATAATGATATGATCGGGAATATTACAGGAGTAGACGGGGTTGTTAGCAACAGGGATTTCAGGATCTTTTCTGAACCCGTTCCGCCTACGGAAACAGAACGTCAAAGAAATAGAAGGCGGTTCTATGGCGGGGAAGTAGATGGGATATCGCGACAATTGGCCCGATATGTACATAAAAACACCAAAAAATATATGCCGGACATGAATCCAATGCTGATCTACAGATTGGATCGTTTTGGACGCGGTGGTCATCACAGGCCTTTTAACGATGCCGGCTTTGCTGGAATACGAATAATGGAATCACATGAGAACTACACCCAACAACATCAGGATATCCGAGAGGAAGACGGCATTGCCTATGGGGATGTACTCGAGCATGTGAATTTTGACTATGCGGCCAAGTTAACCGCTGTGAATGCTATCAACCTCGCATCCCTTGCATCCGCTCCCCCAGCTCCTACTGAGGTGGAAATAGGTGGGATCGTAGAGCCTTCAGCGAAATTCAGGTGGAATAAAGCCGAAGGTGCTGTAGGCTACAAGATCTATTGGCGTGATACTACTTCACCCACCTGGGACAATAGTAAATGGGTAGGCGATGTAGATGCCTATACCCTGGACGGCATCGTTATTGATAATTACTTTTTTGGGATAGCCAGTGTGAGTGCTGACGGACATGAAAGTCCGGTTGTCTTTCCTTCAGGGATCTTTAGAAATTAAACCTATGAAAATACATTATTGGGTAGTTCTTTCAATACTCTGCACCTCGTTTATAAATGGGCAGGATTTTACCCGTCAAGATAGTTTAAGAGGCAGTATTACTCCTGAACGGGAATGGTGGGACCTTACCTATTACAATCTCGATATAAAGGTTGATCCGGACCGGAAATTCATATCAGGCAGCACTACCGTTGGTTATACCGTCCTTTCCCCGAATCAATTGCTGCAGATAGATCTGCAGTCGCCATTAGTGATAGAAAGTGTGGAGCAGGATGGCCAGGAACTCAAATTCTCGTCTGAAGGGAACGCCCATTTTATCAAGCTGAAAAAGAAACAAAAGAAAGGAGCTAAGGAGCAGGTTAAAATACATTACTCCGGAAATCCGCAGGAAGCGAAACGCGCGCCCTGGGATGGTGGCTTCTCCTGGAAAAAAGACAGCAATGGGAAGCATTTTGTGGCTACTTCCTGCCAGGGCCTGGGTGCCAGTGTTTGGTGGCCCAATAAGGACCATATGTATGACGAAGTAGAACGGATGAACATGCGCATTACCTGTCCGGCAGACCTCATAGGTGTGGGGAATGGGCGACTTACAAAAGTAGAAGACAATGGACCGACCAAAACCTATTACTGGCAGGTAAATAACCCAATTAATAATTATGGGGTAAATGTCAACATAGGAGATTATGTGAATTTTGGAGAAACTTATGAAGGCGAGAACGGTCCGCTGGATATCCAGTACTATGTGCTAAGAGAAAATGAGGAGAAGGCCAAGGCGCAATTTTCTCAAACCTCGATGATGATGCGTGCTTTTGAGCATTGGTTTGGGCCCTACCCTTTTTACGAGGACAGTTTTAAGATCGTTGAAGTCCCTTATTTGGGCATGGAACACCAAAGTTCTATTACCTATGGCAATAAGTATGAGAATGGGTATATGGGCCGTGACCTTTCCGGTACAGGATGGGGTATGCTCTTTGATTATATTATCATTCATGAAGCAGGCCACGAATGGTTTGCCAACAACATCACTTACAAAGACATTGCAGATATGTGGGTACATGAAGGCTTTACTATGTATTCAGAGATTTTGTATCTGGACTATCATTTTGGGACTAAAGCCGGCAATGAATATGTACAGGGAGTTCGGAGTAGTATCCAGAACGATCGGCCGCTTATTGGGCCATATGACGTTAATAAATCAGGCTCAAGGGATATGTATCGCAAGGGCGCTAATATGCTCCATACACTTCGACAATTGCTGGAAGATGATGAACTTTTTCGATCTGTTCTAAGAGGGCTGAATAAAGATTTCTATCATCAAACTGTGACCAGCAAGCAAATTGAAGATTACATCAGCCTGAAAACAAATATAGATCTGACCGCATTTTTTAATCAGTATTTACGCAGTACAATGATCCCTACCCTGGAAATAAAGGTCGGGGAAGACAGCTTAACTTATCGCTATACTGAGATCGTTGAAGATTTTGACATGCCGGTTCGGGTTTTTGTCGATGGGAAACCCCATTGGCTATTTCCGGCAAGAGAATTCAAAACTGAAAAATTCCCCTTGGGAGAAAGCCTGGAGTTCGATCCTAATTTCTATATTAAAATCACCGAGCTGAACTAATATTGATTTAGAGACTGGCAAACTCTGGTTCCTCCAAACATAGAACATTGCTCTATGGACAAAAGACCTGAATTGTATTTTGAGGATCATGATCTTTGGCGCTCCTGGCTTCATGACAATCACGCCACTTCTAAGGGCGTAAATTTGATATTCTATAAAGTAAGTCATCCTCAGCGCAGTATGCGATGGGAAGAAGCCGTAAAAGTTGCCTTGTGCTATGGGTGGATAGACAGTACCGTCAAAAGCCTTGGGGATGGAAAACGCAGGCAATATTTTTGTCCCCGTAACCCGAAAAGTAAATGGAGCGCCCTGAATAAGTCATATATAGTGGACTTAACTACCAAGGGACTCATGCATGAAAGCGGATTCAGATCAATACAAATTGCAAAGGAGAGTGGGACCTGGACTGCCTATGATGATGTAGAGAAAGGAGTCGTACCTAAAGATCTGCAAAAGGCATTTGACAAATCCCCAAGGGCCTTTGAAAATTATGCCAATTTCAGCTGGACCTATAAAAAATCCTATCTGCACTGGTTGAATGATGCCAAACGTCAGGATACAAGAGATAAGCGAATTAAAGAGATAATAAGGCTATGTAAAGCCAACAAAAAATCAAGAATATAGTGATGAAAAAACTCAGTCTAAGTATCGTGATTGTCCTATTCTTTTTAGGGTGCAAATCCAATTCACAACCTCCTAGTCCAACTTCTTTTTTAATTTCTGATGTCAACATTGTTGATGTATCAAATGGGACGATTTTGGAAGATCAGCAAGTCGTGATCGACTCGGGTCGCATTCTTTCTATTAACGATCAAGTTGCTGATCCTGAAAGGTTTGGAAACGTAATAGATGGATCGGGTAAATATCTGATCCCCGGCCTTGCCGAAATGCATGCCCATATTCCTTCGCCTAATACTACCAGGGAACGTCTGGAAGAAACCTTATTTCTATATCTCTCTAATGGAATTACGACTATCAGGGGAATGCTGGGCCACCCCATGCATTTAGAATTGCGGCAAGAAGTAGCCGATGGTAACGTATTAGGACCCCGGATCTTTACTTCGAGTCCGTCACTCAATGGAAATTCTGTTCCCACAGCAGAAGAAGCGCGATCAAAGGTTACAGACTACGCAATGGCCGGGTATGACTTTCTCAAAATTCACCCGGGGATCAAGAAGGACATTTTTGATACTCTGGTTGCGACAGCCAATGAAAAAGGCATTGCTTTTGCCGGTCATGTACCCGTAGATGTCGGCATTCGCCATGCCCTGAATAGTGAATTTGCATCTATTGATCATATTGATGGCTACCTGGAAGGTCTGGTACCTGCTGACAAGGGGTTGGATCCTAATACAAACGGTTTTTTCGGCTATAACTTTACGGATGAAACAGATCCTGCACTTATTGAGGAATTGGTATCTCTGAGCAAAGAAAAACAGGTATGGATCGTACCTACCCAGAGCCTTTTTGAGCGTTGGTTTGCCCCTACCACTGCCGAAGAAATGCTCTCCCAGCCAGAAATGCAATATATGCCGGTGTCTACACTCGCTCAATGGAAAAGTAGAAAATTACAAAGCACCGGTGATGAAAGCGGATTCGACGCTGCCAAATGGGAGCGCTTTATTAAGATCCGCAGAGATCTTTTAAAATCCTTACACGATCATGGGCATGGTATTATCCTGGGGTCAGATGCGCCACAACTTTTTAATGTGCCCGGTTTCTCTATCCATCATGAAATGGAAGGCATGCTTCGTGCCGGTCTAACTCCCAAGGAAATTCTGAAAACAGGCACGGTGAATCCGGCCAGGTATTTCGGTATGGAATTAGTTTTCGGACAAGTAAAAGAAGGTCTTGAAGCTGATCTTATCCTCCTGGATGGAAATCCCCTCGATGATTTAAATAACCTCAAAAAGGTATCTGGTGTCTTTTTGGCATGGTGCTTGGTCTTTACCCTGCATAGCGTTAGCCGAAAAGCTAAAGAGTAGGCATAACCCAAAAATTGGAAATCATGAGAAAAATTACTCTCTTACTCTTAGGAGTATTAGTAAGCTTAGGCACAGTGAGTGCTGCTGAGCTTGTATCTCCGTCAGACATCACCAAAAACGGGTTAACGATTCGCTATCGTAAGGCACAGCCCATTACGTTTATAGAGCGAGGTGTTACCTTCCAGGTGTACTCGGATGGTACTTTAGATGTTAAATATGGTCGTAGAGGCTATAGACGCGCGAATAATTACCGGATGAATGCCGGTTATGGATTCCCGTTTCGTTCCAACTATGATTATTTCCGCGGTAAGCGGATCTGGAGAAACCGTTATGGCCAGATCATTAAGATCGGTTTCACCTCGATCAATTACGATTACTACGGTCGTGTAAAACGCGTAGGTTCAATTACCATGCATTACGGGCGTTTTGATCAGCTCCGACGAGTTGGTGGTATGCGCTTATGGTTTAACAAACGAGGTAAGTTGATCTATGCAGAAGGAAATGTCAAGCCACATTTCTGTGGAATATGTGGCATCAACGGATGTACGATGTCTCATTTCGATCACAGGCGTAATGGCTGGGACAGACAGAACGACTGGTATTATGATCACCGCGATAATTTCTTTGATGATGATGACGATGATGATCATTATTATAAAAAGCGAAGAAAGCGTCAGAAACGATATGGTTACCATAACGATTAAATAGTAACCAGTTATTTCATCTTGTAGCACTGCCCGGATACCCCCCGGGCAGTGTTTTTTTATGGCTTTCTTTTCCCGAAGTTTTATTTACCTTTAGCCGACTAATAAGTGAATACAACTCTAATGAAAAAGGCCATCTACCTATGGATGCTTCTCGCATCCCTACCTGTTTTTTCTCAAGAATTTTCAATGGACCTCGTCCAGGATATGAAGCCCAGAAATATCGGTCCGGGTGGCATGAGCGGTCGGGTTACTGCTATTGATGTAGTTCTTAACAATCCCGATGTCATGTATGTAGGTACAGCTTCTGGCGGACTCTGGAAATCTACTTCCGGCGGTATTAAGTGGGCTCCAATTTTTGATAAGGAATTAACGGCCTCAATTGGCGCCGTTGCTATCCAGCAATCCAATCCTTCTGTGATCTGGCTAGGCACGGGCGAAGGGAATCCCCGAAATAGTTTAAACGGTGGATTTGGTGTCTACAGATCTCTCGATGGTGGAAAGAATTGGAAGGCCATGGGCCTTGCAAATACCAGGCATATACATAGGATCATCATAGATCCTACGGATCCTAATACCGTTTACGTGGGAGCAATTGGTTCACCCTGGGGTGAGCATCCCGAACGCGGCGTTTTTAAAACAACCGATGGAGGTGCCAGCTGGGAAAAGATCCTCTTTGCCAATAATAAAACAGGCATTGCAGACTTAATTATGGACCCAACTAATCCCAATAAACTTATTGCAGCTATGTGGGAGCATAAACGGGATCCCTGGTTTTTTAATTCAGGAGGTCCGGGCAGTGGCTTACACATCACGCATGACGGAGGGAAAAGCTGGAAGAAAGTAAAAGCTGAAGATGGTTTTCCAAAAGGAGATCTGGGAAGAATAGGAATTGCCATAGCAAGGAACAAACCCAACGTGATCTATGCCCTGGTAGAAGCCAAAAAGAACGGACTATATAAATCTGTTGACGGTGGAGTCAAGTGGAAGAAAGTCAATGATAAGGATGATATCGGAAATCGGCCTTTCTACTACTCAGAGATCTATGTAGATCCGGAAAACGAGAATCGGGTATATTCCATATTTACGTATGTCAATGTCTCTGAAGACGGAGGCAGGAATTTCAAACAGCTTATGCCTGCTTATAATGTTAGCAATGGGGTTCACCCGGATCACCACGCCTGGTGGATACATCCTGAAAATGGTCAATTCATGTTAGATGGTAATGACGGAGGATTGAATATCACAAAAGATGGTGGAAAGACATGGCGGTTTATCGGCAATCTTCCCGTGGCGCAATTTTATCATATCAGTGTAGATAATGAATATCCCTATAATGTATATGGGGGAATGCAGGACAATGGTTCCTGGAGGGGTCCCGCATATGTGTGGCGCTCACAGGGTATCCGAAATAGCTATTGGCAGGAGATATCTTTTGGAGATGGGTTTGACGTAATCCCGGATCCGGATGATTCCCGTTATGGCTACTCTATGAGCCAGCAAGGGAATGTTTTGCGATACGACTGGAAAACCGGGAATAATTTTGGCGTTCGACCAACGCCCCCTAATGATTCAACCCGACTCCGATTTAACTGGAATGCAGGGATAGGACAAGACCCCTTTGATAATAATACTGTCTACTTCGGGAGTCAGTTCGTGCATAAAAGCACAGATAAGGGCTTAACATGGGATGTTATATCCCCGGACCTTACGACTAATGACCCTGAGAAACAAAAACAAAGTGAGAGTGGCGGACTCACCATGGATGCTACCGGAGCAGAGAATCACTGTACGATCCTGGTAGTAGAGCCGTCCCCTCTTGAGAAAGACATGCTCTGGATAGGAACTGATGACGGAAGAGTGCATATCACCCAAAATGGCGGTGCTAATTGGACCGATGTAAGTGGGAATATTAAAGGCCTTCCCAAAGGCAGCTGGATCCCGCAGATCAAAGCTTCCAACAAACGTAAGGGTGAGGCACTGCTTATCGCCAATGATTACCGGCGTTTTAATTATACTCCTTATGCCTATCGAACACGCGACTATGGAAAGACATGGCAGCGGATAGTAGATGGGAATGATGTGCAGAGTTATACCTTATCAATTGTTGAGGATCCTGAAAATGAAAATTTAGTATTCCTCGGTACTGACGATGGTTTATATCTCTCCTTCAATGCAGGGCAAAAGTGGCAGAAATGGACAGAAGGATTTCCAACGGTCTCTACAAAAGATCTGGCAGTGCACTCCCGGGAACATGATTTAGTTATTGGAACTTTTGGAAGGGCTGCATGGGTGTTAGATGATATCCGCCCTTTGCGCGCACTAGCTTCGGATCCAGCTATTCTCTCAAAGGACATTGCCATTTTTCAACCGCCTGTGGCCTATCAATCGGCCTACCAACAACCCACTGGTAGTCGTTTTGGCGGAGATGCCCTTTATAATGCAGAAAACAAGAAAAGAGGTGCGATGCTAACCTACTATCTCAAAGAGGGATACAAAGCCAAGAAAAAAGAGAATGGTAAAAAGGAAGAAGCATCATCCAATGAAACAGCGGAAAAAAAGAAAAAGACTAAAGACTCCCTGGTGGTCACTGTTTATAACGGAGATCAATTAATTCGGACTTTGAAATACAAAACTCCGGAGAAAGCAGGCTTTCACCGGGTCTATTGGTTTATGAATGAAAAGGGTGCAGACCGGCCTTCACGTAAGATCCAAAAGCGCAAGCGAGAACCGGGCGGGGTTAGTGTTAAACCCGGGACGTATAAGGTCAAGATCGAATATGGAGAATTGAGTGATGAGACCCGTGTAGAGGTAAAGTCGGATCCGAGATTGAATGTGCCCGCTGCTGCAATTAATGAGGTATATGCAGAAGGGAAAAAGCTTGAGTCCTACATGCAGACAGCTGCCGATGCTGTAAAACAATTAGTGGAAAGCAAGAATATTGCCAACAAGTACCAGGGTGAATTAAAGAAGCTCGACAAGGAAAAATACAAGGATGCCATTACAGCGTCTAAGGACATAACAAAGAAGATAGATTCTATTGTCGCTATTTATATTGGCAAGGAAGATAAGCGCCAGGGTATTACCCGTAACCCTGAAATGAATGTGATGACGCGGATCAATGGCGCCAGGCGTTATGTACTTACACGTAAAACGGGCATTACGGATACAGAGCGACAATTGATCAGGTTTGCATCACAGGATCTTGAGGCTGTCCTTGAAGAGACCAATACCTTTTTTACAAAGGATTGGAATGCGTACCGGGAGGAAATAGAGAAATTAAATGCCTCTCCTTTTAAAGAAACAAAAACCTTTTCTTTGGATTAAGTAATAAATATTCTTAGATGTTGAGACGCGTTATCTTTCTATTCGCCTTGTTCCTTTCGATTGGGCTTACGGCCCAGGAAACTGGTGAGGATGATTGGGGAATTTGGTATATGTATTTTGGCACCAACAAAATCGCTGAGAAATGGAGTCTTCATACGGAAGCCCAGTTCCGCTACTATGAAACCGCTGGTAATTTTAACCAATTATTGCTGCGTACCGGGGCTAACTACCATATTAATCCGAATGCGATTGCCACGCTGGGTTATGGATTTATAGATACGGATCCTACTTTTTTGGAGGAGCCTCAGGGGAATATATTATTTGGGGGTAACGAGATCCTGGAACACCGGATCTTTCAGCAGTTCATACTTAAGAACAAAGTATGGGAATTTCTCTTCGAACACCGATATCGTTTCGAGCAGCGTTTTCTGAATAATAAGGGACTGGCCACACTGGGTAATGATTTTAAGGATACACAACACAGGGCACGATACCGACTGCAGATGACATTGCCTTTAACCGATACATTCTTCCTGAATTTTTATGACGAGATCTTCTTAAACTTGCAGGATTCAGTCTTTGGTCAAAATAGATTGTATGCTGCGATTGGTATGCATATAACAAGCAATAGCAGTATCCAGTTCGGCTATCTCAAAAATCACTTTCCCTCCGCCAATTTTGACCGTATTCAGGTAGGAGTATTCTTCAATCCTGACCTGCGGAAAAAATCATAATTCGAACTGTATATTATTGTATTTCAATGCTTTATGTCCTTATAATAAAATATTAATTCCCTTAATTTTAACTTACTGCGGTAATTTTAGTACATTTAATATACCCCACCGGAGTATTTCAGCACGAAATCAATAAATCACACCATATGAAAAAATTTACTCTTTTATTTATCGGTTTACTGTTCCTATCATTTATTTCCTATGCACAGGAGGTTACCGGAACAGTTATAGATGAAAATGGGGACCCCCTACCCGGCGTCTCCATTCAAGTTCAAGGAACAAGCAGGGGTGCTATTACTGATTTTGACGGTAGGTATACTGTCAATTCCAATATTGGCGATGTCTTGATATTTTCCTATGTCGGGTTTAGTACCCGTCGGGTCACAGTTACGGGAAATACGGTCGATGTAACCTTACAATCCGGTTTGGAACTGGATAGTGTAATTGTTACTGGTTCTCGTAATATAAACAGAACAGCAACGGATACAGCTGTGCCGGTTGATGTTTTGGATGTTACCGAGCTCGCTTCAGCGACACCACAGATCACCGTAACGGAGATCTTAAATTATGCAGCCCCTTCTTTTGTTTCGAATCCTCAGACCATTTCGGATGGCACAGACCACATTGCGCCTGCATCGCTGCGGGGTTTAGGTCCGGATCAGGTTTTGGTTCTAGTCAATGGTAAAAGAAGGCATAAAACTTCTTTGATCAATGTAAACGGTACATTTGGTCGTGGCAGTGTAGGGACAGACCTTTCAGCTATCCCGGCTAATGCCATCAAACGTATTGAAATACTCCGTGATGGAGCCGCCGCCCAATATGGTTCTGACGCCATTGCTGGGGTCATCAATATCATTCTTAAGAACTCAACAGAAGAATTGAGTGTTGATGTAACAAATGGAGCAAATTTCACCAGCGAAAGCAGCCCGGAGCAAAAAGTGGATGGGGAAAAGATCAATGTCGGACTGAATTATGGTTTGCCTATTGGAGAAGACAATGGCTTTATCAATTTCACAGGTAATTTTAATTTCAGAGGATACACCAATCGTATGCTGGAATGGGAAGGTCAGATCTTTAATGCATATAACTCTATAGAACGTATTGCTTCGGCAGATGGATATGATACTTCTTTATTGCTCGATGATGACTTTACCGATATCTTTACCTATGCCGGAGGTGCAGGTGTATCCTTGACAGGTGGTGAAACACTTGAAGATCTTCAGGGAATCCTGGGGGCCGATGTCACTGAATCAGAATTAGCAGCCCGAGGGCAGGTTCGCAGTGATTATAACATGCGCGTAGGTCAGTCTGAACTACGTGGTGGGCAATTTTTTATGAACCTTGGTATCCCTTTAGGGGAAGATCTAGAGCTTTATGGTAATGCTGGTTTAGGTTATAAGAATGGTAATGCGGCCGGTTTCTATCGCCTGCCCTATCAGTCACGTGCTTATACACCTGCATATATTAATGGATTCCGTCCTGAGATCAACACAAATATCAATGATCAGTCCGCAACGCTAGGTTTAAAAGGGCTGTTAGGCGATTGGAATGTTGATATGAGCAATACGTATGGCAGGAACTCCTTCTTGTACAGAATTACCAATTCCAACAACGCGTCGATGGCTAATAGTACGCCTTTTGAGGCAGATGCCGGTGGATTCAATTATAGTGAGAATACGACAAATTTTGATATGACCCGCTTCTTTGAAGATGCACTAGCGGGACTCAACATCGCTTTTGGTGCAGAATATCGAATTGAGAACTATGCCATAGTTGCCGGGGAAGAATCTTCGTATGCACAATATAATGAAGATGGGAATGTACATGATCCTACTGATCCCACTTCTGTTGTTCCAACCGATTTCTTTGGCGGGACCCGACCCGGTGGGATCCAGGTATTCCCGGGATTCAAGCCGGAAAACGAGATCGATGTTTTTCGTAACTCAGTAGCTGCCTATTTTGACGTGGAAGCAGATTTATCAGATATGTTCTTAGTCAGCGGAGCAATCCGCTATGAAAACTTCTCGGATTTTGGCGGTACCTTCAATTTCAAATTGGCCTCACGGATAAAAGCCTCAGAAAATGTGAATATAAGAGGTGGCCTGCAAACAGGATTCCGTGCACCATCACTACACCAGATCCATTTCAATTCTACCTCTACCATTTTTGTAGATGGTATTCCTAATGAGGTTGGGATATTTCCTAACACTTCGCGTGTAGCAAGGATCTTAGGTATTCCTAGCTTAAAGGAGGAAACTTCTTTTGGTGCTACAGCAGGATTTACAGCTCAAATCCCTAGTGCCAATATGCGCATAACTGTAGATGGTTATTTGGTGAATATTGATGACAGAGTGATCCTGACCGGACAGTTTAATGATAACGGGAATCCTGAATTAGCCACCTTGTTCGCACAAGCAAATGCGAGTCAGGCAGCATTCTTCTCCAACTCTGTGGATACAGAGACCAAAGGGATAGATGTTGTTATTGACCACAGTGGCAATATATCAGACAATTTGAGGATCACAAATACGCTGGCTTTGACACTAGCTAAAACATCAGTTGAAAATGTCGCTGTGCCCGATGCTATAGCATCTGCCGGTCTGACAGATACCTATTTTGATGAAACGAGCAGGATCTATCTCGAAGCTGCTGTTCCTAGAACAAAAGGGAATTTGTCACATAACCTAGTACTGAATGACAACTGGAATTTCTACTTACGAAATAGTTATTTCGGAGAAGTTGAAGAAGCCACAAACAACACAGATCCTACTGTAGACCGTCTATACGCTGGCAAGATCATAACAGATCTGACTATTGGCCATAATATTGATGAGAATATTACTTTGACCATTGGAGCTAATAACATACTGGATGTGTATCCTGATATTAGCGATCCGGCTTTCCAGTCAAGCGGTAGATTCTTGTATTCAAGACGTTCTGTTCAGTTTGGAACGAACGGACGGCATTTATTTGCACGACTCCAGTTTAAATTAAAATAATTTGTAATTTTCAACTGATAGAAGCCCCTTTCACGGGGCTTCTTTTGGTTATGACCTAATGAAGATCAATCCCAATATTCAGGAGCTGAAACCTTCGGCTACCCTGGCGATCAATGAAAAAGTAAAATTACTAAGATCGCAAGGAAAGCCTGTCGT
>CAMYJF010000015.1:84552-113080 GCA_947258555.1 uncultured Eudoraea sp. | reverse complement strand
TTTTTGCTTTGTGAGGTCTTTCCAGTTCCCTTTTTCATCCAGGCTATAGGTGCCAAAATGCCCACCCATCTGCCTCCCGGCGCTCATAGGTTCAAGTGCCAGATCAGTAGTCGCATAGAGACCGTGGAAGAAATCTTTAGGAGTCAGCAGGTCCAGAGCCATCATAAAAGTCTGGTCACGGTAATAGCCACTCCGGAAATCTCCATCACTGAAGGAACGTGCCATGGCTAATTGCGGTAATTCCTTGCCATCTCCAAAAATGCCGAATTTTGCCTTCCCCGTAAGTACTTCCCTGCGTCCAAGCACACTGCATTCGCGACTTCTTACAGCCACAGAATAATCCCTGAGAATCTGCTCCCGGAAGTCCTGGAAGGTGATCTCGTTATTAGGGTCTAAGTCTGCTTTCATTTGGGTGAAGGCTTTGGTACAAATGTATCAAAACTGAAGCGATAATGCAATGTTGAATTATCTTAAAAAGATGATAATATTTTAATCAAACTGCAAAAATGGATAGATTTATTGAAGGATTCGCAAAGAATAAAAATATTATTAAACTTTATTCAATAATTAGAACCACTTCCTAGTGAATAATCCCACCAGCGTTCTTGGACTTAAGGTTACAATAAACCGAATCTTTTCCTCATAGTTTGGTTGTGAAATTTCCCAACCGTTATTTGAATATACCGGAAAATAAAGCTCAAAATAATCGGTCACCAAATTAAGCCGTATGCCTGAATCATATACGAAGCGCGTTGGTTGCTCTCGTGTATTTATCAAGCCAAGATCTCCGTATACTTCGATCCATCGCCATAAATTAATACTGGCATTCGTTGTGGCCATCCAATCATTGGAAAATGGATCCGGGAGTTTTGATTTAAAGCCTCCCTCAGCAATTATGATCTGCTGACTTACCAAGCCTGAGTCTTCCGATCGCCCCAGATAATTATAGTCGAACAAATAATCTGTTGGCCTGTCCAATGCAAAGCTGAAGAAATCAGATCCCGTCTTGTTCCTGAAAAACTTTCCGAAGAAGAATCTCAGATTCAATTGTCTGTTATTTTGAAATAATTTTCTGATCTCCCAATTAAAAGAGAGTTTGGTGAAATCACTGGAATGCTGGGCATCGAGGAACCAGGAAGAGAAGTTTATTATGTGATTATTGAATCTGTTGAATCTGATATTAAACACACTGTAATCCGGATCGGTTTCAAGATCACCCAGAGCAGGATCTATAGTTCTGAAAACATTTACATGCCGGAAAATCAAAGTTTGCCTTTTATTACTGATCAGATCATCACTCCTCCAGCCAAATCCAATTGATGGGGTAATAGTGCTGTATCTGGAATTTGTTTGAAAATGGAATGAAGAACCTCTTATTGAATAATTGGTAACATACATACCACTTGTACCGTGATAGTCGCGATAATTTAGTTTTCCATAACCTACCATGCTGTTTTCCAGTAGGGCATAGGAAGGTGCAAAATCAAATACAAAAGGACGTTCTAACAAGGTTTTGTTTGTAAATCGCATACCCGGGGTGAGTCCGTCGTACACATTAAAACCAAGTACAGGCATATAGAAAACCTGGTTCACATAGGGGTTTTCAGCATCTTTGAGGAATTGCAGTTTTAGTTTCTTATTGGATGAGAAAAAGCCATTGAGAGACTTCCAATTATCGCGCTGATTAAACTCCGGTATCTTCTGATCGTAGTTTAAAACGAGTCGATCTTCATCCAACCGCGGTATACGGACCTGCTTTTCCCCGGTGATATTATCAAACCAATATTCTGACCGTATAGAATCGTTTCGGATACCAAACAGAGATATGGGCACATTTGTGCCGGTCTTATTTTTTAGGGTGACGAATAATGAATCTTCTGTCTTTTCAATTTCCTTGATCTTAAAATCAATGCGTTTATTAGTGCTTACATAGGTCTTGAAAAACCAGTCTATATCCTTAGAGGAATTCATTTTTATTATACGCTCGAAGTTATTGGTAGTGACAGGTTGTAGCTTGTAGGATTGATAGAATGTTTTCACACCTCTATCTACGGCTTCTTTACCAATATAATCTGCGAGATAGGCCAGGCCTAATCCTGCTTTATAAGTGTTAGCGATCTTCTGGTTGAATTTTATCAGAGAATCATTAGGTGTCGTCAGCGGTTGGTCCAGGTTCTTTCGAGCCGATAACATATGCAACATTGGATATTGCTCATTGAAGGACATGTCTGCAAGGTGGAAGTTTCGCACCCCCCATAAATTTGAAAGTTTCCCCAAAAGTTTTTGTTCGGGATAGTAGGTTTCCACAAATGTGATCATCAAGTAATTGACAATTGCATCTGTGATCCATTGTTCTTTTCGTGGATTCAGGAATATTGTTTCCCGCATAAAACTTCGCAATGCCGTTTTCAGGAATTTCATTTCAAATTGAAACTGAGCTCCGTAAGGCCTGACGAATGATGGAAGTTGGTTTAAGCCATAAAGCGGATTTTTATTAAAATCTATTTCACTTACCAGAAGTTGTTCATATGGAAACTCACCCAAATTTTCATGAATAAACTCTGTGACCCTACTGATAGAGAGCCCTTGGGAAATAAGATCATACCTGCTTGAATTAATATCCGTAACAATAACCTGTTGGGCCGTCACATGGGTGACAAATTTCCGGGTAGCATTAAGGATGATGTCGCAACTTTTCCGATTGTCGCCTATAAGTGTGGCGTAATTGCTCGTCGTCAGGGTAGAGATATTAACTTCATTGAAGTTTGTTCCAAGGAATAAATACTCAGGGTATGTAAATTCTATTGACGTATCTGTATTCTCAGTATGTAAGTCTTCGAGATTTTTATTGGAGTACAACTGCCATTCGCCATTGTATACCGCCGGGGTTAAATACCAATCTTTCAAATAGTACCCCCCCAGCTGATCATACCCATATCCCGTATACCTGTTTGGCGGTAATTGTACACGGTAAGTCATTACCAGTCGTATTCGCTGTCCAGGGGGTAGGGGATTATTGAGTGAAAATTTCAATATGTCCTTCCCGTCGGTGCGTCTCCAATCTACAGTCCGGTAATCTTCATCTATTACCGATAAAATTTCAGTAAAGCCACGTTCATCTATGTTGGCCAGGTGTAAGCTCTTTTTAAAGTCTTGTGCAAAACGTTGCGCTAGTGCCGTATTCTTATCAGAATAAGCATGTGCCCAATCGTTAAAATACAGTAGGTTCAATGTATCTTGGGAAGTGTTGGAATAGTGGAATTCCTGCTGTATCTCCAGTTCTTTAGTTTCCGGGTCCAGAACCGCATTTATATTGTTTTGGTGCTGGGCAAGCAATGCGTTCCCTTGCAGCAAGATCAATATTATAGCAGTGAATTTGGTTACCTTCCCGATACGCATAGGTGATTAGAAATTCGGACTCATTATATGACCTTTGTAGAAGGCATCAAGCAATGAGACGACCTCATCCTCAGTATCGACTATTCGGATCAAGTCCAGATCAGTTTCACTAATATTCCCTGCATTTAGCATGGTTTTCTTGATCCAATCAATGAGGCCGGACCAAAAATCCGTCCCGACCAGGATGATAGGAAATTTTCCGATCTTATTGGTTTGGATCAAGGTGATCGCTTCAAATAATTCATCCAGTGTTCCAAATCCACCAGGCAAGACAACAAAGCCTTGGGAATATTTTACAAACATTACCTTCCTGACAAAGAAATAATCAAAGTCGAGGCTTTTATCATCATCGATATAGGGATTGTCATGTTGTTCAAAGGGAAGGTCTATATTTAATCCCACAGACGTACCACCTGCCAGGTGCGCTCCACGGTTCCCGGCCTCCATAATTCCGGGTCCCCCACCGGTAATAACTCCATACCCTGCTTCAGAGATTGTCTTTGCTATTGAAACAGTCAGGTCGTAGTATTTTGTATCGGCCTGTGTTCTGGCGGAACCAAAAATAGATACACAGGGGCCAATTACACTCATTTTTTCAAAACCGCTGACAAATTCCCCCATGATCTTAAAGATCGCCCAGGAATCATTGGTTTTGATTTCATTCCAGCCTTTGTGGTGTTTTTCTTTTCTCATGGTACTTATATGTTTAACCGTTGAGGATCGGTTTTCCCTACCTGCAAGGTAAGACCCAAATAAATGTTACCCAGCTTTTGCACTGAGTTTTAGTTCTTTTTTAATAAACGCAGCCGTATAACTTTTAGCATCCGTTGCAATTTTTTCAGGAGTTCCTTCAGCTACGATCTCACCGCCGCCTTTCCCGCCTTCATATCCTATGTCAATAATATGATCTACCATCTTGATCACATCCAGGTTGTGTTCTATGATCAAAACTGTGTTTCCTTTATCAACCAATTTATTCAATACCTCCATTAAAACACGTATATCTTCAAAATGCAAACCAGTCGTGGGTTCATCCAAAATATAAAAGGTATTACCTGTATCCCTTTTGGACAATTCTGTGGCTAGCTTCACACGCTGAGCTTCCCCTCCTGATAAGGTAGTAGACTGCTGCCCCAGTGAAATATACCCCAACCCAACATCCTGGATCGTTTTTAATTTACGGTATATCTTCGGGATGTTTTCAAAGAAATCCACCGCTTCATTTATCGTCATTTCAAGAACATCTGAAATGGACTTTCCTTTATAACGGATCTCAAGTGTTTCCCTATTAAAACGTTTCCCATTGCATGTTTCGCATTCAACATAGACATCAGGGAGGAAATTCATTTCAATTACGCGCAGTCCGCCGCCCTGGCAGGTCTCACATCGACCCCCTTTGACATTAAAGCTGAATCTACCTGGTTTATAACCTCTGATGGCCGCCTCAGGCGTTCTTGAGAATAAGTTCCTGATTTCGCTAAAAACCCCCGTGTATGTAGCCGGATTGGATCTGGGCGTCCGACCGATGGGGGATTGATTTATGTCTATTACTTTATCCAAATGCTCTAATCCTATGATCTTATCATAAGGCAAAGGTTGCTTTACCCCATTAAAATAATGCGCATTCATAATAGGGTAGAGGGTTTCATTTATTAAAGTTGATTTCCCACTCCCCGACACACCAGTTACCCCGATCATTTTGCCAAGCGGTACTCTCAAGGTTACATCCTTCAGGTTATTACCACTGCAGCCACTCAAAACTATTTTCTTACCGTTTCCTTTTCTTCTGCTCGGCGGTGTTGGAATGTTTTTGACTCCCGAGATATAATCGGCAGTTAGGGTGTGCGATTCAGAAAGGATTTTAGGGGGGCCTTCAGAAATGATCTCGCCTCCGTGCTTTCCAGCCTCTGGCCCAATATCAATTATATGATCTGCATGAAGGATCATTTCTTTGTCATGTTCAACAACGATAACAGAATTGCCTAAATCCCGTAAATTTTCCAGGGCCTGGATCAAACGGTGATTATCCCTTTGATGCAACCCGATACTGGGTTCATCCAGTATGTAGAGCACGCCAACCAATTGAGACCCGATCTGGGTGGCCAGTCTGATTCGCTGTGCTTCGCCCCCTGAAAGCGATTTAGAGCTTCGGTCCAGGGATAAATATGTCAAACCCACATTCATCAAAAACTTGATGCGGGTGCTAAGTTCTTTTATTATTTCTTCTGCTATCTTTTGCTGAGACGCATTTAGTGAATCTAGTAAGGTATCAAAGAAAGCGGCTAATTCTTCGATATCCATTTGGGCCAATTCTGCAATATTGTGCTCGTTGATTTTAAAATAGAGGGACTCTTTGCGAAGCCTGGCTCCCTCGCATTCAGGGCAATTCTTTTTATCCATATATCCTTTTGCCCAACGTTTAATGGCCGTAGAATCTGCGTTCTGATATTGCTGTTCGATAAAATTTGAGATCCCTTCGTAATCGATCTTATAGGATCTGGATACGCCAAGTGTTTTAGAATCAACTTCAAATTGTTCTTCTCCACCATGCAGGATCACTTCCATAGCCTCTTCAGGAATGGCACTTATGGGATCGTTCAAACTGAAGTCGTATCGCTGTCCAATGGTTTCCAATTGTTTAAAAGCCCAGGATTTCCTGAATTCACCCAAGGGGGCTATGCCACCGGCATGAATGGAGACTTCTTTATCGGGGATGATCTTATATTCGTTGACCTGAAATACATGTCCCAGACCATGACATAAAGGACACATGCCTTTCGGACTATTGAATGAAAAGGTATTGGGTTCCGGACTGGGGTAGGAGATCCCCGAGACAGGGCACATCAGATCCCTGCTAAAATATCTTGGAATTGGGTCTCCTTCTTCCAATACCATTAACACATTTTCCCCGTGATACATGGCCGTTTTAATGGATTCAGACAAGCGTTTAACCATGTCCTCCTTCTTGTTTACAGCCAACCTGTCAATGACGATCTCTATATCATGGGTCTTATATCGATCCAGTCGCATGCCTTTAACCAGGTCTTGTATTTCTCCGTCAACGCGCACTTTTACAAAGCCTTGTTTGGCAATTTGATCAAAGAGTTCGCGATAATGTCCTTTTCTGGATCTAATAACGGGGGAGAGTATATTGATCCTTTTTCCGGTATATGAATCCAGGATCAGGTCCTGTATCTGCTCATCGCTATAGCTTACCATTTTCTGACCAGTCACATAGCTGTAGGCATCTGCAGTTCTGGCAAAAAGTAGTCGTAAAAAATCATAGATCTCAGTGATCGTACCTACGGTAGATCGAGGTGATTTGGAAGTGGTTTTCTGTTCAATGGCAATAACAGGAGATAAACCATCGATCTTATCTACATCTGGTCTTTCCAATCCCCCGAGAAATTGGCGGGCGTATGCAGAGAATGTTTCTATGTAACGGCGCTGACCCTCGGCATAGATCGTATCGAATGCCAAAGAAGACTTTCCACTTCCGGATAAACCGGTGATGACCACCAATTTTTCCCGTGGAATACTCACGTCAATATTCTTTAAATTATGGACGCGAGCCCCTTTAACTTCTATGTTTTCCTCGAAATTGATCATGCCAAAAGCGCAAAAGTGCAAAGGTACGCTTTTGGCATCTAAAAGCGAAGCAACCTTAGTGTCCTAAATAACTAATTACAATAAAAGTCGTCCTGCCAGATTTAAGCTCAAACCGCTATTTTCTGTCCGGTGTGTAGCGAAGCAAAAGGCTGTTTCAGTTCTTTGAGGCCATGAGCCTGAACCTTGTGATAGGGCTGGAATCCGAGGTACAATCCGTCATAGGAAAGGATCAAATCTCTTTTAGTATCTGTGATCATCCATGGATGGTTCCCGTATTGGGATTTGAAATGCTTTGAAATTAAAGGAAGTACGTTGTATTTAGGCTGAATGTCTCCTTTTAGCAAGCCTGTTTTGCATTCAGATAGATGTGTAAATGTTTCTATACGCTGTTTTTCTTTAGCCACATTTTGAGCCAGTTGAAAGATCCTGGACTTCTCCCTGGTGTCAAATGCCGAATCTTCAGGTGAATCTGAAAAGATAGATTTGATGTAGCGAAACAAAAGCAGTTCGATATCATTTTGTTCACTCAAAAAAGCGAAGTATATACCCTTTACAGTATTGCTGCTTTTCTTTTCCAGACTTCTCCAAACACGTCTGGCCTTACCCAGATCGGTTTCAATATACTGTTCGCTGGGAAAAAGAACCTGGTCTTCCCCATTTTTCGATTTGATCCCTAAAGGACATTCCTCCTGTTGAAATATAGTGAAGACAACACTGAGGAAGCCATTAAAGGAACCGTCATACGTTATGTGTTGAAGTGTTTTCATGCGCTTAAAATAATGTTAGTTGAAGGCCATTTTCTTTTATAGGCACAAGGGTATTGCGGGTAATAGTGCGAGCCATAGTTGTTCTATTATCAATTTCCTGATACCTGAAGGAATCTAAACTTCCTTTTATGGCTACTGAATGTAAAGCCTGCTGTAATTCTGAAATGCCCATAGTTGTATTTTTTCCAAAATTATGGAATAATTCCTAAATATGGAAATAATCCATTATTATTTTTGGAAATATTCCTAATTATGTATCTTTGATGCAAAGAGAACCTAGTGTTCCTATTGAATTAACGAGTAACTACACCCAATGGAAAACGATATCACCTTGCAGAGATTCAGCGAATTACGCCGTTCACTAGGACATACCCAGGCCGAATTTGCCCGGCTATTAGGCATTTCAAATACTACTGCTGATATAGAAAGGGGCAGAACCAAATTATCGGGAAAAGTAGTCTCAGAGCTTCTCAAGCAATTTAAGATCAACCCGCTTTGGTTATTTGGTGAAAGCTCGCAACAATACCTGAACACTTCCAAGGTAAGTGTTATCCCCAAAGTGGTCACGGTTGATTCTGCTGAGAATGAAAACATTGTCCTTGTGAATGCCAAGGCAGCAGCCGGGTATCCTCAGAATATTCAGGATACGAGCTGGTATGAACAACTCCCGGCCTTTGACCTTCCCTTACCGGAATTCAGGAATGCTTCATACAGAGGTTTCCAGGTAGAAGGGGATAGCATGCTTCCTAATCTTAAACCCAAAGAATGGGTGCTTGCAAGGGCCATGGAATCCTTTGATGAAGTAAGTCCTAATAAAATCTATGTCATCGTATTGGATGATTCTGTCCTTGTGAAAAAAGTAGAGAAATCTCCAAATTCGCAACATATTGTCCTGATCTCCCTCAATGAGAATTATCCGCCTTATGATATTGAACCTCATAAGGTCCAGGAAATATGGGAGGTAAGCAGTAAGCTTACATTTGGTGTAGATGCCAGTACAGAAAAGGGATTGCTAAAACAATTGCAACAATCCATGGAAGATCTCAAGCGTCAGATAGCTAAGTAGGTCGCTCCATTTCTACTCTACTGTTTTCCTTTATCATATATTGTATATTTAGGTGGCCAAACCTTGAATATCCCATGCGAACCATCCGCACTCTTTTGTTTTTTCTGATACCCATTATCACTTTTGCACAAAATTCAAAAGATACCCTGATCGTTGGGTATACCTCATCTCCACCTTTTATCATCCAGACTGAAGGACAAGAATTACAAGGGATCAATATCTGGCTTTGGCAAAAGGTGTCCGACGGGCTTAACCAGCCTTACCTGCTGAAACAAATGGATTTTGCCGAAATGCTTGATGCGTTGAGAACTGGGACCATAGATCTGAGTATAAACCCGCTGACCATTACTGCTGAACGCCACAAAAACATAGAATTTACAGAGTCCTACTACGCTTCAAATGCCACTGTAGCCGTAGCCGATCAAAGTTCACTTCAAAAACTACTGGCTTTCGTTCAAGGCTTTTTGAATCGAAATTTTCTAAGAGGCTTTCTTGCATTGGTACTTATCATCATCATTTTCGGATTAGCAGGCTGGTATTTTGAAAGAAAGAAGAATCCGGAATTCCGAGAGAGTTACCGAGGGTTATGGGATGGGTTGTGGTGGTCTTTGGTCACCCTGACTACTGTGGGATATGGAGACAAATCCCCCAAAAGCACCTGGGGTAAGCTTACTGCGCTCTTCCTGATGTTCACGGGCTTATTGTTTATATCCGGATTAACAGCAAGTATAGCCTCAAGTCTGACCGTAAACCAGCTCAGCAGTACTGATAAATCCTTTGCGTCCTTTAAGGAGCAAGCCGTGGGTACAGTCGATAATACAAGTACGGATGGCTTTCTACGCACTCATTTCTTTAAAAATATCAAGCTTTACGATGGGGTTATACCTGGAGTATATGCCCTGCGAGATGGTGAACTGGATGCCTTTATTTATGATGAGCCTATTATGAAGTACAGGATCGCTCAAGATTCTTCCCTTGGGGAAATTGCTATTCTGCCTCTTAAATTTGATCTGCAGTCATATGCATTCGGGCTGCCAAAGCAACGCGACTCTCTGGAACAGGAAATATCCCAAAAAATCCTGGAGGTCATTGAAAGCCAAAGCTGGCAAGTTGTTCTGAACGAGTATGGATTATCTGAGTTATAGCACTAGTAGCCTGCAGCGGTATCGTCTCCCCTTGGGTCTGCACCGCCTTCTAAGCGTCCGTCAGGAAGGACTCTGATCGCATCTACCTTGCCAATAACCGGTGTTCTGTCTTCATTGATCTGGTATCCTTTTGACTTCAATTGTTCTTTAATATCATCAGAAAAACCGCCGGGTTCAAAAATGATCATATCCGGAAGCCATTGATGGTGAAAGCGAGGGGCATTAACGGCTTCCTGCATACTTTGATTGAATTCATATGCATTTAGTATCGTCTGAGCGACCGCTGTGATGATCGTTGACCCTCCTGGCGTACCGACAACTAACCAGAGATTGCCATCCTTCTCTACAATGGTTGGCGTCATAGAACTGAGCATTCGCTTTTCAGCAGTAATGCTATTTGCCTCGGCACCTGTTAGTCCGAACATATTTGGCACACCTGGCTTGGCACTAAAATCATCCATTTCATTATTCAAGAAGAAACCTAATTCATCGCAGTAAAGTTTGGATCCATAGGCGCCATTTAATGTTGTCGTTACAGACACGGCATTTCCAAACTGGTCAACAATAGAGTAGTGAGTAGTTTCCATACTTTCGGCAATGAGCACTTCCCCATGAGATACTTCAGATGATAATGTTGCCTGATCCCAGGAAAAGGATTCCATACGTTCCTTTAAATAAGCTCCGGATAAAAGGACGTCCAAAGGTATATCCACGAAATCGGGATCTCCCAGATAATAATTGCGGTCGGCATATGATCTTCTAAAAGCTTCGGTAAGCAATTGCACAGCCTCCGGGGAATTTTGATCGTATTTGCCTATATCATGCGGTTCTATCATCTTAAATATCTGGTTCATAGTAACCCCACCACTACTAGGCGGACTCATGGATATGATTTTAAGATCTTTATAAGTGAATATGATAGGCTGTCTCCATTGGGCCTCATAAGTTGCCAGGTCTTCTTCTGTTACAAATCCTCCTTTATCCTGAATGAATTTGGCCAGGATCTTTGCCGTTTCTCCCTTATAAAACTCATCTCTACCATTTTTGGCAATTCGTCTTAAGGTATTGGCAAGTGCAGGATAACGTAGCGTATCCCCCTCAGCACAACTGGTGTAAAAGAGTGTATTATCGCCATTTACTTTCATGATCTGATCCCGATAATATTCCAGTCGGTTTGCTTGCTTTTTAGTTACCTCAACCCCTTGTTCGACCAGATCGATCACTGGGGTTATTATATCTTCAATAGGAAGGGTTCCAAATTTTTCATGGACTTCGAACAATCCGGCCAGGGTTCCCGGAACTGCCACTGCAGTGGCGCCAACAGTACTCATACCAGGGACCACATTTCCGGTACTATCCAGGTACATATCGCGATGGGCCGACAAAGGGGCCTTCTCACGATAATCCAGGGCACCGACATCTCCATTGCTTTGTCTATAGACCATAAAACCACCGCCTCCTAAATTCCCGGCAAATGGATAGGCCACGGCAAGCGCCAGGTCTGTTCCTACCATAGCGTCAAAGGCATTTCCTCCCTTCCTGAGGATCTCAACACCTATTTTAGAGGCTTCTTTACGCGCAGACACAACCATGGCATTCTCGGCAACTTCACCTGTTGGCGTAGCTGGTGAAGGTTTGCAATCAATGAATAAGAATAGTAGTAAGAAGGGAAAGAAATATTTCATAAAGACTTTATTTTTTGACGCGAAAAGATAATTAATTCTTCGAAAAGCGATGTGAATTCCTTTTCAAAATCTTCATAATGTGCCTCAAGATCTATTATGGCAAATTGCATCTTGCTCCTGTTTTGAGTTCTGCGGTTCATGCCATTTAATACGCGCCCTATTCCCTTGATCGTCCCATAGCTCAACAACCAATTGTCAGCGATCATATAGGGCATCATACGTTTTATACCCATGGGAAGAATGGGATAGTGGGCTTCTATCATATCATAGAAGGACTCCGTAAATGATTCAAGCGGCACATCTGAATACTTATCCCAATTACTGGCGAGGAAGTGATCATAGAATATATCGACGATCACGCGACTGTAATGGCTGTAATTTGCATGGAGCCGTTTACTGCTTTGCCTGGCAATGGGATGTGCATCCGTAAAAGTATCTATCTCCCTATGCAAACGGATCCCTTTTTGGATGTTAGGGGGGAGGTGGGAAAATTTATTTCCGCGAATGCTGTCGGCAATGAAATTACCCACAGTGATCTCATCATCTCCAAAGGATAAATAAATATGGGCTAGGAAATTCATAGAAGGGTTTCAGGTCGAAAATACGAATTCAAATCAGGGAATTAAAGCGGGTCAGTTATATTTGCATATTCAAATCAAGAAATGACATTAATAAAATCAATTTCAGGGATTCGTGGAACCATCGGTGGAGAACCGGGAACTAATCTAACACCACTTGATGCAGTCAAATTCGCCGCCGCCTATGGGACTTGGCTCAAAGACCATGTGCAAGAGCGATCTCCATCTGTGGTAATCGGCCGTGATGCTCGTATTTCCGGGCCTATGATCCAAAATCTGGTGCAGCAAACTTTAGTGGGGCTGGGAATTAATGTGATAGACCTGGGCTTGTCAACAACGCCTACGGTAGAAATCGCTGTGCCCCTTGAAAAGGCAGATGGAGGTATTATCCTGACCGCAAGTCATAACCCTAAACAATGGAATGCGCTCAAACTGTTGAATAATAAAGGAGAATTTCTTGATGCCAGGGAAGGGGCAAAGATCCTCCGTCTTGCAGAAGACGAATCTTTTGTATTTTCAGAAGTAGATGAATTGGGCAGCATTATTCCTAAGGATGGCTATATGGATATTCATGTGAAGGAAGTGCTGGATCTGGAATTGGTCAATGTCGAAAAGATTAAGTCTGCTGGATTTAAAGTTGTTATAGATGGCGTGAATTCCTCCGGGGGATTGGCAATACCCAAGCTTTTAGATGCCCTTGGAGTATCATATATTCCTTTGTACTGCGAGCCAACTGGCCAATTTCCTCATAATCCTGAACCTTTGAAGGAACATCTTGGGGATCTGTGTGCCCAGGTGATTTCCGAACAGGCCGATCTGGGTATCGTAGTTGATCCGGATGTAGACCGACTCGCATTTGTAGATGAAAAAGGGGAGATGTTCGGGGAAGAATATACTTTGGTAGCCTGCGCCGATTATGTACTGGGAAAGACTCCTGGAAATACAGTTTCTAATTTGTCATCTACCCGGGCGCTGCGCGATGTCACTAATCAGCATGGCGGTTCATATACGGCAGCAGCTGTTGGAGAAGTCAATGTGGTTGCAGCAATGAAAGAGACGCAAGCTATCATTGGTGGCGAAGGAAATGGGGGAATCATTTACCCGGCGAGCCACTACGGGCGGGATGCCCTGGTGGGAATTGCCCTGTTTCTGATGTTACTATCGGAGCGTAAGATCCCTGTTTCGGAATTGAAGTCGGGATATCCGGCCTATTACATGAGCAAAAAGAAGATCCAACTTACAACTGATCTGGATGTAGATGCTCTTTTAGAGGGGATGAAAGAAAAATATTCAAATGAGGAAGTGAGTACTGTCGATGGTGTGAAAATTGATTTTTCGGAATCCTGGGTCCACATGAGAAAGAGTAATACAGAGCCCATTGTACGAATTTATACTGAGGCGGCCGATCAAGAATCAGCCGATGCAATTGCTGATCGTATCATACAGGAGATCAAAATCTTAGCTAAGCTTACTTAAACTCGTCCGGCACCTTGTCCCGATGCTTCCAGCGCCTGTGTGTCCACAGATAGAATTCCGGAGATTCATTGATCTGTGCTTCAAGTAATTCTATAAATTTGCGCGTGATAAATTCTGGATCAGTCTCGCTTGCAGATTCTGTGATAGGAATAAATTCCAGGGTATAATGACCTCGTTTTACCTTGACCGCTTTCGCATAGACCACGGCGAAATCATATTTCCTGGCCAGGCCTTCTGCTCCCGTAAAAACAGGTACTGTAACTCCCATAAAAGGCAACCAAAGTCGGGCTTTCTTGATCATAGGGGATTGATCGCTGATCAATCCATAAATTGCTTTTATTCCTTTGTCTGCGTTTTCGTGTATGACCCTGCTGGTATCTTGTTGCTCAATCAGGGTAAGTTTCCATTTAGCGCGGGTTCTGCGAACAAACCGGTCAAAGTAGGGGTTCGCCAACTTCTGATAAACTCCAAACCCTAAGGATTTTACATATAAATTCAATGTTACGCTCCATTCCCAGTTCGCATAATGGGCAAAGAGCACGAAGGTATTTTTCTCCAATTCTATCCTGTTGAGCACTTCTATGTTTAATAGTTTATAACGCCTATTCAGATCGGCTTCTGTCAGGGCTCTCGACTTTAGAGCTTCCATAAACAAGTCGCATAAATGGGCATAAAACCGCTTTTCGATCTGTTTACGCTCTTCAAAAGATTTTTCCGGAAATACCAGCTCAAGATTAGTTCGAACAACCTTTTTACGATACCCGAATAATCTGTATAGTAAAAAGAACAAGAGGTCTGATAACAAGTATAGGACCTTAAAAGGCAAGATGGAAAGTATCCAGATAAAAGGGTAGGTGATAAGGTAGGCAAGAAGTTTCATCTGTCTTTTTCTGTGGGCAAATATAGCTATATTTGGCGCTTAAGAAAGGGGATTATGAACTTACATATTGCTACAATTGCGATCATTGCAGTCAATGTACTGGTGTCTATCAGGGGATTTAATGATATGCAATTCTTTGAGCGATATAAATTTGGGATAGGGGCGATCAAGGCGGGGCAACGCGACCGACTTTTCACCTCTGGATTTCTTCATGTAGATGTGGCGCATTTATTCATGAATATGTTCACCCTGTATTTCTTTGCCGATGTTGTGATCCGATGGATGGGTGCACCTAAATTTCTGATCATTTATGCAGTTAGTTTGATCGCGGGTAGCTTATTGGCACTATTCTTTCATAAAGATGAACCCTTTTACAGCGCAGTAGGGGCAAGTGGCGCTGTGACGGGTATTCTATATGCGGCCATATTACTTCAGCCCGATATGAAACTATTCGTAATGCTTATCCCTATACCTATTCCCGCCTATGTACTGGGGATCGGTTATCTCTTGTATTCTATTTATGGGATGAAAAAAAGACTAGGGAATATAGGGCATACGGCGCATTTTGGTGGAGCTGTTGGAGGCTATCTGGTCACTCTGCTCTTCAAACCGGATCTTATATGGACCGAAACCTGGATGGTATTACTTCTCGCCATCCCTATTTTTCTGCTATTTGGGCTTGAAAAAGCCGGTAAATTATAGTTTAAAATAGAATAGCAGTATTAGTCTTTTAAGAATGATTGAGTCGACTTCAAATGATATCATAATGGCTTTTGAGGTATCGAATCCGGAGTTCTTGTAGCATAAGACTTCGCCGCTCTGTGAGGTTTTACTGACCCTAATTCACCTTAAACCCAAATGCCAAATTATAGGTGAATTTAAATTACATATGCTAAATATCTGAAAATGAGCAAGACATAATGAAATAGGGCGTCGAACGAACTTTTTTTGGAAATATGGATATAAGAAATGGGTTACGACCTCGTTTTAGTAGTAGCCCTAGCCAACCAAAGTAACAGACCATGCTAAAGAATCGATGCCTTATCCTAGGGGCGACAATTTTATTTTTGGTGTCTTGTTCAGATGAGACCATCGTCTATCAGGATACGTTTGCCGAAGATATTTCGATAGAAAATAATGAGGCTGTTTTGCAGCAAAGTATTTCCATTACGAATGCAGGTGCATTAGATATTTTCGATGATATTTCAACAAACAGATCTGCATTCAAGACTACTCTTGAAGAACAAGCAGGAGATTATCCAATAACACAGATTGCCCAAATTAATCCGCCGGTACACCAAGGGTCCATACTCACATCTACACATGTATTTGTGGCTGAAGATTATGCCTATGTTTCTTATAATACAGTTGGTGAGACGTATTTAGGTGCTGTAGATATTATTAGGATATCAAATCCCATAAATCCAAGACTAACATCACGATTGTTCTATGTCAATGCAGATATTAATTCTGTGCGCTACGACGATGGGTACGTATATATCGCAGGTGGCGTAGATGCGGAAATATCGAATCTTGCAACTGAGAATTCCTTTGTGGCCAGGATCCGTGTTAAGAAGGACAAATTTTATGACATTGACGAGATAACATATGGGTTTCAGGTTGGTCAAAATGCCACTGATTTGGTAATTGATGGCGACAAGGTATTGGTTAGCAGTGGCGCAGAAGGGGTACTGGCCACTTATGACAAGACTACGCTTACTAAGATAAGCGAACAGCCTTTTAGTGATTTGCGTTCAGTTGCAAAAAATGGATCTCAGCTAGCTGTATTAGACGCGGTCACCGGAGTGTCTATATTCGACCAGAACAACCAACCAATCTTGCAGATCCCAATTACTACGGATCTAGGGATTGCGTCAAAGAAGTCACTCGATTTTAAAAATAACAGGATAGTTGTTCCGGAAGCCTACAGAGGCGCAGGCGTCTATAATGCCAGTACGGGCAACTTACTTGAATATATAGATATACCAACAAATCCTATTTTGGAAAACCCCGGAGACAAGACCACAAATGCAGTAGGATTTAACGAAGATGTTATCCTTATGGCAAACGGTGGTGCCGGCTTGTGTCTATCGGAAGAATTACCTGATGGATCTTTTGGAGTCGTTGGCATCCTGGAACTAGAGGGTTCTATGAATTACCTGGCTACTAAAGGAGACTTTATTATTGCTGCTTCCGGGAAGGAGGGGGTTCAAATAATTAAGTTTAACCGTCCCAATGCCGAACTGGTTGATCGATGTAAAGACCTGCCGGAATATGAAGGAAGTGAGAAGCTAATTGTATTACCACGTGAAATTCGAGCTTACAGCGGTTCAAAAAATTTCAATAACATAAATATTAGTGGTGCCCTTTTACTTTGTGGTTCCTGGACTGTGAGAAATACAGTCAATGTAACGGACCGGGCCATATTTGAAATGCAAGGGATGATGACAGTAGGTCGAAATAACCGAAGATCAAATGTAGTGGTTGAAGAGAATGCGATCCTCAGAATAGAAGGAGAACTTACCATTTATGGAGATTTGATCCTTAAAAATGGCGCTACGCTTGAATTCCTTGGAGATAATAACAAAGTGAACATCTTTGGCAATGTAGAAAAGGAAGACGACGTCACGGTCACCGGTACTTTTGAAGATATAAGAGGTAAATTCTAAACCTGAAAAAGAAAGTAAGTAAGTAAAACCCTGTAGTACATACTACGGGTTTTTTTATGGCAATAACTCGCTGATCTTTTCACCCAGCGCCGCTCCTCTGAGATTTTTAGCTACAATGACACCATTCTCGTCTAGAATAAAGGAAGCCGGAATAGCCCTGACATTATAAAGAGCAGCTATCTCATCGAAATATTGAACATTAGAAACCTGATGCCATTCAAGATTGTCTACTTCAATAGCCTTGATCCAATCCTCTGCTTTTCTATCAAGGGATACACCAATGATAGAGAGTCCTTTGTCTTTATGCGCTGCATAGACTTTTACCAAATTGGGATTTTCTGCCCTGCATGGTTTGCACCAGGCAGCCCAAAAATCTATTATGGTCACCTTGCCTAATACTTCATTTAATGCAAGTTGCTGCCCTCCAGGAGTAGGCGCTGAAAAATTAGGTGCTACCGCTCCAATAGCTACTTTTGCTCCGCGTTCAAGGGCCCCTTTTAGCTTACTACCTGTGGCAGTGTTCTGCAAGTCGGGAGAAAGTGAAGTGAACAATTCCATTATCTCTGTCTCAGGAATGGTTTTGGAGGCATTCACTCTTTCCAACAGCAAAAGTGAGATCAAGGCGTCGGGTTGTCCCTTTATATAGTCAACTTCATAAGCCCTTGCCTCATTCTGTAGTTCTATATATTCGTCACGTAAGGAATTTACAACTGCGGTGTCCTGATTTGCTGATGCCGTAGAGGCATCCCGCTGTATAGAGCCGACTTTCAGGGATATTTCCCTCGAGTGTGCCAGGTAGTTCTGAAAATATTCGTTTTGTTGTGTTCCGCTAACACTGGCAAAGGCCAGGCTGTCTTTTTGAGCGCTGACTTCTATCTTTCCATCTTCCAGGACCACGGGAATATTCCCACGTGCTTGGTCCACAAACAAATAATGTAATTCAGGGGCCTCTGTTTTTCCTTCAAATTGGAAGACACCCGCTTCCAAATAGGCTGTGTCTACTTCAACAAGCCTGTTTTGTTCATTCATTGCTTTTAAATAAACAGCTCTTCCATCTTCCAGGTCACCCGTGAGTTCACCTTCAAGAAGGTAACCGTCCACTTTCTCAGCACAGCTACTTATCATAATACCTAATACTGCCAATCCTATTCCAAAAAATCTCATATATACAATATTTGCTCGGCAAAGGTAGCCAAGATTACTTCAAATTAAAACAGGTTTGGATACTTCTAATTTTAAGCCAGCCTTAGAACTGATATCGCAGTCCCAGGGCTATGTCAAAATCAAAGCTGTCCGAAAAGTCGTCATACCCGATCAATCCCAGTTCGGGTCGGATATCCAAGGATATCAGCAATGGAATATCAAAATCATATTCCACGCCTATATTTCCGGCCGCAAATACGAAGAGGCCGCCATCCGGAGTAAAAGAGCCACCAGGTCCTGAAGTGGGTTCAAAATCTACATTACCCAATCCACCACCGAAACCGTAGAACCAGTTGAAACCGCCATCTATAACGTCTACCCATTGGTATATCCCCGAGAGTTTAAAGGCGTCATATTGCCTGCTGTCTCGCCAGCCGAGGTCTACTTCCAGGCGATTGAACTGACCCACTCTTTTTTGATATGAAATCTCAGCCCCAAAGCCATCACTATCTCCTAGCCGGAGTCCGAGTGCGTGATCTGAAATGTCCTGGGCTTGTAAACTGAGTGAAGCAAAAATAAATAGTCCTAGTAATGCAGCTAATTTTTTCATAAGTAATGATTTGTGTTCAAATTTAATTTATTCATTCGTTCCTTGCACATACAGCGCTAATAAAACTTATTTTAGGTGCCAAAAATTGTTCCAAATTGGAAATTTCTCAGATAAATCTTTTGAAGCACACCTTATCAGGTGAATTATTCACGGATGACTTGTCGCGAATGATCTATGCGACAGATGCTTCTGTATATCGCAAAAGACCATTAGCCGTTGCCTATCCACGATCCGTTGATGATCTTCGGAAATTGATAGAGTTTGCCTCCAAAAATGAGGTTGGACTGGTTCCAAGAACGGCAGGTACTTCCTTGGCGGGACAATGTGTAGGTGATGGGATCATTGTAGATGTTTCCAGGCATTTTACTGAGATCTTGAAACTAGATCCAAAAAATAAACAAGTTACCGTGCAGCCAGGGGTGGTAAGAGATGAGCTAAACATGTTCCTGCATCCACATGGACTTTTTTTCGGGCCCAATACGTCTACTTCCAACCGCTGCATGATGGGAGGGATGGTAGGAAATAATTCCAGCGGTACTACTTCGATAAAATACGGAGTGACCCGAGATAAATTGGTTTCTGTCAGGGGATTACTCTCGGATGGTTCCTGTATCACTTTCGAAGATGTAGATGTAGATCAGTTGCAGTCAAAAGTAACCCAGGAGGATCTGGAAGGCCATATCTACAGGAATTTGGTCGCAACACTTCAAAAGGATGAGGTAAAAAAGGAAATTGAAACAAATTTTCCAAAACCCGAAATCCACCGCAGAAATACGGGCTATGCACTTGATTCCTTACTCCATTTTCAAGGATTTGGAGGGGATTCCCCATTTCTGAACCTGGCTAAATTGATCGCGGGAAGTGAAGGCACACTTTTCTTTATTACGGAGATTACTTTGGCGTTAGATGAGCTTCCACCGGAATATTCAGCTATGATAATTCCGCATTATGACTCCTTGCAATCTTGTTTAAATGATGTTGTGCCCGCTATGACACACGATCTTTATATGTGTGAAATGATGGATAAGGTTATCCTGGATTGCACAAAGGATAATCGAGGCCAATTACCTAATCGATTTTTTGTTCAAGGAGACCCTGCTGCTCTGCTAATGCTGGAAATAAAAGATGAGAGTGAATCGGCTTTAAAAGCAAAGGTAGCTGCTTTAGTAAAGACATTAGATGATGAGGGGGCATCCTATGCTTCTCCTGTGTTGTTCGGCGCCGATATCCAAAAAGCCATAACACTTCGAAAGGCCGGTTTAGGTTTGTTGGGAAATATGGCAGGAGATAAGAAGGCAGTTGCTTGTATTGAGGACACAGCTGTAGCTATAGATGACCTCAAGGATTATATTGCTGAATTTACAGAGATCATGGCCTCTTATGATCAAAGGGCTGTGTATTATGCCCATGCCGGAGCCGGGGAATTACACCTGAGGCCCATTTTAGATCTGAAAAGATCTGAGGATGTCGCTTTGTTTAGGGAGATCACGACGAAGGTGGCGGAACTGGTTAAAAAGTATAAGGGATCTTTTAGTGGAGAGCATGGCGATGGCATAGTGAGGGCAGAATTTATCGAGTTTATGATAGGGTCCGCCAATTATGAAGTCCTGCGATCCGTTAAATCCTTATTTGATCAAAAAGGCGTTTTTAATCCGGGCAAGATCGTCGATCCCTACCCCATGGATCAGGCCTTGCGATATGAAACTGATCGTACGGAGCCATCAGTTAAAACACTGTTAGATTTTTCCGATAGTCAGGGAATTCTACGCGCCGCAGAAAAATGCAATGGGAGTGGGGATTGCAGGAAGAGTCACCTAATGTCGGGTGCTATGTGTCCGAGTTACCAGGCTACGCACAATGAAAAAGACACAACACGGGCCAGGGCAAATGCGCTTCGTGAAGTATTAACCCATTCTACAAAAGCCAATAGATTTGACAGCAAGGAGTTAAAAGAGGTATTTGACCTTTGTCTGTCCTGTAAAGCTTGTGCCAGTGAATGTCCCAGCAATGTAGACGTGGCCAGTTTGAAGGCAGAATTTCTTCATCAATACCAGCAAGCACATGGAAGAAGTTTCCGGGATCGACTTTTTGCGGGTTCCACAAATTTAAACCGTAAGGGTAGCAGATTTGCCCCACTGGTGAATGCTTTACATCGGGGTACGCTCAGCGCGGGGATATTTAAGTGGATCTATGGAGTAGCACCTAAAAGAAGTTTGCCAAAGATATCAAGTTTTAATTTCAATAAATACTTGTATAAAACTGTAAAAGAAGGAGATAGCAGAAATAAAAGTATTGTTTTATTTATTGATGAATTCACCCAATACCAGGATATAGAAATAGGAAAAGATGCGATCGCGCTTCTGACTGAATTGGGCTATAAACTTGAGTTGTATCATGGGGAAAGCGGTAGGGCACTTATCTCAAAAGGCTTCCTCCAGGAAGCCCAAACAGCAGCAATGAAAGTTGTTGCAGATCTTGATAAAATCTCAGATAACAGACCTATTGTGGGCCTGGAACCCTCTGCTATCCTGACCTTGAGGGACGAATTCAAACGATTTGGCATAGAAACTGAGAAAGTGAATCGAATTAAGAACAGGACATTCCTGCTGGAAGAATTCCTGGCATTGGAGATGGAGGCTGGCAGGATCTCATCCCCTAAATTCACTGATGAGGAATGTATCGTCCATGTTCATGGGCATTGCCACCAAAAGGCCTTATCGGATCCAGGTAAAACATTACAGGTGCTGGGTTTACCTGCGAATTACCGGGTTCATTATATACCGTCCGGTTGCTGTGGTATGGCCGGTTCTTTTGGCTATGAAAAAGAGCATTATGATGTGAGTATGGAAATCGGCAACCTGATCCTATTTCCTTACATAAGATCTAAAGGCAAGGAGGTGATCGTGGCAGCTGCCGGCACCAGTTGCAGACACCAGATCCTGGATGGCACAGATGTAAAAGCGGAACATCCTGTTTCCATCCTCAGAAATGCATTACGCAGGAGTTAGTTGCCGATTTATGACTCAATTTTTTTCGACCATTTTTAACGCCTATCTTTAGCGGCTTAAAGCCCAATCAGCATCGTATGGGGAATACATTCGGACGCTTATTCAGACTTACAACTTTTGGGGAATCCCACGGTCCGGCCATCGGAGGCATCATTGACGGATGTCCTGCCGGCCTTAGCCTGGATATGGATGCCATACAATCAGATCTAGACAGAAGACGCCCCGGCCAATCGGCCATTGTCACCCAAAGGAAGGAATCTGATATGGTTTCTTTTCTTTCCGGGATCTTTGAGGGGAAGACGACAGGAACCCCGATTGGATTTGAAATACAGAACGACAATCCCAAATCAAAAGATTACGATCATATCAAGGATTCATACAGGCCCAGTCATGCAGATTTTGTTTATGATAAGAAATATGGGGATCGTGACTATCGGGGTGGCGGTCGGAGCTCAGCGCGTGAAACCGCCTGCAGGGTAGTAGCTGGTGCTGTAGCCAAACAATTATTATCCGGTGTTACAATCCAGGCCTTCGTCACCCAGGCAGGAGATATCAATCTGGAAAAGAAATGGGATACACTGGATCTGCAGGAAGCAGAGAATAATCCGGTTCGATGCCCGGATCCGAATACAGCCCAAGCCATGGAAGCCCATATTAAAGAGGTTCGGAAGGTAGGAGACACCATTGGAGGTGTCGTTAGCTGCCTGATCAAGAATGTACCGATCGGACTAGGAGAGCCGGTATTTGACAAACTGCACGCCCAGCTTGGCAAAGCCATGCTTTCTATTAATGCCGTAAAAGGATTTGAATTCGGAAGCGGATTTGCAGGCACACGAATGAAGGGCTCTGAGCACAATGATAGCTATAATTCAGATGGGACCACACAGACTAATTTCAGCGGAGGTATTCAGGGAGGCATAAGCAATGGTATGGATATCTATTTTAGTGTGGCTTTTAAACCTGTAGCAACGATATTACAGAAATATGACACCATAGATAAGGAGGGGAATAAAGTCAAGGCCCAGGGAAAAGGTCGGCATGATCCATGTGTTGTGCCGCGTGCAGTACCCATAGTGGAGGCCATGGCCGCATTAGTCCTGGCCGATTTTACGCTTTTGAATCGTTCCTCAAGAATCTAATCTGCTGATGGGATTTCATGTCAAAACACTATCTTTCTTCGTAAAATAAACTTTATGCGCAAGCTCGAACTTCATTGGCAAATATTAATAGGCATGTTGCTAGGCCTGGTTTTTGGATTCGCTATGACGTATCCCGACTGGGGCCGTGAATTCGTCCAGGATTGGATCAATCCTTTCGGCACCATTTTTGTCAAGCTTCTGAAATTGATCGCAATCCCGCTTATACTTGCCTCTTTGGTTAAAGGGATCTCAGATCTGAAGGATATATCAAAATTCAGACGCATCGGGCTTCGAACGATCTCGATTTATGTGGTTACCACAGTTGTGGCGATCACTATCGGTTTACTATTGGTCAATGTCCTCAAACCGGGAGATGGCATCTCCGAAGAAACCATCACCAAGCTTACAGAAACCTATGCTACGGATACGGCCGTTACCTCTAAATTAGAGGAGGCATCGCGTCAGCGACAGCGTCCGCTGGGGTTTTTAGAAGACATGGTTCCTGATAATGCCATTAAGGCGTTGAGTGAAAACAAGCTTATGCTACAGGTTATTTTCTTCACCATATTCCTGGGCATTTCTATGTTGCTGATCGGGGAGGAACGCGCTAAGCCGCTAAAGAATTTTTTTGATTCCTTAAATTTCGTTGTTCTAAAGATGGTAGACCTGATCATGTTAACGGCGCCTTTCGCTGTTTTTGCACTGCTGGCGAATGTAGTCGTCTCCTCAGGAGATCCTGACTTACTAATTGCACTCTTGCGTTATGCCGGTGTTGTTGTCCTGGGATTATTTTTATTGGTCGTTTTCTATGCCGTGGTGGTAGGGAGCTATACCAAGAAAAACCCATTCTGGTTTCTCAAACAGATCAGTCCGGCTCAATTGCTGGCTTTTTCAACTAGTTCAAGCGCGGCGACCCTGCCGGTAACCATGGAGCGGGTAGAAGAACATATTGGCGTAGATAAGGAAGTTTCGAGTTTTGTTTTACCGGTTGGTGCCACTATCAATATGGATGGCACAAGTTTGTACCAGGGAGTTGCTGCCGTGTTTATCGCACAAGCTTTGGCTTTTGACCTGACCCTTGGCGATCAATTGACCATCGTACTTACAGCGCTTCTAGCTTCAATTGGTTCTGCAGCTGTGCCTGGAGCAGGGATGGTAATGCTGGTGATCGTTTTGGAATCGATCGGGTTTCCGGCAGATAAATTGGCCATTGGTTTGGCGCTTATCTTTGCGGTAGACAGACCTTTGGATATGTGCAGAACTGTGATAAATGTGACAGGCGATGCCACGGTTTCTATGGTGGTTGCCAAATCTGTTGGAAAACTTGGAGAACCCAAGGTTGAAGATTGGGATGATTATTATGAAGAAGTCAAATAAGCCTGATATGAATATTTGTTTTTTAATGTACCCCTGGGAGCAGATCGATGCAGCTAATGATACGAGTCTTGCATTGATCCATGAGTGTGTTAAACGAAATCACGGAGTTGCGCTGTGTACACCGGCCAACTTGACAATACGAAATAGTGTGACCAACGCATTTTGCACGGTTGTCAACAGAATGGAGAAAGTCCCCGCCAGTTTAAAGAGCTTTTATAAGCAAGCAAGCATACGCGAAGAAATGCTACCACTGGCTGGTTTTGATGTGATTTTTATGAGGGCAAATCCGCCTTTGGATCCAATTATGCTGAACTTCCTGGATTCCGTAAAAGACGATGTCTTTATCATTAATTCCTTACAAGGCCTTCGCGAGGCAAACAACAAATTGTATACCGCTGCTTTTGGCGACAGCCATAGCAATATTATTCCGGCAACCCATGTATCCAAGAACAAGGAGTACCTGGTCCGACAAGTAAAAGAATCTAAAGCCGAAAAGATGATCTTAAAACCTTTAAACGGTTTTGGAGGTTCTGGCGTTATTTTGATCGAAAGATCGGCGATGAACAATATTAAATCCTTGCTCGATTTTTATGTCACAAATCAGGACGGCAGTTCCAACTATGTAATTCTTCAGGAGTATATTGAAGGGGCTGATAAAGGCGATGTACGTATCCTATTACTCAATGGGGAACCTATTGGGGCGATGCGCCGGATCCCCGGAAGCGAAGACCACAGGTCTAATGTTTCAGCAGGGGGTTCTGTGGCCAGGCATACACTGACCAAACAAGAACGATCACTGTGCAAGCAGATCGGTCCCAAATTAGTTAAAGATGGCTTGTATTTTGTCGGGATCGATGTGATCGGGGGCAAATTAGTAGAGGTCAATGTCATGTCGCCCGGAGGTGTTACCTATATGAACAAAGTTTACAAAACAAAGATCCAGTCCAAAGTGATCGATTTTGTAGAGCGCCAGGTAATTGATAAACTCCAGGCATTCGACCGCAGATCGCGCTTACGAAACGAAGTGGAGAATGCTTAGATTAACTGCTGCGGAGATCATCAGAAAGATCAAGGCTGGAGACATTTTTGATGCTGTAGCCGATGATTATTCCTTTACGCTGTCTATTAAAAAGTATGTGCCCTATCTATGTGGTGCAGTCCATGATGGGCACCAGTTCAGAAGGTCCCTATGGGAAAATTGCCTGCATACAGAGTACGAACGCTGGTACGAGGAAGATCCGTGTACACGCGAAATGGTGCGTACCATGCCCATAGTGATCGCGGGTTGCGACAGCAGGTTTGAATATGATCTGAACCGCTCCCCGGATGGAGCCATCTATACCGATGCCTGGGGGAAACAACTTTGGCAGACACCCTTATCTAAGGAGGAATATGACCTGAGCCTGGCCAAACACCGGACATTTTATGAAGTAGTACACGCTCTTGTTGAAACGCTGGAGCAGAAATTTGAGAAATGTATCGTATTTGATATGCACAGCTATAATTGGGTTCGATGGGATAGGGAGGTGCCTACCTGGAATCTGGGCACCAAGAATATAGATAATGATCGATTTGGATCTGTAGTTGAATCCTGGCGGTTAAAATTGTCTGAAATGAATTTGCCTAACGAAATAAAATCAACTGCAAAAATCAATGACACATTTCAAGGAAACGGCTTCTTTTTGCGTTATATAACCGGGACCTTTAACAATACGCTGGTATTGGCCACGGAAATTGCTAAAGTTTACTGCGATGAAATGAACGGCACGATCTATCCGGAAGTGGTCGCAGCCGTGGAAGCACAATTAAAAGAAATGATACCTTTGCAGGCCAAAGAATTCGAGCAAGCAAATATATGAGGACACATTCCACAAAATCTGAACTTCAGCAGCGTTATGCCAAGGTTTTTGAAATGGATTCAAACCTGGACCGGCTTGTGAGGCGCATTGAACTTCTGAGTTCTGTAAACCCTATCAATATTGAGAAGGAAAAGCAACGCTTCTTTGCCTCTAAGTTCAATGAGGAGCCTCATTTTAAATACCCTAAACTAAAATTCGACCCGCTGAAGTTACAGCGACTTTTCTTTTCCCAACGCCCGGACAGACTTGCAGATCCGCAGTTAGAAGCTTTGTATCGTGATGTGATCTATTTCTATTCCAATATGGTGCAGTGTATTAGTACGATTGGCATAGAAGACGAGTTCTATTACAATTCTCTCCGCATTTATGGAACGCCTACGGAAAAGGATGTTCAGAATGCGCAATTTATTTTGCATTTTGATGAAGAACCCCTTGGCCCTGAAATGGAAAAGATCTTTACAGGAGAAGAGGCAAAGGCCTATTTTGAAGATTTTGGCTTGGCTTATGATTTTCCGCTCCAGGTCAAATTTGCGACACATATCGCTGCAGATGCCATGGTTAGTAACATCAACAAGACCTTGTTGCTAAAAAGGAACGCGATGTTTAGCAAAAATCAGCTGCTCACGCTTGCCAATCATGAAATAGGGGTACACCTGGTCACCACTTTTAATGGACTGGAACAACCCTTAAAAATATTTGCCAATGGCTTTCCTAAGAATGTAGAAACTCAGGAAGGTCTTTCTGTACTGAGCGAATACAAGAGTGGCGCTCTGACATTAAGGAGACTTAAGGAATTATCTTATAGGGTTTTAGCTTCTGATGGTTTAAGCAAAGGTTACGATTTCAGAACTACTTTCGACATGATTCACAATCAGTATAAACTAAATCGAAATGACGCGTTTAGTATCACCTTAAGAGCTCATCGTGGAGGCGGTTTTACAAAAGACAGGCTTTATCTGAGTGGATTAAAAAAGGTATATGATATGTACACCTCTGGTGCACCCCTGGATCTCTTGCTGACCGGAAAAGTTTCGATCGACTATTTGGACAGCATTCAATATTTAAAGGAAATTGGCTTGCTTGCCCCACTTATTCATAGGAATCACGCCTTTGAACAAGATAGGAATTCCAATAAAACACTTGATTTTATTCTTCGGAATCTGAGTTGATCTCCCCAAGGAACTTCATCTGGATCTCTGCCGTTGGGATCATACACCGGTCTTGCTTACCATACCACTTATAGCGATTTTTGGCCACCCAATCATATATTGGATCTCTTAGAAACTTAGGTAGTATCTGAAGCAGTAAAAGCATGCGGTAGATTCCTCCAAAAGCCCTTCCTATTTTTAAGACGGCTGTAGATTTGGTAGTATGTCCGGAAAAGGGTTGGATCAGGACAATAGTATCCATCCCATCTGGGTTCAGATTTTGTTCTTGCAGTAATTGCTGTCCTATTTTACTCTCCAAAGGAGCAAATCGAAAGGTATCATTCTTATCTCTTTTGATGACCCACTGCACAAGTCGATTACAAAGATTACAGACACCATCGAATAAAATGATCTGTTTCTGCTGTTTCATTTGGGGTTACTATTTACGTTGAACAAGTTCTAATTGATCAACACTCACATTAGTTGTAAAGCGACCGTAATTCACAACGGCCTTATTTTTTTCCAGACTATCAATGCTGCCAACGGCTTTGCCCTCGAGCATACGCACCCGATCCCCAATTTTGAAGTCGGGCCTTGGCTTTGGCTTAGGTATAACCGGTTTAGTTTTAGCTTTTTCTTTGCGGATAACCTGAATTTCTTTTTCAATTGCCTTAGCAACTTCCTTCTTGTTAACTACTTTCTTTGGCTTGGTTTGCTTTGTTTTTTTAGCACGCTTACTGTTTTCCGTTTCGATCAGGTGCAGCAATTCGGAAACCACTTGTCTTTTTTTCTTGTGTTTATAATATTTAGAGGCGATATGGTCTACTTTATCCCCTAACAATATCATGCGTTGATTGTGATCGTACAATTCCTGGTAGCTTTCCAATTTGGCCTTTAATTTGGCATTGAGCGTATTTAATTTTTGCGATTCTTCCCGTGCCTTAGCTTCCTCTTTCTGCATCTGCGAGCC
>CAMYJF010000015.1:0-84477 GCA_947258555.1 uncultured Eudoraea sp. | reverse complement strand
TTTACCACGTTCAATTTTTTTCTTTGCCTTATTGATCAAACTGTAAGGGATCCCGATCTGTTGGGCTACTTCAAATGTGAAGGAACTTCCAGGCTGTCCTGATTGTAATTGGAATGTAGGCTGGAGGGTGCGGGAATTAAATAACATATTGGCATTGGTAGCATGTGGCAGCTCATCAGCTAACAGCTTCAAATTTGCGTAATGCGTGGTGATTACACCATAAGATCCCTTGTCGTAAAATACTTCTAAGCAAGCCTCTGCCAAGGCTCCTCCAAGTTCGGGATCACTTCCCGTTCCAAACTCATCGATCAGAAATAAGGTATTCCGGGTGCATTTTTGTAGGAAGCTCTTCATGTTTTGGAGCCTGTAACTATAGGTGCTAAGGTGATTTTCAATGGACTGGTTATCTCCAATATCGCTTAGGATATTGCTGAAGAAGCACCAAGAACTCTCTTTGTCTACCGGGATCAGCAAGCCGCTTTGCAGCATGAGTTGTAAGAGCCCGATCGTTTTCAGTGTAATACTCTTACCACCTGCATTAGGCCCGGATATCACCAGGATCCTGTTCTCTGCATGAAATTCTAAGGATTGTGGCCAGGTCTTTTCTTTTTTCTGTTTGTTGCTCAGATAGAGCAGGGGATGGTACGCATCTTTTAGCGATAGCCTTTTTTCGTCATTGATTTGAGGCAAGATCGCATTGAGCTCTTTTGCATATTTGGCTTTTGCGCTGCAGACATCCATTTGTGTTAAGTAGGCTACATACTGAACAATGAGGGGTGTAAATGGCCTGATGAATTCTGTCAGCTCTTTCAGAATTCGCCTTATCTCTTCCTGTTCATCAAAAATGAGATTATTCAGAGCGCGACTGTGTTGCATAACGGCATCCGGCTCAATAAATACAATACTTCCTGTCCTTGAGGAGCCTAAAACACTCCCTTTCACCTTTTTCCGATACATGGCCTTGACCGCCAGTACGCGCTTAGAATCTACTGTCGACTCACGAATCTCATCCAGGTAATCCTGTGCCTTATACCTGCTTAGGGCCGAGGCAAAACTCTGATTGAGTTTCGTACGAACACTTTGAATGTCCTTGCGGATCTCCTTTAATTCCGGAGATGCATCGTCTCGTATCTCCCCAAAGCGATCAATGACCTTTTTTATCTCATCGATTATAAACTTGGAGTCCTCGATCTTTGCCGTTTCTTCCGCCCAGAGCGGAAAGATCATCTTTTGCTTTTTAAAGAATTTTCGATGCAAGGTTCCGGATCGGCAAATACCTAGGATCCGGCGAAATCCATCAACTTCAAGGGAGGTGTTTTCAATGCCCAACAACCTGATTTCATTGTCAATTGGGTCAAAACCGTGGTTTGGAATGACCGGTGGTTTGGAATGACTGTATCAAGCTCAAAAGAATCCAGGTATTCCTTGGTTTTCCCAAGGGCGTTTAGGATGAGCCCTTCTTCCTTGATGGGAACGATCTTAGCAGCAGCGTTAGCGCCGGCTTCGGTGATACAATGAGCTGCCAGCTGCTCTAAGACTACCGGAAACTCTAAATCGGTAAGTGTTTTTGCAGGTATATGCATGATTACTATTGGGCCCGTAAAGGTAGGAATTATGGGCGATTTCTTAAAAAATGTACGCTAATTACGTCGAGGTAGTTGGTATTGGGATCATTATATGAACAGAATGGCTGCGTTGACAACATTTATAGTGGTTTAGTACAATATTCGGGCTGAAAAAACGTGTAAATAATAGAAATATATGGTGATGTCTCTATAGGCGTCATAAGAAATCCGAATTAGCATGACACGCAGTCTAGAATTTATCTTGGGACTATTAGTTGTAGGGCTATTATCCTCATGCGGGGCGACTAGTAATTTAGAAGTTACGGCTTTGGAACCAGCCGCCATTAACCTTGAAGATGAGTTGAGCTGTATCGGGATCATCAACAGCAGCAATCCTGAAGCTGCTGAAAATTCCAAGGATAACATTACATCTTACTTGATTCGAGAAGATAGTCGCTTAACAGAAAGTGGTGTAAATGCGGCCCTGAATGGACTTAAGGAAACGCTTGAGGCAGATGCTAGATTTGATGAAGTAGTCTTAATACCGGAAACACCTCAGGTTTTAATCGGGTTAGGAACAGAACCTAAGCAAGTGGCATGGCAGAGTATTGCTGACCTTTGCGAAAAACATGAGGTGGATGCCATTTTTGCACTTGCTAATTACGAAACGGATACAGAAGTCAAGCTAAAAAAGACATCCTATTTGGCTTTGGACCTGATACGCGTTGAAAATAAAGTTCGCGGTCACGAGCTCACTGTTGAGACATTGATCGAAAATGGTTGGCGGATCTATGAACCAAAGAGTCAGAAAATATTGGATGAATTTTCGTCCCGTGAGGAAATTATATCAATAGGGCAGGGAAAAACACCGGTTCGCGCTCTAGAGGATTTAGGCTCCCGATTTGATGATGTTGTATATCAGGGTAAAATGAGTGGTACGTATTACGGTTCTCGCCTTAAGCCCATGGAGAAAAAGATTCCACGTATATACTTCATCAAAGGTTCACCTCTTTTAGAGGAGGCACAAGAGCACGCTTTAAATGAGGATTGGGATAAAGTAAAACTTCTTTGGGAAAAGGAAGTAAATAACCCAAAAGATCGTATTAGGCAAAGAGCTTGTCACAATCTGGCCGTATGGTTTGAATATAATGGCCAGTTAAAGGAAGCTATTGTTTGGGCGACAAAGGCTCATGGATTGGGCAAGAACAAGACAACTAAAGGCTATCTCGATAGCTTGCTTCAGCGAGAGAGCCAGGAGGAAATAGTCCAAAATCAATTGGCTCAGACTCAATATTCCGATTAAAGCGAAGTATTTGTCCTGGGTGTATAAATCGGCTATTTTTACGCCAGATTTATTACATGCATGGATGTTCGCATAGACCCTAGCTGGAAATCCCATTTATCGACTGAATTTGCCGAGGACTACTTCATAGACCTCGCACAATTCGTCAAAACAGAATACCAATCACAGCGTTGTTTTCCACCTGGAAAGGAAATATTCGCTGCCTTTGACCATTCTCCTTTTGATAAGACCAAGATCGTGATCATTGGGCAAGATCCGTATCACGGACCTGGCCAGGCACATGGCTTGTGTTTTTCTGTACGGGATGGGATCCCTTTTCCACCTTCCCTTATCAATATTTTTAAAGAAGTAGCATCGGATATGCATGTGCCTTATCCTCAAAGTGGCAATTTGGAGCGATGGGCAAAACAAGGAGTATTGTTGCTGAATGCGACACTCACTGTGAGAGCCCACCAGGCCGGCAGCCACCAAGGCAAGGGCTGGGAGCGCTTTACTGACGCCGTGATCAGCACCTTGTCCACTGAAAAAAAGGGAATAGTATTTTTACTCTGGGGCGGTTATGCTAAGAAAAAAGCTTCCCTGATCAATGCCGATAAGCATCATATTCTCACTTCGGGCCATCCTTCTCCTTTAAGTGCTAACAGGGGCCTATGGTTTGGCAATACCCATTTTAGTAAGACAAATGAGATCTTATCACAGAATGGGAGTACAGGTATAGATTGGTAAATACTAGGCGCACTTTAAAATCGATAATCGGCCTTGAGGAAAAAGTAGCGCGGCAACAATCGGAAATTTGTACTATTAAAACCGGTTTCGTTGATGGTGTAATTACGAAATGAATCTGTATCCCAAATATTAGATGCTAAGAAATGTAATGTGAGTTTATTTGGGATTACTTTATATCGGGTCTCAAGGTCTGAGAAATAAAAGGAATTATCCGAGGACAAGCTGCCAAAATAATAGCGTTCATTCTTCAAGGATATATTAAAGTTCCCACTGGGTTGCCATATAAGATCCAGGAAGGAGCTATTGTCCAGATTTACGGACTCGGTTCCCGAATTTACAACGCTGCGCACCCATTCCGTGCCGATATTGAAATCAAGAGATGAGGTCAGAATACTTTTGAATTCCCCGCCATAGGTAAAAGACTCAATATTGAGCGACCTGAGGTCAGAATTATTGATAATGTTTTCATACTCATTCTTATTATAGCTGAGTTTCAAACGAATACTCGAGGATAGATTTTTAAGATATTGATTCATGTTCACAGAAGCCCCGAAAAACTGTTTACCATCTAAAAGTATTTGTTCTGACAGGCTGTAGTTGGAGTCAACTAGACTGTTAGTGCTCAAATATTCTTTGTTGCTATTTAGGAAGAAGGAAGCATTTAGGGAGAATGCATCGGCCCAACCCCCATAATTCAACCCAGTGAACCAATAGCTGCCAGGCAACAGCTCAAAAGTAGCGTAGCCCCGACCAAAATGTCGATAGCTCGTCAAAATAAAACCAGGTCGCTGGTCTCTGGCAACGATGGGACTGGAATCGTACTTATAACTGGCGATAAAATTGAGTTTCTTATTAGGGAGCCAGATAAATCCTAATCGTGGAACAAGAACGAAGGGGGTATCTTTTGATTCTGTACCTGCTTCTTCCTTTATATTAGTGTATTGATGAAGGGCAAGATCCGCTTTTAGCTGAAATTTCCTAAAGGAATATTTGTATCTCACTTTGGTATAAAAATCGTCTAGTTGAATTTTGAGACGATTGGTAAAATCACCACCTACAAGTTGAAAATCACCATTGTTTTCTCGCAAGAGCAAATCCGACTTAAGGTGTTGATTCCGAGAGCTCATCCCAGCACTGAGCTCCAAATAATTCCTGGGTCTGTTCAATATATAGGTGCCTTCCAGGCCGGCAAAATTGAGTTTGTTGAAGTTATTTTGTTGTATTCCCTCAATGTTTGTTTGGTCAGGGAATAATTCCTGGTAGAGAAAGGTATTCACATCATAACGTTCGGGTTTTTCATCATATATATACCTTCCTGTTAACTGAAACGCATCTTTATCCGCAATTCTGCGGGTGTAAGTCATCCTCTGATCCGTAAATTTAGTTTCTACGCTTGCCTCTTCCTGTAAGGCTGTTGCATTGAAAAGGAGGGAGGCACGATCCCGGAAATCTCCTTTATTAAACCGACCGATATAGTCCAGCCTCTGGTCTTTTCCTAAGGTAATCAGCGCATCCAATTTGGCATAGCCCACTTGGGTGTACTTACGGAGCTCATACAATTCGGTATTGGTAAAAGTAATTGGTGGTACATCAAATTGATAGATGCTTTCAGACAAATAAGAATTCTCATCCGAAGTGAAATATCCCATGGCTTTTAATTTGATCTTTTTGCCGGGATTGAAAATACTATTGAAGGAAACCAGTTCTGCATCATTAAATTTGTACTGCGACTGTTTAAGGTTGGGAGTGGGCATAGTGATCCCCAGATAACGATCAGCACTTTCCCCATCTCCTACAAAAGTGGCTGCTGTGAAGATATCTGGATACACTAGCTGGTAAATATCCCCTGTAGCATCAATGCCCCTGTTGTTGGCGTTGGCAAAGAGGTAGTACTTGCTTTTTTCCTGGAAGGAGATCAAGTTAATCTTGGCTTCGTAAAATTCTTCAGTACCGGCTCCCAAGCTTGTATTCCCGAAGAGGGTAGATTTCTGATCTTCTTTTAATGTGAGGTTCAGGGCTACTTTGTCACTTTCCTGGATGTTCTTTAAAAGTGGATTATCAGAGAAATGCTCTAAAATTTCTACTTTATCTATAACACCGGCATTCAGGTTTTTGGTCAGGAGTTTATAGCCTTTCTCAAATAAGTCGTCTCCCTCTACCAAAACCTTCTCAACTGGTTTTCCCTGTACACTGATGGATCCGTCATTGGAGACCTCAATGCCCGGAAGCTTCCTTAAGATATCTTCGGCCACTTCCTCTGTTCCATCGACAAAGACTTTGGTGTTTATAGAGATGGTGTCTTCTTTTATAAGTATAGGAAGCTCGGCATTAATTTCAACTTCGGATAGTTCAAAGACCTTAGGTGTTAGTGTGAAATCCTGCTGTATAGGCTTATCGGTAGGCGAACTGACTGCAATAGGCCGATTCTGACTTTTAAAGCCCATTCCCTGATGGGTAAGTAAATATTCACCGACCCTCGTGATTGTGAGCTCGTAGTAGCCATCCTCATTACTATATGTATACGCGACGACATTATCTTTATCTCTTGGTCTCAATAAAACGGCAATTCCAGGAGTCGGATTCGAATCAGGATCTGTGAGCGTGCCACTAAGCTTTACCTGAGCAACTCCTTCGATTATAAACAGGAAGGCAAGAATGAGGAGTAGTGAATTTCTCAGGTGGGATCTCATTAATAGGAAATCAATTAAACTCCCGCTCAAGTTGATCTTGTTTAATACCGTCAATTGACATATTTAATTCCCTTGGAAAGCTTAGCTTCATTTTTTTTACAAGTTCATCCCCTAGTTTCCTTTGGATTTCAGCGTATTCTTCGATACTAATGATCTTACCCGTTTGTAAGGCGCTGAGGTATGGGACAAGATCTTTGTCGGTTCGACTTATTTTTTTGAAATAGGCCTGCAGCATGTCCTCCTTGTCCTTTACTTCCATAACAAGGCCGGGTAAGCCGTGAAGCTTCCAGGGTCCATAGAAAACTGGAATTTCCGGAGTATACCATACTTCATAAGTACGTCCGCGAAAAGTACAGCTGGCTTTGTTGCAGGTGAATTTTCCTATGGTCTTTGTCTCGGGATGAAGCTCCCAGGCAATTACTGTTCTTTTCTCTTTTACTACATGTACTTCATCTAATCCAACAGAACGTGTAAATATTGAATCCTCTTTTTTTGAATAGTAATTAATGGTTCCGATCGAATCTGATAATTCAATCGTAAATTTCAGTAGATTTTCTTCGGTTTCGGTTTCTTCAACTTTGCTAATGGTATCGTTCCATATAAAAAGAGAAAAATCATCAGTCACAAACAACTCTGAACTCTTCTTAGACAAAGAAAACCCCGTGATATAAAGATCATAGTCGATTTTTAAATTTTGTTCTTGAGACATTACCTGACATATGTATAAAAAGCAAATCAGGAAGCTGAAATATTTACTCATATGGTTGAATGTAAGCAGTAAGACCTTTTTAAACGCCTTACTGCTTTCTATATTACTGAATACCTGCCTTCAGCTGTGCAATGGTTCTTTTTGCCACAGCGGCCACATCGGCGCAGGGGATATCACTGACAGTTGCGGAAACTTCAATAAAATTTGAATCCACACCAACCCGTACCTTTACCGTAATTGAAACTGTACAGAATTCATCTACCAGGCTAATGGATGATAGTAAATCAAAAGTATTGTGAGCGAATAACTCTTCTGAAGTCTTAAATCCGTGTTCTATGGTTATCACGCTGGATTCGGTCTCAATTTCTATCTGAAGATAATTGGCATAATCCTCAAAATCTGGCAACTCATTACTTGCGTATCCGCTCAATGTAAATGACAAAGCCATTATCACTAGTACTATTTTACTGTAAATCTTCATTGATACTATTTTAAAATTATTTTTTATTTAATTCCTCTAAGTGCCCGTATGGCTGCTCTTACCTTATCTGCCAAGCTGGAATCGCATGGTCCGGTTACACTTAGTTCCAAATAAACAGCAACGCCATCGACAAATGCATACCCATGTGTAGTGACTGTGCAATCGTCTCCGGCTTCTATATATTCTAAAGTTGTAACCAGGTCATGGGTTTTGTCAAGTTGGGTATATGAATTATCCCCAGTCCGCCCGTTTTCCAGGGAATTCCCTGAAAACGTTAGTAAGGAGATAAGTGTGATACCTATTAAAGCTATTTTACTCATATTATATAATCTATTGTTACCTACTCTTTCCAGGCTTTTCGGATTCCGCCTTTGTTCTGTTCATATTGCGCACCTATGAACGGGAACATGGCGAATATATCTGCCAGGGCTGCAGCAAGCCTGCAGCAACTGTTTTTCTAATGAATTATTGTACAGAAATTGCTAAAAAGGGTGTTTGACATCATTTTTTGGGGGTTACACAACATAGTTTTTCATCCGCATAGCTCTTTATCTACTTTAGTTCCGGAATTAACATCAAAAACTAATTAACTAATACTAGGAGCCCTTTTTTCCCCAGAACACCAAAGAGGCATCGATCTTAACCAAATAACACTCAAATGGATTTACAAAAAAAAGATGATTCTATTCTCGTTAGCAATTATATCGAAGGTGATGAGAGATCACTGGAAATACTGATCAACCGACACAACCAAAGAATTACCAGTTTTATCTATTCTAAAGTTTTAGATCGCGACATTGCCGAAGATATTTTCCAGGACACCTTTATAAAGGTTATTAAAACCCTTAAAAAAGGTTCGTATAATGAAGAAGGTAAATTCCTTCCCTGGGTGATGCGTATCGCACACAACCTGATCATTGATTATTTCAGGAAGAACAGAAGGATGCCTAAGTTTGAAAGTAGTGATGATTTCAACATCTTCTCTGTGATATCAGATGACAGACTTAATGCAGAGAGTCAGATCATAAAGAATCAGATCGACAGTGATCTGGGAATTTTGATCGACGAGTTACCCGAAGATCAAAAGGAAGTATTACTAATGCGTATATACCGGGATATGAGCTTTAAGGAGATCTCAGAAAATACGGGTGTGAGTATTAATACAGCCTTGGGAAGAATGCGTTATGCATTGATAAACTTACGTAAGATCATTGAGAAAAATAGAATCGTTCTGACCAATTAAAAACGATTCCCCGGAGTAAACAATAATTCTATTTTAGTTGCGTTATTCTTACATAAACTAGTATGAAAACGCATGGAAAAAATTTACTCAGAAGAACAGAACGCTTGCGAAATTTGGGAAGTTAGTAAAGAGAAGATAGACTTTTTGATCGCCTTTTCACAGTCCCTGAGAATAACAAGATATCAAAAGTTTCAATTTGAAACGCACTTGAACTAAAACAAACGGCCCGCTACTTGCGGGCCTTTTTTATTGTCCATCCTTCCTTAATTACCGACTTCCTACCGACTGTATTTGTTATCACATCCTTCTCGATATCCCAGCCACGGGCAGGGCTATACTGTCTTCCATACCAAATGATCTGCAAGTGCAACGTATTCCATAACTCTTTCGGAAAGAGTCGCTTAGCATCTTTTTCTGTTTGAATTACATTTTTTCCATTTGTCAAACCCCAGCGATACATGAGTCGGTGTATATGGGTGTCCACTGGAAAAGCCGGGATACCAAAAGCTTGTGAAACCACTACACTGGCGGTTTTATGGCCTACACCTGGCAATTCTTCTAATAACACCATGCTTTCAGGTACCTGCCCCTTGTATTTTTCTAGTAAAATAACCGATAAGGTGTGAATGGCTTTAGCTTTAGTGGGGGATAGCCCTACTGGCTTGATGATCTCCCTGATCTCATCTACGCTGAGTTTTACCATTTCCCAAGGGGTAGATGCACGATTAAATAGGAGAGGGGTGATCTGATTTACACGAACATCCGTACTTTGCGCAGAGAGAAGTACGGCGATCAGCAGGGTATATGGGTCTTTATGATCTAAAGGGATCGGGATCTCAGGATATAATTGCTCTAAAGTGTTAATAATAAACTGAACCTTTTCTTTTTTCGTCATATTTGTTTAACTTTATTCAAAAATAATTAAACAATTATAATAAATGAATACTTTGAATGTTGGAGATGTCGTTCCCGAATTTACTGTTTATGACGAACAAGGTAACCAGGTTCGCCTAAGCGATTACAAAGGAAAGAAACTTATTGTATTTTTCTATCCTCGAGCCAATACACCAGGATGTACGGCAGAGGCCTGTAATTTACGTGATCATTATAAAGAGATCCTCAATAAGGGCTATGCAATTTTAGGCGTGAGTGCAGACAACCAGCGCAAACAGTCTAATTTCAAGAATAAATATGAGTTTCCATTCCCTTTACTGGCAGATACCGAGCATGAAGTTATTAATGCCTTTGGCGTCTGGGGTCCTAAGAAATTTATGGGTCGATCATTTGATGGGATCCATCGGAAGACTTTCGTATTAGATGAGGATGGTGTTGTTGTACAACGGATAGACAAGGTGAAAACGAGAGATCACGCTGCCCAGTTAGAATTGGACTAGCTTTTTTCTTCAGATTGCGTCTCAGGCTCTAATGTCTCGGCAGTTTTAAACAGCTCGTTCTTAGTGATCAATTCGGCTACACCTTCGGGAAGCATTTCCTGCCATCCATCTTCTTTGGCTGCGATCCGTCTAAGCACATCCCTTGAAAAGATATGGAGTATATCCGGGTCGTAGTCAATAATATCCATCACCTTCCCGTTGTATTTGAAGAACTTATATAACTCTTTCATCCTCGGGTGAACCTTAATATTGTTCGAGGTCAGGATCTGCCCGGTATTCTTATCCTTCATAGGATAGAGATATACTTTTAGATTTTTGAAAAAGAGTTTACCAAAGGCCTCCAGAATACCTCCGCTCAAGTGTCGGTAGTACTTTTCATCGAATACATCTATCAGGTTGCTAACGCCCATTGTAAGGCCTAAACGAGCTTTAGTATAGTTATTATAATACTCAACCAATTTGTAGTACTCCTGGAATTTTGAGATCATTACCGTACCCCCGAGGGAGCATAATAATTGGGCCCGATCCATAAAATCGCGCTCATCAATTTCTCCGGATGCCTTCAAATTTGCCAGTGTGATCTCAAAGATCACGATGGTTTTTTCTTCTTCCACGGTCTGCTCGCGGATAAAAATATCATAGGATTTCTGGAACATGTCCATATTCACCTTGGTCACCGGTCGGAAACTACCGCGAAGCGTAAGGATATTCTTTTTATAGAGGACGGTTGCAGGAAGTAAGTTGTTCCCATCCGGTCCAAACATCACTGCATCGGTCATGTCATTCCGGATAAGCTGCAAGCTCATCAGGCGATTATCTACGTTTTTAAAATTCGGTCCTGAAAAGTTGACCATATCTATTTCGACAGTATCACGATCGATATGGTCATACAAGTATTTTAAAAATTTTCTCGGCTTATGGTACTTAAAAAAGGCCCCATAGATTAGGTTCACACCAACAACACCAAGTGTCTCCTGTTGCAGTCGGGCTTCCGTTTGCTTAAAACGGACATGCATGACAATTTCGTTATATTCTGTTTGACCGGGATCTAATTGAAATTGCATCCCGATCCAACCATGGCCTTTGTAGCGTTTCGAGAAATCAATAGTAGCTACGGTATTGGCATAGGTGAAAAAGAGGCGTTCCGGATGTTCTGATCGGTCCAGACGTTGTTCTATTAACCCCATTTCATGATCCAGCATCTTCTTCAACCGGGGTTGGGTCACATAACGGCCGTCCTTTTCAATACCATAAATGGCATCGCTAAATTGCTTATCATAAGCACTCATCGCTTTTGCAATGGTTCCTGATGCCCCACCTGCTCTGAAAAAATGACGCGCTGTCTCTTGTCCTGCCCCAATCTCGGCGAATGTTCCGTAAATATCCGGATTCAAATTAATTCGCAAAGTTTTGGCTTTGATCGAAGGAATATTTTCGAAAGCGAGGTCTTTCTTAGGTTGTGAAGCCATTAGCAATTATTTGCCCTACAAAGGTATAAAGTTTGAACGATTGGTTAGTAATTATATTATAAATTTGAGGCAAAAGAAATCGGGCTTGAGAATCATTTTTTTAGGTACAGGTACATCACAGGGGATACCCGTAATTGGAAGCGATCATCCTGTATGCCTGAGCTCTGACCTCAAAGACAAGCGACTTCGTGTTTCTGTTTTGGTTTCATGGGATTCCTATAATTATGTGATCGATTGTGGCCCGGATTTCCGCCAGCAATTACTGAGGCACCCAATTCCGCGCTTAGACGGCATATTATTTACGCATGAGCACGCCGATCATACGGCTGGGATCGACGATATCCGGCCTTTCTTTTTTCGCCAGGGCGATATACCTGTATATGCACTCAAGCGGGTAGAGGAATCGCTAAAACGGCGTTTTGATTATATTTTTGCAGATGAAGACCGATATCCGGGAGCACCGGCCATTGCCTATCACGAGATACAAGCAGATGAACCTTTTGCCCTAAGCGGCAAAATGGTCATTCCTATTGAAGGGTTTCACAACCGACTCCAGGTGCTGGGATTCCGTATTGGGGACTTCGCTTACCTGACAGATATGAAGACTATTTCAGATAAAGAAATAGCTAAGATAAAAGGTGTTAAAGCACTATGCATAAATGCATTACGAATAAAGCCACATCATTCACACTTTAATTTGGATGAAGCCCTGGATTTTATTGATCAGGTTCAACCAGAGGCGGCGTATTTAACCCATATAAGTCACCATTTAGGATTCCATGCCGAAGTGGAAAAAGAACTACCGCCAGGAGTGCACCTCGCTTATGACAATTTAGAACTCAACATATAACTTATGAAGGCCAAAATATTCTTGTATTTGTTCGTATTTGCCGCGTTAACCGCCGTATATCTGGGCGTCAGTGGATCCCGCCAAATTGAATCCTTGTCTACAAAGATCCAATCACTTGAATCCCGGGAGGACGCCTATAAAGACTCGCTTCAAAACCAGATGTTTGAGATCCTCGATATGCAATATTTCTCACTGGAAAACAATGACGATGCCCTTTCCTATTACGACCATCTGGACCTCGACAACCCCGGTGGGTATATTTCAGATCGATTATTGGAATCCAATGAGCAGAAAGGAGACAATCCATTGGTCCCCTATGAGGGGATGAATGGGGATTTTAAGATCAATAAGATCAAATTACTCAACCATAAATGGCTTATCGCCGATTTTTCTGATGGAAAGTATTGGGGAGAATTGCTTATCACCTATGAGTTGAAGGACAACCTGGATGTTGATTTTAGTGTAAAGGAACACCTGCTATACATCAGTTCAAACTAAATATGCCGCTCCAGCCACTCTTTTAGGGAGTAAAAGTTTTGAGGGGAAACACCGTGTCCAACAGGATATTCTTCATAGGTGTGGTCTATGCCCATTGATTTTAAGGTGTCGGATGAGGCTTGTGCCCATTCGGCCGGAATGACCTGATCTACCTGTCCGTGAGAGATATAAATATTCAATTTATCGATTGCCTTTTCCTGAAATCCGTCTTCCACCACCTTCAGATCTATATACCCACTCAATGCCATTAAATTCCTGATCTTTTTGGGCCGGGACAAAGCGACGGCATATGCGAGTACTGCGCCTTGACTAAACCCCAGCAAGCTAATATTTTCAGGGTCCAGGGCATAGGCTTCAATGGCCTCATCTAGAAATGAAAAGATCATTTCACGTGATTCTAGCGCCTCCTCTATATCGCTCCATTTCCCTTGCGGTGCTTCCAAATTCAGGGTGTACCACGCATTTCCAAACGGACTCATGGGCCTGGGTGCTCTAACTGATATAACAGCGAGCTTAGAAGGAAGTTCTGTAGCAAAGGAAAATAGATCTTCTTCATCACTGCCATAGCCATGGAATAGGAATACGGCAGGCTGTTTCCCTGTTGGGGATTCTGCAGGCTTGTACAGATGGATTAATGACAGTTGGGGGTTGCTCATGTTATTGAATAAATGTAAACCATTTTTGAAAATAATGGCCTACCAGGGGAATAGGAGTAACCTTATCAGAGAGGGCCAAATAAAACGCATATACCCAAAGAATAAAATAAAAAAGATACAGGCCAGCCCAGACATACAAATTGAATGAAACACTAAGGAATAAGCTAAATGCTATAAATGTGAGATGCAATCCAAAAGCTTGTCGTGTATGAAAGCGGGCATAGGCATGCTTGGGCTCTAAATTCATAGTGATGGCAATCAGGGCGCCTACAATGGTCAAGTACGCAACGATAGCCGTCGTTTTGCCTTTAGGAACCGTACTCATTTCCGTATATTTAGAATGGAATTGGCCAGGGTGCCATATACTCTCCCTTTACATTTGCTTCCAAAAAACAGGGAGTTTTTGGATGTAGAATGGCACATGTCGCGAGTGTAAACATAGTACTCATCAGGATCGAAGAGGGTAAGATCGGCTTCTTCCCCTTTGGCAAGTATTGGTCTCCTTAGGCCAAAGCGTTCCCTACCCCGCAAGAGGATCCCTATAGCTGTGGGCGTGCTATAGATGGAATTGAGTATGCCAAACATACTTTCCAGCCCCAGGCTGCCATAGGCCGCCTGCTCGAATTCTACCCGTTTTAATTCGATATTAATGGGCGTGTGATCTGAAGTGACCATATCGATGATCCCTTTTCTCAGGCCATCCCTAAGCGCCTTTCTATCGGCCTCGGAACGTAATGGTGGACGCACCTTATAATCACTGTCAAATTCATGTAAGGCCTCATCTGTACTCCAGAGATTCTGAAGGGCCACACTACAACTAACATCAAGGCCTTTTTCTTTCGCATCCGCTATTAATTCCACAGCACTAGCAGTCGAGATAGTCGGGAAATGTAATTTACCGCCAGTATATTCCAGGACAGCCAAATCCCGTTTTATTCGCAATTCTTCAGCAAATGCCGGGATCCCTTTCAACCCCAGTCTTGTTGAAACTTCACCTTCATGTACCAGCCCTTGTGATGCCAGGTCTGCATCCAGGGGATAACTAAAGACAAGCCCATCAAAGTTTTGAGCGTATTGAAGTGCTATCTTTACTATATTTCCTTGTTCTTGCGGGCGTTTATGGTCATAAAACCCTACAGCGCCGGCTTGATGCATATCGAATAATTCGGCCAGGGTCTTACCTTCCGAATTGACGGTTAGCGTACCTAAAGGATGTAGTCTGGTTGCCACATTGACGGCAGATTTCTTCATGAAAACGATATCACTACTTGAGTCAGGCAGGGGGTTGGTGTTCGGCTGAAGGACAATAGAGGTAAATCCGCTTTTTCCGGCAACATCAAGTCCGTTTGCAATAGTCTCCCTTTCTTCAAATCCAGGTTCACCGAAGCACACTCCGCTATCGAACCAACCAGGTGAAACATGAAGATTTGGCAATGAAATGGTTTTTACCTTGCCCGCATCGCGAATGGAGGTAGCAATTCTATCGATCCGGCCATTTTTAATCAGAATATCCCTTTTCTTCTTATGGTACTCCGGAGATAGGGGAGAAATGATGGTAACGGATTTTAGCAGTACATTCATCGAATGAATTTTTGAATTCCCACTTCAGCCAGGATAAAGATCAGCGCTAAAATAATAAACCATTTCCAAAGGGTTTCTACGCGACTTTCCTCAGCCAGGTCGGTAAATAGATCTTCTATATTATCCTTGATGCCCAGTTCAGCTATATTGGAGGGATCTGAATAGATCAAATTACTCTCTTCACGTGGGTAGTTAAAACTTATTTGTTTTAGTGTATCGCCTTTTACCAATACAGCATAGGTTCCGTGTAAAACAGGATTATCTATAAAGGTCAGGCGTGTTTTCTTTGCAAAAGACTGCTGCAGGGGAATAAATTCATATCCCTCCCGGGCTACCTTTATTATTTGATCCTGGGCCATAGGGATGTTTACATCTACTTCTGATCGATCTCCCAGGGAATAATATAGATCTGGCAGGGCCAAACTTTGTTTTCCCATTTCATAGAAAGTGGGCACTACCAGCGGAGAATTAATAAAATTACAATCAGCTGTAGAAAGGGGAGAAGAGAATACATAAAAGCCAGGCCTTCCGGTTAAAAACGGACTGTTATCCGAATAGGCTAATACCGTACCCATATTACTGTCAATAGGATAGTAATACGAACTAACGGGGTATTGAAAATTATCTACCTGTTGTTCAAACACCTGTTTATAAAGCGGATGTTGAAAGCTAATGGATGTGATCCTGAGAGAATCTGTTCTCGAGGAGTTAAAACGCGCATCGCCATAGCCCGCGAGGAAATTATTATACTCAGATAGTGTGGCGTTATTGGCAGGAATAAGGACAATATGCCCGCCTTCACGACTAAAAGAATTAAGGGTATTCTGCAATGCAAGGGGAATGTTGTTTAGCTCATTTAAAACGATCAGGTTTTGCGCATCGATCTCTGTATAGTTTAGCTCCGAGAGTCCAACCGCAGTATACTCAAAATCAGTAGCCGTAAAGATCCGACGTAGATAATCGTTCGAATTATTTCCGATCACCATGACTTTGATCCTGGTTTTATCTCCAAGATTAAAATAAAGTAGATTATCGAAATCCAGGCCGGTATCCTGGATCTCAACTCGGCCATTAATTCGCTCATCTACAGGAACGCTGAATATGACGCGAGTCTGATCCCTGCCATCAAAAGCAGCTGATGATTTCGCAATAAGCCTGTCGTCATTAAAAAGTGAAACCGGAATATCTTCAATTTCCCCTGTTTTACTGAGCACAGCACTCAATTCTAAAGTGATCGGGTTGCTTGCACTCACATAGAGCGAGTCAATAGATACATTATTGGGCTCTTCAGGTTTCAGGTTTACTGCCAGAACCCTTACATCTGCCGGAAATTCTGTTTCCTGATTGGAAAAGCGATCCTGAAAATCACTCAGCAGGATCAGGTCTTTTTCTTTGCCACTGCCATTTTCAAACAAAGTGTTCGCTTTTAGCAAGACCTCATCTATACTCAGTTGATGTGGACTAGGGGCCAGCTCTAGTAAAGAGCCCCTGATATCGCGTATATTGGATCTGGCAAAAGTCCTGGTGTTTGTAAACAAAGTAACAGCTTGCTCCCGTTCAACACCTTTTAATACAGATTGAATGGCATTTTCAAAAAGACTTCCGTCTTCATTCTGAGCCTGCATACTAAAAGAATCATCCAGGTAAATAACAGTATCGCGGGCAATAAATGCAGATTCTTTGGCCAGAAAAGGCTGTGCGAATGCGATCACCAAAGCAGCTATAAGTCCCAGCCTTACGAAGAGGAGCAACCATTTTTTTAATCGATTGCTTTTTCGTGATTGGGACACAACTTTTTGCAACAGCTTTACATTGGTAAATGGCGTCTTTTTAAAACGTCTAAGCTGAAATAAATGGATAATAATAGGGAGAAGGAGAAGAAGAAGTGCCCAAAGTAATTCCGGATGTTTAAACTGCATTCCTCGATAAGATTGTGCAAATATAGGTAATTCCAATGGCTGTATTCCTACATATTTGCGTATTAACAGAAGAAAAAATAATCCTGCATGGATTGAAAGTCCCTTTGCTCCATAAACGTCCTTATTTCCTGCTGTGCATCTTCATTGGCAACCGTTATTATACATTGAGGAGATGCTAATTTCTCAATTTCGCTAAAATGTAACATGGGTACCCCGTAGATCTTCTTACCGATCTTTTTGGGATTATCACAAAGCCAATAAAAAGGCAAGTTCCTGGCATTGAGGTTTTGGGCAATTTCTTTGCCTTTTGCACCGGCTCCCCAGAGCGTGAGCGGCCTGGCAGCTTTGTGATGGAGTTCCAGAAAGTAATGAAGTTTTATGCTCAGGAAATAGTTCTGTGCATAGTGCTCGTGATTTCTGGAAGTGCGTTCGTCATAGTCCCGCCAATTATGTAAAATTTCTTTGCAGGGCAGGCATTTTAACCCAGCTCTGTAAAATCTGAATGCGAGGTCATAGTCTTCCGGATATCTGTCCGGATCAAAGGCATCGCATCTTATCAGGTCTTCTCTGAATGTCATCCAGCAAGGGGAGGGGATCACACATTCCTTGTACAATTCTGAATAATTATTCCCAGCGGCAGTGAGATCGTTTAACCAACGTTCATATCGGGCATAACCATCACTGATCCCTCTATGGGAAAAATATCGTACACCTCCAAGAGCGAGATGGCCGGGCCCATGCCGGAGCAAGGAAGTAAGCAGGTGTTTTAATTTTTCCGTGGCCATGACATCATCGGAATCCATCCTGGTAATAAACTGACCCGAGCTTATATGTAGCGCTTTTCTAAGGGCAGGGATAATGCCATACCCAGTGTTGTTCACTACTTTGATCCGTGGATCTTTTTGAGCCCATTCTTTCACAAGCGCTTCACTTGTATCCGTAGAATGGTCATTAACAGCGCATACCTCCCAATTGGTATGGGATTGTTCTATAATTGAATCCAAACATTCAGCTAAGTAGCTAGCGGTATTCTTAAAAGGTATCAGAATACTGATCAGTGGAGAATCCATATTGTATTTAATGGCAAGGAGCGCCTGAACCATAAAAGTACAGAAGAGATTCTAACAAAAAAACCCTATAGCTCGTGCTACAGGGTTTTTAATAGTATTGGATCACTGTTTATTCGCAGAGGACATCTTCTCCTGTGCCATCCCAGCAATGCCACTCCATATCTTCATAAAAATGTGGTGCCTGGATACGACCAAAATAGAGATCGCGATTCCATTCTATTCTAACATCAACAAAGTCCTGAAGATTCGCTTCATATACGTGTGCGTCAAAATAAGCGTCGTAATCCCCTTCTATCAGTCCGTATTCAAGGTAGCTGTTTCTGTAAGGATCAGCGCTTTGATCATCGGTGAATTCGCGAACCCAGGTATATCTTATATTGTCAACTTCTTCCATTTCCCGTACCCAGTCGATCCGAAGCATGGCGTTTTGCCTGTCTGGTCCCTGGTTGAGGATCCAGTGTCCTGAGCTGCCATCACTTGCCGATTCGCCCATAAACCAGAGGAATTCACCAAAAGCCTCTATGCCACTACGTGACACATACATTTCCCAGACTATTACTTCGTTTACAAGCTCGCCGGTCAATCGCGCCGTGTACTCGCCACCAAATCCATCTACCGTATAAATCCATTGCCAGGCATCTTCTCCTATGCGTTCCGGATCGTGTAGAAAGGCGGTTCTGAATGATGTGATCGGAACGGCAAGAGTCGTGAATAAGGTCACATTCCATGTGCCAATTACGACACGGGCCAAATTCCAATTAGATTTAGGGGCTTTGTCAAGAAAGGATACTTCATATTTCCCGGATCCTGCATTATCAGTGAAGGCTTCAAAATCGGCCATCATGGTTTCAAATGGAGGAAGTTCTAAAGCATCATCCTGGAAAATTGGCTCATCATCGCTTGAGCATGCAGCTACAAGCAGGAATAACATGGCCAAAAGGCTACTTTTTTTAAGGTATTTCATAAAGTAAGATTTACAGTTAGCAGTTTTTAAATCGTGTAGAAATAAAACGGGATATAGGCGCTGCTAGTATGCAGTACTGAAATTATAGTAGGATTTACTATGCTATGTCAACCAGGTCCCTGGAGAGGCACATTTGGATTCCAGAAGTTCATAATAGGCCCCGGTATGACGACCATCTACCAGTGCGTGGTGCACCTGAACGGAAACGGGTAGCCAGATTCTGTTTTCTGAAGTGTAGTATTTTCCCCAGCTTATCCTGGGAACACTATCTCCCGGATGTTCCTGCATAGCGTGCTGCATGCTCGTAAAACGGATCCAGGGCAAGGCGGATAGAAATAAGTAATCATCCCGACCCTCTTCATCTTCCAGGTTTGGATCTTCCCACATTTTTTGCTGGATATCGGTGGCCGTTCGAATAAACCTATCAAATTCCGAAGTATAAGGAACTGTACAAAAACTGAAGACGTCTGCAGATTCAGTAGAAACTGTATACGAAGGATGAACCGACTCATGTTCTACGACATCCTCGCCTCTGATACGCCAACGGAATTCCGGGATCTCATTGGCAGTCCGGCTGAGGAAATAGACCAGCGTCAGGGAAAAGGGGAGATCATTATCCTTGATATAAGTTGCCAATTGGCTGATGTCTACCAGGGCCGTCACATTAAAATGAGGGTGATTCATCGCCCTGAAAAAGTCATAATGCTTTTTGCGATGTGGATTGGTAAACTGGATCTTTTTCATCGGGGAATACCTGAATTAGTACTTAGCCGATTTTCCTGTATTTGATGTGCGCAGAATAAAAGCCCGGATATCTTCATTGGCTTGTTTAAGATCTTCCCTTCTCAGATACATCATGTGTCCGCTCCTATAGCCTTTAAACTCAAACCTGTCCTTCATCCGCCCACTGGGATCAACTTGCCACATGGTATACTTGGCATTGAAATAGGTGGTCGCCCCATCGTAATAACCGCTCTGTACCAAAACATTCAGATAGGGATTCTGAGCCATGGCCTGGCGCAAATTATCCCGTGTATTGTCATCACTGTTATCCCAGGGCCTTACCGGGCCAAACATATTGTACTTGATGTCCGTCTTGAAGTTTAATTCTTCCTGCAGGTAATAATTAATAGCCGGCGTAAAACTGTGCAACCAGGATGTTAATTCGGCACTGTAATCGGGACTGGTACCCGCTAATCGTTTGTCGATCCCCAGGTAACGACTGTCGAGACGACCTACATTATACCCGCCGTTATCCCTAAGGAGTGCTTTCCAAAAATACCGGGTGGGTACATCCAGGTTATGATCCAGGATCTCTTTCTTGCTTAGTCCGGAATAAAAGGCCATTTTCTCCGCAACCTGATCTTTCTCGGTATCAGAAATAAACCCGCCCTTCGCTATGGCTGGGATCAACGTATTAATGGTATATTCTTCAGATTCTGGTAAGATGTCTAACAGGTCTTTTTGTTGCAGATCAGCAGATAAGGCTTTCTGGTGCCAGGCAGCAGCGGTATAGTAGGGGAGATTAAGAGAGCTACTAACAGGTCCTCCTACTCGTATCACTTTATAATCTGCTGGGGAGACCATGATCACCCCGTTCAGATACATCCATTGCTGATTTTGAAGTGCCAGGGATAGTCCCATTACACGGGTTCCTCCATAGCTTTCACCTACAATATATTTTGGTGAACTCCAGCGGTTATTCCTGGTGACGAATGTATTTAACCACTCCGCCAGGTATTTGACATCGGCATTGATACCGAAGAATTTCTTACGATCTACTTCTTCACCCGTTTCAGGAATTGTCCTCGAATAGCCAGTGTTCGCAGGATTGACATAAACGATATCGGTTACATCTAAGACAGAATATGGATTCTGGCGTACACCATAAGGCTGAACCGGGTAGCCTTCATCATCGATCTTTAATACTCTAGGGCCGGTATAGGCCAGGTGCATCCAAACGGAACCGGATCCCGGACCTCCGTTAAAGGAAATCAACAAAGGCCTGGACTGGCGATTTTTAACCCCATTCCTGGTATAGTAGGTATAATGGAGGGCTGCAATAGGTTTTCCGTGTTCATCCCAAACCGGTTGTGTACCTGTTGTAGCTGTATAAGAAAAGGCGGAGCCATTTACCGTGACTGAGTGCTGCGTTGTCACGGTAGTATCTACCGGAATTTTACGTTCCTGGGCTATTGAATAGCTAAGTGAAATAACGAATAAGAAGAAAATAGTTTTTTTCATGGTGTTGCTCTATATTGAAGGTTAAATGTATTGAAATAAATGCAATGAAAAGCAAAGAAAACCTGACTACATTTTTAGTTTTTATCTTTAAGAGTTATGAAGAAAAACTCACTTGAGTTTCAGAGGCGTCCGGTATCCCGTCGAAAATTTAATCGATTGCTGGGTCAGGGAATTGCGGGAACAGCAATGATCTCCAGCCTTCCTTTATCATGCGCAATGGGGGAGCAAAAATCAAAGGAAGCTTCCCTGGGGGTTGCACTCGTTGGCCTGGGTGCTTATAGTACCTACCAATTGGCGCCGGCCCTGCAGGATACGAAGCACTGCCACCTTGCCGGTATTGTCACAGGAACACCTGCAAAGGCAAGAAGGTGGGCAAGCAAATACAACATTCCAGGCCCTAATATTTATGATTATGACTCCTTTGACGATATAACCAAGAACGACGATATTGATATTGTTTATGTTGTCTTACCCAATAGCATGCATGCCGAATTTTCGATACGGGCAGCGCAGGCAGGTAAACATGTGATCTGTGAAAAGCCCATGGCGATCAGCGTGAAAGAATGCGATGCCATTATCGAGGCCTGTGAAAAAGCCAGTGTGAAACTGGGGATCGGATACCGTTTGCAGTCAGAGCCTTATACGCAAGAGGTGAAGCGATTAGTCCGCGAAAAGACTTTTGGTGCGATAAATTTTGTGAGCGCGGATGCCGCCTACCAATCCAGAGGTAATCCTGATCAATGGCGACTCAATAAAGCCTTGTCCGGTGGAGGCGCCTTATTGAATATGGGGGTCTACTCCATTCAGAGTGCTATTTATAGTACTGGGGAAAACCCAATATCGGTTAACGCACAGGAATTCAGTACACGCCCGGACTATTTTAAAGACACCGATGAGACTATTACAGCGCAATTTGAATTTCCCAGTGGGGCCGTAGGGCAGATAATGACTTCCCATAATGCCAGCGCAAATCGCTTATTTGCCTCATGTAGGAATGGGTGGTTCGAATTACAACCTGCCAATTCATACGGACCTTTGTCAGGACGAAGTTCAGAGGGAAGGATTCAATTTGAGCATGAAAGCCAACAAAAATTGCAGATGGATGATTTTGCCCGACATATTTTGGAGGGAACGCCAAATTTGGCTCCAGGGTCCATGGGCAAAAGAGATATGATCATTTGCGAAGCTATTTATGCTTCCATTGCGCAGAACGGTAAAGGAATAGATCTGAGTTTGGGTGATATGGGTATAGTGAGGTAGACCGCAGCTTTAAAAATCTTCAAAAACCCCTAATCCAAAAAGGGCAAAGTCGTACTTAACCGGGTCTATAGGATCCAGTTTACGTAAGGCCGAATCTAATTCATTCAAGGCCTTGGCATCGTTCTGTTTGCGCTGCAGTAATTTAAGTTTACGCGCAATATTCCCGGAGTGTACATCGAGCGGACAACTAAGATTTGAGGGAGAAATTGAAGGCCACAAGCCAAAATCCACCCCCCGATTGTCGTTCCGCACCATCCAGCGCAGGTACATATTGATGCGTTTTGCCGCCGAACCTTTTGAGGGATCTGAAATATGTTTTTCAGTCCTTGGGAGATGGGGGATCTCAAAGAAAGTATTCTTAAATCTTGAAATGGCCTTTTGCAGATCTGTGCCATGCCCGGAGAATACATACTCCATGCCGCCGTGGTTTGTATAAATGTGTTTCAACCCACGCATAAAGGTTTTTGCATCCGTACTGTTAAAGGTTCGATGTAAAAAGGATTCAAGAGGTTGCAAATGTTTCTCTTGGTGTTCCATGACAAAATCATAGGGAGAATTGCCCAACAAGTCCATAAGACGACCTGCATTATTAATTATGCTCTTTCGGTTACCCCAGGCAATAGTTGCCGTCAGAAAGCCACTGATCTCAATATCCTCCTTTCGTGTAAACCGATGAGGGATCTGAATGGGGTCTGATGCTATAAAGTCGGGGTGATTATACTGATCTGCTTTCTCATCGAGAAATGCCTTGAGATACGATATCATGAATCAATAATTTGACCGTCAACCATGGTAAGTTTTCTGTCAGCCATTGCGGCCAATTCCTCATTGTGGGTAACAATGATGATCGTTTGGCCCATTTTTTCTCTGAGTTCAAAAAAGAGCTTGTGCAGTCTATCGGCACTCTCAGAATCCAAATTCCCGCTGGGTTCATCTGCCAGAAGGACAGCCGGCTTGTTCATTAGGGCTCGGGCGACGGCCACACGTTGTTGTTCCCCGCCGGAAAGGGCATTGGGTTTGTGATGTAGCCTGTCTTTTAATCCAAGGAATGTCAACAATTCAGTAGCGCGTGCTTCGGATTCCTGTTTGGATTTCTGACCTATGTATGCAGGAATGCACACATTTTCTATAGCGGTAAATTCAGGGAGCAACTGGTGGAATTGAAAAATAAAGCCTATTTGCTCATTTCTAAAGCGGGCTAGTTCCTTTTCGGAAAGTTCGCTGATCTCTACATCATTGATGCGCAGACTGCTCTTATCGGCATTGGACGGATCATCTAGTGTTCCCAGGATCTGCAACAGGGTGGTCTTACCGGCACCTGAGGCACCTACTATTGAGACCACTTCACCTTCTTTTATAATGAGATCCACCCCTTTTAACACGTCAAGGGATCCAAAAGACTTTTTAATATTGCTCGCTTTGATCATAGCCGGAATTCGGTTACGAAAGTAGATATTCAGATATTGGTGTCAAAATATCCGATCGGAAGCTTTACAAAATATATGGAGATATCACTTTTAAGCCTTAATTTGAGCCTTCGCAAAAAAGCCTGTTAATTTTTTAGTTCATAGCACGACCTATTGTAAAATAATAAATGCCAAAAATCTATATGGCCCCTTATAAAAATTTAGAAGAATACAATATTGAAATCACCAAAGACATCCAGGAGCGTTATTCCAGGATCATTGATGAGATCGGAGAAGATGTAAAGCGCGAAGGATTGGTAAAAACTCCCGAACGTGCTGCCAAGGCTATGTTATTTCTTACCCAAGGCTATAAGCAGGATGCAGTGGAGATACTCCAAAGTGCCATGTTTGAAGAGTCTTATAATGAAATGGTGATCATTAAAGACATTGAGATCTATTCCCTCTGTGAGCATCATATGCTTCCATTTTTTGGGAAAGCCCATATTGCCTACATACCAAATGGGCATATTGTAGGTTTAAGTAAAATACCCAGGGTAGTGGATGTGTTTGCCAGAAGGCTACAGGTGCAGGAACGACTAACTGATGAGATAGTAAATTGTATTAATAACACCCTAAAACCTAAGGGCGTTGCTGTTGTTATTGAAGCTGCCCATATGTGTATGATGATGCGAGGGGTGCAAAAACAGAATTCGGTGACTACAACTTCCGGATTCCGGGGGGCTTTTAAAAATAATGAAACCAGGAACGAATTTTTACGCCTGATCAGCTCGGATCTATCCTGATCTGAGGTCCCAAAGTTCGGCATCCTTTTTGCCTTGCAAAGACGGAACCCCTATTTTTAAATTTTATGAAAGACGACAACAAATTCAAATATTTATTTCTCGGACTATTATTTGATGCCCTGGGAATGGCTAGTTTTATTATCCCGGGAATCGGTGCATTTTCCGATGTCATATGGGCACCCCTTGCAGGATGGTTGATGACACGAATGTATAAAGGCAGAACAGGCAAGGCCGCAGGTTTTATAACCTTCGTCGAGGAATTGATGCCCGGCATGGATATCATTCCAACCTTTACCCTTATGTGGATATATACCTATCTCTTAAAAGGGGCTAAAAAAGAAAAAGTTGTTGAAACTACGGCTGAGGAGGTGACTTAAAATTCCTTTTAGAACACCCAGCTCAATCCCATATTTATATTTCTTCCGGCATTTGCCAACCCATCAGCTTTTAAGCGGGACAAATGGGCAAAATACAGTTTGTCCAGGACATTATTCACGCTGATCCTCAGGCTGACCCCTTTATCAATAAAATTCAGATTAGCCCCTGCACCCAGATCCAACAGGTTATAACCATTTGTGGATGTTTCGTAAAAACTTACCCGATCCTGGTCTGCCACTGAATGCAAGGTGACAAAGGCATAGGCACGGCCAAGATCTGCACTCTTCTTCTGGCTTTCTATACGCAAGGTATTTCGCCAGCTATTGGCAGGAACCAAGGGGATATCACTATCATCATCCAACTCTCCGATCACTAATTGATAGGTGCTTTCCAGGTGTAACCAATCCAATGGATGCGGATGAAAATGTGCCCCAACTTCTCCGCCGTACAAAACGGCATTTTGTTGCAGATACTCAAAAACGTTATTTCCGTCTATCATGCTGCCGGTAGGTTCGATATAAATAAAATCCTTAACGGCATTATGAAAGCCGTTTACAGTAAATTCAATGTGCTCATCTGCATATTCCAGAGCCAGGTCTACTTGAAAATTCTTCTCATTGCCCAAATCGGGATTTCCTATTTCGTAACGGTTTGTTCCTTCATGTACACCATTAGAAGTAAGCTCGGCTAAATTGGGTGCACGAAATCCTGAGGCCAGGTTAATACGCCCGATCATTTTACTACCCAAATCGATCCGATAACCCAGGGCGAGGTTAAAATTGCTAAAATCGACATCAATAGGGGCTATATACCCTTCTTCAGAAGGCAGGCCACTGGCTTCTCCTTCGATGGCCCTTGTATCATAGCGGATACCTAATTGAATATCGCTTTTGCCGAGATGAATATGAGAAGTAGCCATGATGCCAAAGTCCTTAGTAAGAGCATCCGGTATTAAAACCTCTTCCCCGGAATTCTCGTTCTCTTGTCGCATGCCTTGTAAGCCTACCACGGTCTCTAATTTCTTGCCTGAGGGCAATTGATATTGCAAATTATAGCTGAGTGTATTCAATTTCATATCAAGCGCGGGGCCTTCTTCTTCCTCAATAGCGGCGATCTCTTCTTCGTCATCCTCAAATTCTTTTCTTTCATTTGTGCTGTAGCCAAGGGTTGCTTTCAGACTGGAACGATCAAAGAATAGAGTCGATCTCAAACTGAGCATATGATTATCCAGCTCCTGGCTTGGTAGCATGGGCTCTCTTTCCGTTGTCTGTACGCCTAACTCCTCGGGCAATCCCAATTCGGAAGTATTGAAATTGTAGCGTAAGTCGGTTTTAAAAGAACCCGCACGATACCCAAGTCCGAGCTTCACATCCCGATCCTGAAATCTACTATTTGTAATACGTGTCCCGTTTCCATCCTGGTAGTCGGCATGTGAGCTCCCACCGATCCTTACCAGGTACTTCATGGCATCGCCAGACCATTTGTAGCCACCATTGGTTTTATATCCCTGGGTATTCGAAAAATAATTCAGGTTGATATCCCCCATGCCTGTATTTGGATTGGCAAATCGTTCCGGATTCAAATAGAGTACACCCCCCAGCGCATCGGAACCATATAGTAGCGATGCAGGACCTTTGATAAGCTCTACACTTTCCAGTCCATTATCGCTCAGGCCCAGGCCATGCTCATCGCCAAATTGTTGATTCTCCAAGCGGATATGTTGTGCATAGACCACAACCCGATTATAGCTTAGACCTCTGATGACAGGTTTCCCAATGCCAATACCAGTGCTTACTGTACTTACGCCGGGGATGGTAGCCAATCCTTCTGATAGGGTAGGAGCCCCTGTTTTCTGGAGCGCTTCTATTTGTACCTGTTCTACCTTCATGACATTCTCGCGCTGAAGCTTATGGAAAGGAGTTGCTAGTATAACTTCCTTCATCTCAATAGCGCTCTGTTCAAGGGCAACATCAATGTTGGATGTTGTGCTTAGATCTACTGGGGCAGAATAAGTCTTATACCCCAAATATGATATGATTATTTTAAATGTGCCAGACGGTAAGTTGCTTAATTGAAAGCGGCCATCTGCGGTGGTTACCGTTCCCAATTCCAGTTCAGGAAAGTAAACGCTTACTTGCTCTAAGGGTTCCTTAGTTGCTGTGTCATAGACACTTCCTGTCAGCTGCTTTTGAGCAGATAATGAGAAACAACAGAATGCGATAAGTATTTGAAAAAAGGGTCTCATAAAGATCGCACAAGTACGTAAAATTGGAAGTAAATTACTAGTGGTTAGAAGCGATTTAGGTTTTATTTAAGAAGGAAACCCAATCCAATGGCCCTAAGCATTTTCTTTTCAAATGCCCAGAAGAATTTGAATTGCCCAAATACAAAACCAAAGAAGACAAGTAATACCTGATAAAAAGGAAAAATTAGTATCAGTCGCAGCGTCCAATATACCCATCCGCTCCAGGCTGCATCAGGAAAGTTAGAGCGGTCCAGGCCAACCCAGGCCAAAAAGGGCTTTGCTACCCATACAGAAGCTGAGCCGGTTACAGCAAAAACGATCAAGATGATCAGAAGTTGAAAATTAGAGGTGATGCCCCAGCGTTCTTTTAATTTTTTCATCGGTCTGCAAAAATATGCAAATCTAAATTCTGGGCAAGAACGGGCCTAATCGCTGTCTGTATTTTCGCTGGAAATAGATAAAATAATTATAGAGCTGATAGTTCACCTCATAGCCATAATCAGTATAGAGGTCGTAATTGATTTGCATTTCGTAAAGAAGGGGTGAATATTGGCCAGGCATAAGCACACGGTTATTCCATTCTATTACAAAGATCCTGTTCCTTGTTTCCATATAGGATTGAGAATAATAGCCCCTGGGTTGCGCAATACTAAGAAGCCATCTATTAAATCCGGGCTCTATAATTATGATCTCGTAGTTGGATTCCTCACTGCCAATGGTTACTGTATCATTCCCTGCAGCCGTAAAGGTCTGTTTCTCATCTTCGGTAATATTAACCTCCTTTTTGGATGCACCACAATTGCCCAATAGTGCAACTACGGCGAGTGCCAAAATGTAACTAACGAGTTTTCTCATAGCGTGATCTTTCCCTTAATAGTAAGATACAAAAAAACCATCGGCGTTGGCCGATGGTTCTGTTAATTATCGTTAAGAAATTCCTAGCGCTTGAACAAGCCGCCCAGGAGGCCGCCTAATCCGCCTTTTTTCTTGCCGCCAGAGTTCATGACCATTTCGGCTACATCATCAATTACACTGCCATCTCCATCCTGATCCAGCAAACTTTCAATTAAACTTTGACTCTGCTTAGGTTGGCCGCCCATCATATTTCCGAGCATTGATGATAATCCGGAAGCATCAGATACGTTGCTTTGTCGTTGTTGCTTTCCGAGAAATCCCATTACAAGTGGTGCAGCGATCTTTAGGATATTTCCTATTGACCCTGAATCTACACCTGAGCGTTGGCTCAATGCATTTTCAACATTGGCTTGCTTTTTACCAAAAACATGGCCAAGGATACCAGCACCATCGTCCATAACACTGCTATCAACGCCACCGCCGAACAATCCACCTAGATCATCCAAAATCCCGCCATCGTGCTTAGATGATAAGGCATTCATTAATCCTGCAGCACCATCGGGGGTAGATGCATTTTTTTTCATGGCTCCAAGGAGGAGGGGCATTGCCATACTCAGGACATCTCCTGTCTTACTTTCCGGCTGACCAGTTTGGCCTGCAACGCCACTAATAAGTTGTTTGCCCATTGGGCTATTTAATAAATCTAATAATCCAGACATACTATTGAAAAGGTTAATGTTAATAAGCTCGTAAAGTACGAAAAAGTGTACGAATCTCGAGGCTTTCCTTGTTATTATCTTATTTTAACAGATCGATTATCTGTTCTGCCAATTCTAGTCCGATCCGATCCTGGGCTTCCCCTGTCGAAGCACCAATGTGAGGCGAAAGGGATATATTAGGATGCATCAAGATCTTGATCTCAGGGGCAGGTTCTGATTCAAAGACATCCAATCCGGCAAAGGAAACTTTCCCTGATTCCAACGCATTTACCAGTGCCTTTTCATCCACAACACCCCCACGAGCTGCATTCACTAATCCAACACCGTGTTTCATAATTTCGAATTCTGACTGACCAATTACGTAATCCTTCTGTGCCGGAACGTGTAGTGTAAGGTAGTCAGCGGTTTTCAAGACATCTTGTTTCGACATATTTTCAAAATGAAAGCTGATCTTTTGTCCATCGAAGAAGTCGAGATCTATTGTTGCCTCTTCAATAAATGGATCGTGGAAAACAACTCTCATTCCGCTACCTAGCCCTATCTTGGCCGTCGCCTGACCAATTCGACCAAAACCGAGGATCCCAAGTGTTTTACCTCTCAATTCAGATCCGCCTGCGTACGATTTTTTAAGCTTTTTGAAGTTACTGTCTCCTTCGAGTGGCATGTTGCGATTGGCATCATACAAAAAACGGGCACCACCGTATAGATGCGCAAAAACCAATTCTGCCACAGATCCTGAAGAGGCAGCCGGTGTATTTATGACATGCAGTCCTTTTTCACGCGCATATGCCACATCTATATTATCCATACCGACACCGCCACGTCCGATCAACTTTAAATCAGGACATTCATCTATAAGTTCTTTTCTAACCTGCGTGGCACTTCGTACAAGCAATCCCTGTACTTGATTCTCATTTATATAGGCAGGAAGTTGTTCCTGGGCTACTTTGGTGGTAAGCACTTCATATCCTGCTGCTTCAAGGGTTTCTACACCCAGTTTTGATATTCCGTCGTTTGCTAAGATCTTCATATTTTATGCTTTGCGTTCGAGATCACTCATTACATCTACCAAGACACCGACGCTATCAAGGGTCAGTGCATTGTACATTGAAGCCCGATAACCGCCAACTGAACGATGTCCGTTCAGGCCATTAATTCCGGCATCCTTCCACATGGCATCAAAAGTGTCTTTTAATTTATCATCCGTTAAGGTGAAAGTGGCATTCATGAAGGAACGGTCCTCCTTGGCAGCATATCCTTTGAAAAGCGGATTTAGATCAATTTCAGAATAAAGTAATTTGGCCTTCCTCTCATTAATTTCTTCAATACTGGGAATTCCGCCTTGGTTGACCAGCCACTGCAGTGTAAGCATGGACGTATAGACAGCAAAAACAGGGGGGGTATTGAACATACTTCCTTTTCCAAGATGCACAGAGTAATCCAGCATGGATGGTATCTTTCTACTTACTTTTCCTAATATAGATTCTTTGATAACTACTAAAGTAGCACCGGCAGGACCCATATTTTTTTGTGCCCCTGCATAGATCAGGTCAAACTTGGAGAAATCCAACTGGCGCGAGAAGATATCAGAACTCATATCGCATACTAAAGGCACGGAAGTTTCGGGAAATTCCCATAGTTGGGTGCCGAAAATGGTATTATTTGAGGTGATATGAAAGTAGTCCAGATCTTTAGGAATATCATACCCTTTAGGTATGTAATTAAATCCTTTGTCTTCTGAAGAGGCAATTACTTCGGTTTGCCCAAGCAAATTAGCTTCTTTGATCGCTTTAGAACTCCAGGTTCCTGTATTCAAATAGCCCCCTTTATTTTCTAAAAGGTTATAGGCGACCATCAGGAATTGAAGACTGGCGCCACCTTGCAGGAATAATACCTGATATCCCTTATCCTCCAACCCTAACAGGTCTAATGTCAGGGAACGGGCGGTTTCCATTATGGATACGAATTCCTTACTTCTATGGGATATCTCGATCAGGGATAGTCCCATGCCGTCCAGTTCAACAACTGCATCGGCTGCTTTTTTCATAACTTCTTTAGGGAGAATACAAGGGCCAGGACTAAAATTGTGTTTCATCATTTCGCTATAAAATTGGAGCGGTAAAGGTCTGAAATATTAGGGAATTTGCGAGGCTGCAAGTGTAATATTTCCGTTATGTTTTTAACAGGAATTCAACAGTGTCCACGCCATCTGCATAATCTCCTAATTGCGGATTTTGTGCTTGCCCGAAATCGAGCTCCCCCGGGTAGCCAAGTTTGCCTACTACACATTGAATGGCGTCTTTGCTGGCATCAAGGGAAGAAAAAAGGGAGAGGCTATCCCTGAAGTACTCAAAATAAATATTGGCGATTGGGGAGGCTATGGAAGTATCTTCTTTGAGTAAAACGAACTCTTTGTCTTGAAATTCCTGGCCGCCCATAAGATAAATAGCTTTATAATAGTGGTAGTTGTTGGCATATTTATGATGGTTCAATAAGCTCTCATAGGGTTCAATAGCTTTATAAAGTAATTCAAAATCATACTTCTCCGGTAGGTAGAGTTTGGACACATTCCGGCAACCCAGTCCGAAATAGAGAAAAAGATCTGTACCGAGCCTGCTTAGGTCTTCTTCGGATTCTTCTCCATTCAAAATGGCAACAGCATTCCTGTTTTTACGGATTATGTGCGGAATATCTTTAAAATAATATTCAAAATATCGGGCTGTATTTGAACTTCCGGTGGCTATCACTGCCTCATGTCCTTTGAAAGGTCCATCTGCAATGGCGATCTTGGAACTTAGCTCCGGATCAAATTCCAACATAAGATCCAGAATAATTGGGAGCAGCACATCGTCTTTTGAAGATAATTTGATCAATGCCTTATGGCCGGTTAATAAAACGCATAGCAGATCGTGAAATCCAACCATAGGAATATTACCCGCCATGACCAGGGCGACACGTTTTGAGTTTTCTGCTGGCAGGAGATAGGCAGAAAGCCAAGAGGATATCCGATCTTCTGTGAGGCATTCTCCCCACCACGCCAGTGCTTGTTCACAATGTTCTCTGGTAAACCAGGGATTCTTTTGAGAGGCTCTTTCAATTGCTGTGTCGAGAGATTCTGAATGGGTATCGGTAATACCCTGACTATAGGACCGGAGAACTTTGCCAAGTGCCAGGAAAGTGTTTATATGTGGGATCTGTTGGATCATTGAACTTGTACGAGCCGTCTTTTGGGATTACCTTTGCGCAAATGTATTAAAAACCCCTGCCAATGATCAGAAGTAAACACTGATCAAAGGCATAAAAATTGTTTTGAAAAAGCTATGGCTATCATTATAACAGACGAATGTATTAATTGCGGGGCTTGTGAACCTGAATGCCCGAATACGGCGATATATGAGGGTGCAGAAGAATGGCGATATTCTGATGGAACGTCCTTGAGTGGAGATATTGTACTTCCCGATGGCAAGGCCGTTAATGCAGATGTTGTTCAGGAACCGGTAAGTGATGAATTATATTACATAGTCCCTGATAAATGTACAGAGTGCAAAGGCTTTCATGATGAACCTCAGTGTGCTGCAGTGTGCCCCGTGGATTGTTGTGTCCCCGACGAGGATCATGTGGAATCTGAGGAGACCTTGTTAGGGAAGCAAGGCTTTATGCACCCGGAATAACCCTTCTCGTCGATAGGCATAGCCCTATCCATTTAAATTCTTTAACCCCTGGAAGATATTGGCATTGTCTTTTTTAATATCCTGCTATCTTTGCAGCCGATTTAAAATGACTTATGAAAGCAGGAATTGTTGGTTTGCCCAATGTCGGTAAATCTACCTTATTCAATTGCCTTTCCAATGCGAAGGCCCAAAGTGCGAATTTTCCGTTTTGCACTATTGAACCCAATATTGGTGTTGTAAATGTGCCGGATCCGCGCCTGGAGAAGCTGGATGAATTGGTGAACCCGGAAAAAGTGATCCCTGCGAATGTAGAGATAGTGGATATTGCCGGACTCGTTAAAGGAGCCAGCAAAGGTGAGGGGTTAGGCAATCAATTCCTGGCCAATATCCGGGAGACCGATGCTATAATTCATGTGCTTCGATGTTTCGATAATGACAATGTCGTCCATGTTGAAAAGACCTGGAGTCGGTCGAAAAACGAAACGAAAAGGTAAAACGAGCGGCCAGGACAGGTGATAAAGAGGCTATCAAAGAAGAAGAAAAGAAGAAAAAAATAATAATATCCCTCGAAAAGGGAAATTCTGTGCGTTCTCTAAATTTTGATAAGGAAGACTACAGAACTTATGTGAAGCCGATGCAGCTGATCACTGATAAACCTGTACTTTATGTATGTAATGTGGATGAAAGTGCTGCAAAAGACGGGAATGAATATGTAGCGAAAGTTAAACAGGCTATTGCACATGAAGAAGCTGAATTACTGGTTCTAGCAGTAAGTACAGAAGCAGACATCAATGAGCTGGAGACCTATGAAGAACGGCAAATGTTCCTTGAGGATCTGGGCCTGGAAGAAGCCGGAGCTGCCAAACTTATTCGGTCTGCTTATGCGCTCCTGAACTTACTTACCTATTTCACTGCAGGACCCAAGGAAGTGCGGGCCTGGACGGTGCTTATTGGATCTACAGCTCCGGAAGCAGCAGGCGTAATCCATTCGGATTTTGAAAAAGGTTTTATCAGAGCCGAAGTCATTTCTTTCGAAGATTACGTACATTATGGTAGTGAGGCCAAAGTAAAAGAGGCCGGAAAAATGAGGATTGAAGGAAAGGAATATGTGGTAAAAGATGGTGATGTTATACACTTCAGATTTAACGTTTAGCCCTTACACGACATTCGTTTCACTTAGCATGAAATGTAAAATGTATCAACAAAACCGGTGGTTTAGTTGTTAATTACTTTCCTTCTTGATGGGTCAAAGATCAGGCCTGAAATTTTATATTAGCAACTTTAGTCAAAAGAATGGCCGAAACGAAATACACAGAGGAGAATATACGGTCGCTGGATTGGAAAGAACACATCCGGATGCGACCCGGTATGTATATAGGAAAACTAGGTGATGGTTCTTCTCAGGATGATGGTATTTATATTCTTCTAAAAGAGGTGATAGACAACAGCATTGATGAATTTGTCATGGGTGCTGGGAAAACGATCGATATCTCTATACAAGGCGATAAAGTGATCGTGCGGGATTATGGTCGGGGTATTCCACTAGGAAAAGTCGTAGATGTAGTTTCTAAAATGAATACGGGTGGAAAGTATGACACCCGTGCCTTTAAGAAATCAGTTGGTTTAAATGGTGTAGGTACGAAGGCGGTGAACGCCCTATCTACATTTTTCCGTGTAGAATCAACTCGGGACGGCAAATCAAAGTCGGCCGAATTCAGCGTAGGGGAATTGGTAAATGAAGACCTGTTGGATGAGACCTCAAGGCGGCGTGGTACAAAAATCACATTCACTCCGGACGAATCCATATTTAAGAAATACAAGTATCGCAAGGAGTACGTTGAGAGATTGCTCAGGAATTACGTATACCTTAACCGGGGCCTCACGATCATCTTTAATGGGGAAAAGTATTTTTCTGAGAATGGCCTGAAAGATCTTCTGATGGATTACAACAATCCGGAAGATATGCGCTATCCCATTATACATCTAAAAGGGGAAGATATCGAGATCGCTATTACGCATAGCAAAACCCAATACAGCGAGGAGTATCAATCCTTTGTGAATGGACAGCATACTACACAAGGGGGAACACATCAATCTGCCTTCAGGGAAGCTGTGGTGCGCACCATCAGGGAATTTTACGGTAAGAATTTTGATTCCTCTGATATTCGTAAGTCCATTATTTCGGCTATTTCAATCAAAGTCATGGAGCCTGTTTTTGAAAGTCAGACAAAAACCAAGCTAGGCTCCACTGATATGGGAGGCGGACTGCCTACTGTGCGTACTTTCATCAATGATTTTGTGGGTCGGCAACTCGACAACTACCTGCATAAGAATCCGGAAACCGCAGAGGCCATTCAGCAAAAGATCGTCCAGGCAGAAAAGGAGCGAAAAGAATTATCGGGCATTCGCAAATTGGCGAGAGAACGCGCTAAAAAAGCGAGCCTGCACAATAAGAAATTAAGAGATTGCCGTGTCCATTTGGATAATATGAAACACGACCGGCGCTTAGACTCTACCTTATTCATCACGGAAGGGGATTCTGCATCCGGATCCATTACCAAATCGCGGGACGTGAATACCCAGGCTGTTTTTAGTTTACGAGGTAAGCCCCTGAACTCATATGGGATGTCCAAAAAGATCGTTTATGAGAATGAAGAATTCAATTTACTTCAAGCTGCACTGAACATAGAGGATTCCATGGAAAATTTGCGATATAATAATATCGTAATAGCGACAGATGCAGATGTGGATGGGATGCATATCCGTTTATTACTTATTACCTTTTTCCTCCAATTCTTCCCGGAATTGATAAAAGAGAATCACCTCTACATTTTGCAGACACCCTTATTCCGTGTTCGAAATAAAAAAGAAACGATCTATTGTTATAGCGATGAAGAAAGGCAGCTGGCGCTAAAAAAACTAACAGGTAAACCGGAAATAACCCGATTCAAGGGACTAGGGGAAATATCACCCGATGAGTTCAAACATTTTATCGGCGACGATATCCGTCTCGAGCCTGTGATGCTCGATAAGGCTATGTCCATTGATGAATTATTGAAATTCTATATGGGAAAAAATACTCCGGACCGACAAGAATTCATCATTCAAAACCTTAAAGTAGAAGTTGACCTTGTTGACGATAACCACTAGTAAAACATTTAATTAGGTTCATTCCCTATGGAGGATAATGGCACGTTGAACGAAGCGAATGAAAACCAGCAAGAGCTACCCGAGGATAGCCTGACCCGGGTGACAGGGATGTATAAAGATTGGTTCCTGGATTACGCTTCATATGTGATCCTGGAACGCGCAGTTCCCTCAATAGAAGATGGCTTTAAGCCGGTGCAGCGACGCATCATGCATGCCTTGAAAGAATTGGATGATGGCCGGTACAATAAAGTGGCCAATGTGGTTGGGCATACCATGCAGTATCATCCTCACGGAGATGCGTCTATCACAGACGCCATGGTTCAAATAGGACAGAAGGATATTTTAATAGACACCCAGGGTAACTGGGGAAACATTCTTACCGGAGACAGTGCTGCAGCTGCCCGATATATAGAAGCCCGACTCACCAAGTTTGCACTAGAGGTAGTTTTCAGCCCAAAGATCACCGAATGGCAGTCGTCTTATGACGGCCGGAAAAAAGAACCTGTCCATCTTCCCGTAAAATTCCCAATGCTTCTGGCTCAGGGAGCCGAGGGTATTGCTGTAGGTTTGTCGACCAAGATATTGCCGCACAACTTCAATGAACTCATCGATGCATCCGTAAAGCATCTGAAAGGCCAACGCTTTACGATCTATCCGGATTTCCCAACAGGCGGCATCATCGATGTTACCAATTACAATAAGGGAAACAGGGGTGGGAAGATCCGGGCACGGGCACGGATATCTCAGTTGGATAAAAACACCCTTGTCATCACAGAGATCCCGCATGGCACCAATACGTCCAGTCTGATCGATTCTATTTTGAAGGCGAATGACAAAGGCAAGATCAAAATAAAACGCATTGAAGATAATACGGCAGCCGAAGTAGAGATCCTGATCCATTTGCCATCGGGAATTTCGCCGGACAAAACGATAGATGCACTCTACGCCTTTACGGCCTGTGAATCCTCAGTATCCCCGCTTGGATGCGTTATTGAAGACAATAGGCCCATTTTTATTGGGGTAGATGAAATGCTGCGCAGGTCAACAGATCATACTGTGACCTTGCTGAAGTCGGAATTGGAGATCCAGTTGTCTGAATTAGAAGAGCAATGGCATTTTTCTTCCCTGGAGCGCATTTTCATAGAGAAACGTATCTATCGGGAAATAGAAGAAGAAGAAACATGGGAAGGCGTGATTACGGCCATAGACAAAGGGCTAAAACCACATACTAAGAAATTAAAACGTGAAGTAACCGAAGAAGATATTGTACGTCTGACGGAGATCCGAATAAAGCGTATTTCAAAATTTGACCTGGATAAGGCGCAGCAATTAATTGAAAGCCTTGAAGGGCGAATCGCAGAAACGAAGCACAACCTTAAAAACCTGGTAGATTTTTCTATTGCTTACTTCAGGGAACTCAAGAAGAAATATGGCAAAGGGCGTGGGCGTAAGTCTGAAATTCGCATTTTCGATGATATTGTGGCCACTAAAGTTGTTATTCGGAACACCAAGTTATATGTCAACAGGTCTGAAGGCTTTGTCGGGACATCCATGCGGAAAGATGAATATGTGACCGACTGTAGTGATATAGATGATATTATCGTATTCACCAAAACGGGGCAGATGATGGTGACCAAGGTTGATTCTAAAACTTTTGTCGGGAAGAATATCATTCACGTAGCGGTTTTTAAGAGAAAAGATGCCCGAACTACATATAACATGGTCTATAAGATAGTCAGGGGAGGCCCCAGCTACATCAAACGATTTAATGTTACAGGAGTGACGCGAGATAAATTATATGAGCTTGCAGGCGGCAAAGCAAGCGCGGATGTTCTTTATTTTACTGCCAATCCCAATGGGGAAGCTGAAGTGATCACCATAAACCTTCGTCAAAAAGGGAGCATCAAAAAAATAAAATGGGATCTTGATTTTGCCGATGTAATGATCAAAGGAAGGGCCACAAAAGGAAATCTGGTCACGAAATACCCGGTCAAAAGAATTGAGCTCAAAGAAAAAGGTCTTTCTACCCTCAAGCCAAGGAGGATCTGGTTCGACGATACCATACAGCGATTGAATGTGGATGAGCGAGGTGAATTGCTGGGAGAATTCACTTCGGAAGACAGATTGCTAATCGTCAGACAGAATGGTACGCTTAAAACAGTGATCCCTGAATTGACGATGCGTTTTGATGACGACATGATCATACTCGAAAAGTGGAATAAGAACAAACCCTTGACGGCGATCTATTGGGCAGGCGAAAAGGAATTGTTTTATGTGAAGCGATTCTTAGTTGAACAGCCTGATAAGGAAGAGCGAATTATCACAGACCACCCTAAATCGTATTTAGAACGCGTATTTACCGACTTCCGGCCTGTTGCTGAACTTGTCTATTCAAAAAAGCGGGGAGAGGATCGAAAAGAAAATACATCCGTAGATCTCGAAGGGTTTATTTCCATAAAAGGTCTCTCGGCCATGGGGAATCAGCTGACAAAGGATAAACTTTTGGAAGTTAATGCCTTAGACCCATTACCGTATGAGGAACCAGAGGCTAAAAAGACCAACGATATTGAAGTCGTGGACGAAGAAAACATAAGTAGCAAAAGTGCTAAACCTAAACCAAAGTCCAAAGCTAAAAAGGCCGATACCTCTTCAGAAACACAAGGAAGTTTGTTTGAATAAGATCACATCTTATCATCAGTATTCTGCTCCAAAATAGTTTCCTTCTTTTTATACTTCATATTCAGGAACTCTACCAGTAATGAGAAAGCGATAGCAAAATAGAGATAGCCCTTAGGGATCGCTCCTATCTCCTGTCCGAATATTTTAGTATGGCTTAAGTGCCCGGCCTCGGCAATAAGCATAAACCCGATCAAGATAAGAAAAGCCAGGGCCAGTAATTGCATGGAGGGATGTTCATTGATAAATTTTCGGATCGGGTTGGCAAATATCATCATTATCACAATAGAGACTATTACAGCTATCACCATTAATACCAAGGCATCAGAAGGTTTCTCGCCAACTCCATTCGTCATTCCAACGGCAGTCAAGATGGAGTCTATCGAGAAAATAAAATCGATGATCACGATCTGAACAATGGCCCTTCCAAAAGTGGTAAGGTTCTTAGCTTTTATCGCGTCTTCGTCATGGGAGGGTAATTCTACCTTTTCATGGATCTCAGAGGTACTTTTATAGATCAAAAAGAGTCCACCCAGGAAGAGTATTATAGATTGTCCGCTGATCCCTGTCGTGAGCCAGGAGATATCCACATAGTAAAATGGATTCTTTAAACCAATAAGGAAGGTGATGGCAAATAACAGGATTATCCGTTGTACCATGGCCAGCAATAGCCCAATATTAGTCGCTTTCTTCTGTTCTTCTTCAGGTAATTTGTTGGCAGCAATAGATATGAAAACAATATTGTCTATACCCAATACAATTTCAAGGAAAGTTAATGTAAGAAGGATGACCCAAGCATCCGCACTGGTTAGTATTTCAAACATAATTAGTTTGTTTTTATAGCAGTTCCTTTGGCAATTGGGGGTTCTCCAACTAAGCCGTATTCAAATGTATAGGAATTCTTTGTAGTTGTCAATATTTTCATGTGGATGGCCTGCTGTTCTGCGCGATTCTTGGGATGGAGCTTTTGTACGATGAATTCGCAATCGTTTATCCAGCGAATGCTGGAAGAATCGGCCTTGCCTTCATAATAGTCGATCTCCAAATCGCCGCGCCGCTCAAAAGTTGTTGTCCGCTCTTCCTGTCCAACCATAGTGGTGAACTCAAATGTCCCATTTTTAAAGTCTTTACACTCCCTTTGAGGCTCATAGCAGGATATCAGGGCTAGAAATAAAGAGAACAATCCAACAATTCGTTTATGCATGGCTGCAAACTACAAAAACCCCTATACATAGTGAAAAGATCAGCGCTTATCCCAGGATTCAAAGCTGCCATCATCATAGAATAGCATGACCCGTGTGATTTTCTTTCCCTTCGATCTTGACTGCTTAGCTGTAGGTTCTAAAGCAGTTTCCTTAGTAGTGTCCCTAATAGGGTAGGTGCCTTTGCCATTGAGCAGCCAATACAGATCTACTTCAGGAAATGCGTTCACTACTTTCAGCACAAAATCTAAACTAGGCTTATTTCTCCCGGAAAGGAGATGGGAGATACCTGAACGCTGAACGCCAATAGTGTCTGCAAATGCAGACGCAGAAAGGGAGTTCAATTTCATTATTTGTTGGAGACGACCTGCAAAACCCTTTTCGTTTACCATAGTAACAAAATTTTTATAAAACTATTAAAATACTAACCTAACTGATGCTATATAACTGGAGATATAACTTAAGATAATATTATATATAATGTTGATATACAATAGTATACGATATTATAATCATCTATAACATTTTCAATGTTAAAATATGTTTACGAATGTATACAAAACATCTAGATTTCCAAGAAGTGTTTGTATACAAATGTAAATTTAAGAAAATTGACCGCTTGTGATCAAGAGTGTACCTTTGCAATAGATTGATAAAGTTTTAAACGTGGATCACGATAAAGTGAAAATTCCGGGATTAGATTCCCGCTACTTACCGCCCGAAGGAATAGAAACGATTCTGGAATCTTTGGCTTCCAAGTTTGAGATGTCTATTATTGGACATTCAGTTGAGGGCCGGCCTATTCAAAAGATTAAAATGGGTCGGGGTTCCACTAAAATTTTGTTATGGTCTCAAATGCACGGGAATGAAACTACTACAACGCGCGCACTTTTAGATCTGATACACATGTTCCTGCTGGCCAATGGAGGGAAAAAAGATTGGCTGGAGCACATTACTTTACACGCCATACCCATGCTCAATCCTGATGGGGCTTTTTATTATACAAGACGAAATGCCAATGATGTCGACTTAAACCGGGATGCACAAACGCAATCACAACCGGAGACTCAAGCACTTTTCTCTACCTACGAGGATGTTCAGCCTGATTTCTGCTTCAATCTTCACGACCAGCGTACCCGCTATGCGGTCGGAAACTCTGAAGTGCCTTCCACACTTGCCTTTTTGTCCCCTTCGGCAGATAAGATGAAAACTTTAACAGCGGCGCGGATAGGCGCCATGCAGGTCATTGCCGGAATATATGACAGCTTGAAAAGCGAGTCAGACATAGGCATGTCCCGTTATGACGATGCCTATAATGCACAGTGTGTAGGAGATACTTTTACCTCATTGGGTACACCCACATTGCTTTTTGAGGCAGGTCATTACCCGGGAGATTATCAAAGGCAACATACCAGGAAATATATTTTTGATTCCCTCTGTATTGGGTTAGAGTTGATCATTCAATCCCAATGGAATAAAATTGATCATAAGCAGTATTTTGAAATACCAGAGAATAAAACTTCCTTCGCTGATATTGTCCTGCAAAATGGTGATGCTGAGGGCCAGGTGTCAGACCTTCCTCTAAATTTTGATGAACAGTTGAAAGATGGACGCATACTTCTTGTTCCAAAATTAGTATCTGAGGGGTATGCGACTTCCTATATTGGCCACAAAACATATGATCTTAGCAATGAAGAGCATCTAAATATCCTTAAAGCTGACCCCTACCTTTCTGCATTTATTTGAATAAAAAGGCAAAAAAAGCTCTTTTTGTTAAGCTTTTTTTAAACAATCGGCCATTTTGTTGAATATTATTTCTTAAATCCATAATTTTGCGTGAAAATTTACACATGGGAAAAGTTAAGCTCGATGAGATAGATCACCAGATCCTGGATATTCTTATTGATAATACCAGGACCCCATTTACTGATATCGCTAAAAAGTTGTTGATATCGGCCGGAACTGTGCATGTCAGGGTCCGAAAAATGGAAGAAGCAGGAATTATACGAGGATCTTCTTTAACGCTGGATTATGTGAAGCTGGGATATTCCTTTATTGCATATGTGGGAATATTTCTTGAAAAGACACATCAGACTAAGTTTGTGCTTGAGAGATTAAAAGAGATACCCAATGTCACAGTGGCCCATATCACCACAGGTAAATTCAACATTTTCTGCAAAATTCGAGCAAAAGACACTACACATGCCAAGAATATCATATTTAAAATTGATGATATAGAGGGCATCAGCCGCACAGAAACGATGATTTCCCTGGAAGAAAGCATCAATGACAAGAAACGCCTGATGCACACCATTTTTAATGAACTCTAATTTCTAAAAACATTGAGGAATGAAGCGCTCGGACCTAGCTATAGGAGATTACCATTCTTTTTATGAACCTTATATTAAGGCATTAGGAGAGGTTGACCTACTGGAAATGTTAGAGCGTCAACTTGTTAATTTCCCACAATTTCTCGCCAGCATTCCTGAAGACAAACTCTCATATTCTTACGGCGAAAACAAATGGACGGTAGCGGAAGCTTTAGTGCATATTCTTGACGCTGAACGCATATTTCAATATCGCGCCTTGCGCATAGGCAGAGGAGATATTACGCCATTGGCTAGTTTTGATCAGGATGCATATGTGCCTCAGTCCCATGCAAATACCAGAACATTGGCAAGTATAATTGAAGAGTACAAAAGTGTAAGGCAGTCAACCTTGTCCTTATTTCAAAGTTTTCCGGAAAAAATACTTCATAGAAAGGGTACGGCCAGCAATGCCATAGTAAGCGTGGGTGCGCTGGGCTTTATGATCTGTGGGCACCAAAAACATCACAAAGGAATTCTCAAAGAGCGTTACCTCTAAAACTCTTCTACATTATCGTCAACTTCAGATTCCATGTCCGGATCAAGATCAGCCTCAGCCGACGTGATCTCTTCAGGAATTTCGTCTACTTGCTCAGCTTGAGCGAAGGCCTCAGAAAGGAAGTGAGATGTGTTTTTGTTGATCTTTACCAGGTACCAAATCTCATCGGTACGCAGCTCCACGGCCTGGATAATATACCCATCTGCCGTTTTGAAGGAAATGATATCTTCATCTCCATACCCATCGGGATAGGACGTCAATAACAGCATTGCGGTTTCTTGATCGAGTTTCTTGTAGTCAATAAGTAAGCGTTTCATAGGCGGGTTTTGGCCTACAACCCTTTTGAGGTTGGCGCACAAGTTTGGTTACTGAAAGCAATCTAGGTTTTTTTTAGAAGCAGCTGCTCAAAGAGTTGTCAAGTGTCAAAAATAGTATATGAACTTATGATTCCTTGTAGTATGCGAAGGCTCTATGGATCATATTTCCAGGTACGTTAACATCAATAGTTGCCTCCCCGATCTTTTTCAGCAATACAAAATTGATATGTCCATGCGTATTCTTTTTGTCGAATTTCAAGAGATCGCTTATAGCTTTTATATCGTTCTCCGTAAATTCAATCTTGTCGTATCGCTGGTTTAATGCGGCTGACATTTCATCCAATTGATGTTTATCCAATCCTGTGAGCTGATGTGATAAGTACCCTTCGAGTATCATTCCGGCTATGATAGCCTCTCCGTGGAATAAGGGCGTATTCTTGCTTGCCAGAAAATGAGATTCGATCGCATGGCCCAGGGTATGTCCGAAATTCAGGATCTTTCGTAAATTTTGTTCGTTGAAATCCTGGGCTACGATCTCATTCTTGATCTCAACTGAGCGCATTATTTGGGTATCAGGATCGCCATTATCGCGAATCATCTCAGACCAATAAGCCTCATCATGGATTAAGCCGTGCTTAAACATTTCAGCTTTCCCGTTGGCCAATTGGCGAGCGGGTAAGGTTTCAAGGAAATTGGTGATAACCAAAATTAATTGGGGTTGCAAGATCACTCCAACCTGGTTCTTCAATACGCCCAGATCTACGCCTGTTTTCCCACCAATAGCAGCATCTACCATGGCTAATAAGCTCGTAGGGATATTGATAAAATGAATCCCGCGCCTGAATGTGGCAGCCACAAACCCTCCAATATCTGTAACGACACCTCCGCCCAGATTTATGAGCAGGCTTTTCCTATCTGCGCCCTGATCCGATAGGTATTGCCAGAGGGCTGTAGAGACCTGGATATTTTTATGGGATTCTCCGGCAGGGATTTCGAGTATTTTAAATTCTCCCGGATCAGATAATTTTGCTTGAAGGACAGGCAGGCATAATTTTTTCGTATTCTCATCTACAAGAATGAACTTCTTGGAATAATGCTGTGTGGATATCCATTCAGCCAGTGCTGCGAAGGCTTCTTCGTTATAATATACCGGGCTCATGTTATCTTTGCTGTCTTTAAGAAGTCAGACTCTTTGTGACCACAAATAAAGCCTATTTTCCGTAAATGATTAGCATGGGAGTGTTTATATTTGAGGACGTACATCAGTTAGTCGCATGGATAGAATATTTGAAAACACCAAAACCGCATTTGCCTTAAAATCTGATTCGGAACTGGAAAGAGCTTTCTTTCTATTCAAACTCATTGCGAATGAGCCACTCGTCAGGATCGGTACAGCTGTGACAAATTTTGCGATCAAAGCACACCTACCTGTCGACGGCCTGATCAGGGCTACTGTTTTCGATCATTTTTGCGGAGGTGTCAGCGAAGATGATTGCATGCCTGTTATTGAAAAGTTATGGTCTAAGAAAGTGTATGCTGTCCTTGATTATTCCGTAGAAGGAAAGGAAACAGAAGATCCTTTAGATGATGCTCTGGCAATGACCTTAAAGATCCTCGATTTTGTTAAGGAGAAGGATGCAATTCCTTTTGCCGTATTCAAGCCTACTGGCTATGGCCGACTCGCATTATTTGAAAAAATGAGCACGGGTCAAGTGCTTAGTGCAGATGAAGAAGCCGAATGGGCTAGGGTGGTAAACAGATTTGATGTCACGGCTAAGAAAGCCCATTCTTTGGGCGTACGGCTTCTAGTTGATGCCGAAGAAAGTTGGATGCAGGATGCTGTGGATAAGCTGGTAGAGCAATTGATGGAGCAATATAATAAGGAAAGAGCTATTGTTTTTAATACAGTGCAAATGTATCGCTGGGATCGAATGGATTATCTGCATAAACTGCATAAAACCGCTCAAGAAAATGGGTTTAAAGTTGGGATCAAGGCGGTACGCGGAGCGTATATGGAAAAAGAGAATGAGCGCGCTCAAGAAAAGGGGTATCCGAGCCCGATCTGTCCGAATAAACCGGCATCAGATGCCAATTTTGATGAGGCCATTCGTTACATGCTCGATGATCTCGAGGTCTTTTCCATCTTTGCAGGTACGCATAATGAAGAGAGTTGCTATAAGCTTCTGGATTGGATGAAGGCTGATGGCATTGCCGAAGCCGATCCCCGTATCTGGTTCAGTCAACTCTTTGGAATGAGCGATCATATATCATTTAACCTGGCAGACCATGGATATAATGTGGCAAAGTACCTGCCCTTTGGCCCGGTAAGAGATGTAATGCCCTACCTGATACGCCGTGCCGAAGAAAACACCTCTGTCGCCGGACAGACAAACAGGGAGTTGGCCTTGTTAAAAAAAGAAAGAAAGCGCCGTAACCTCGACGAATAATTTTATTGATAGGATAGTACCCGAACAGTATCCCTGCAATTTTCTACAGTGATCTGTGCTGGATCTTCATCGCCTATTAACGTAATGACATAGAATCCACAAGGATCGGCCTTTGTATCGCTCGCCTTAAAATCTACCTTCCCATCTATCAGGAACTTCTCAATTTGGATCGAATCCAATACCAGGGCTGTTGATGATGTTTTCAATTTATCAAAGGACATAGGTTTTGATCTCAGTTCTTTTAAAACCCGGCAATTGGGAAAATAGCAAAAAGAAGTGCCTGTTTCTTCTGATTTTTTCTTGAGGAAAAAGGCTAGAAATACAAGTCCTATAGAAAGCCCAAACAGGTAGTAGCCTAACCGCTTAAGAAATGCCATAGTTAAAAGATCAGGAAATTGATATCGCTGAATTTCAGATCAAACCAATCTCCAACCGTTTTATTGGTGAGAATGCCGTGATACATATATAGTCCGTTCCGAAGTCCCTTATCAAAGCGAAGTGAATTTTCAAGTCCGCCTTCTTCTCCGATCTTCAAGAGGTAGGGCGTAAATATATTGCTGATAGATACAGAAGATGTCCTGGGATATCGCGCGGGAATGTTCGGCACACCATAATGGATGACCCCAAATTTTTCAAAAGTGGGTTTGTCATGGGTAGTAACCTCACTCGTTTCAAAACATCCTCCCATATCGATACTTACATCTATGATCACAGCGCCTTTTTTCATGTGCTCAACCATAGTTTGGGTAACGACAACAGGAGACCTGTCCTTACCACGTAAGGCTCCTATGGCCACATCACACCGTTTGAGGGATTTTAGCAAATTCTTTGGTTGAATGGTAGATGTATAGAGTGTCGTATTTAAGCTGGTTTGGATGTTTCTTAACTTGGTTAAAGAGTTGTCAAAAACCTTAACATTTGCGCCAAGTCCGAGAGCAGAACGCGCAGCAAATTCACCGACCGTCCCTGCACCGAGAATAACCACTTCTACCGGGGGCACGCCACTGATATTTCCGAACAGGAGTCCGTTCCCCTGATTGGTAGCTGCCATGATCTCGGAAGCGATGAGTACCGTAGATATCCCGGCGATCTCACTTAAGGATCTGACAGCCGGATATTTCCCATCTTCATCTCGTATGAATTCAAAGGCAACAGCCGTTATCCGCTTTTTAGCAAGGGTTTCAAAGTATGCCTTGCTCTGGGTTTTGATCTGCAGAGCAGAGATTAAGGTCGTTTGTGGGTTAATCAATTCTATTTCAGCCAGCGTGGGCGGTTCTACTTTCAGAATAATAGGGCAGGAGAACACCTTTTTCGTATCCCGGGTAATCTTAGCGCCTGCGTTGGTGTAGTCAAGATCTGAGAAATTTGATCCCTTTCCGGCATTGGATTCAATTAGGACACGATGCCCATGTGCTGTTATCGCGTTAACAGCATCTGGTGTAAGGCATATTCGTTTTTCCTGATACTGATTTTCCTTAGGAATGCCAATGTATAATTCGCCCTTTTGGGCTAATATTTCCAGCATTTCTTCCTGAGGTAGCAACTGCTGTTTACTAAAAGGGGAAGAAGGTTGATCCATATGTTATTAGGCGTACCTGACTAGAGGGGTTCTTTCAAATTTACAACTTTTAACAAAAGACGACAACAGCCATGGAACCGATATTATTTTTCTTTCTGATAAGTAAGTTGCCGCGTATGGGCGTCTATGACATCAATATAAATATCTGTCCGGTCATCAGGGAGGTAAGGCCCTATTTTATCTGGCCACTCCATAAAGATCCAACAGCCCTGTTCCAGGTAGGTTTCGAAGCCGATATCCAGTACTTCCAACGGATCTTCTAAACGATAAAAATCAAAATGATACGCCAATAGGCCCCCATCTTTTGAATGGTATTCATTCACGAGTCCGAATGTTGGGCTTTGAACACTATCGGGACTTCCAAGTACTTGCATCAAGGCCTTTATCAATGTTGTTTTACCTGCACCCATCGGTCCGTGTAACGCCCATGTCTTGCGAGGTATCTCAGATACTAAGGTTTCAGCTAGCCTTCTGACCTCATCTAAAGTATACGTGATTTTCACAACTATTTCGGAGATAAAACAATAAAAGGGATAACCATTTCTTCCAGGGAAACTCCTCCGTGCTGGAAGGTATTCCTGTAATAACTTACATAATGATTAAAATTGTTCGGATAGGCGAAGAACAAATCATTTTTTGCAAAAATAAAAGAACTACTCATAGTTATGCGAGGCAAATAAAAATCTCCGGGAACCGGGGCTTCTACAACATCTTTTTGCTCATACGTCAGGCTTCTGCCTGTTTTGTAACGCAGATTTAAGCTAGTCTCTTTATCTCCGATGACCTTGGAAGGTTGTTTTACGTTGATAGTCCCATGGTCTGTAGTGATGATCAGACGCATTCCCATCAGCTGTGCCTGTTGTATGATGTCCAATAAAGGGGAATTCTTAAACCAGCTTTGAGTAAGCGAACGATACGCTTTATCATTAGAAGCCAATTCCTTGATCACTTCCATTTCCGTTTTGGAATGAGAGAGCATGTCCACAAAATTATAGACGATCACAGTGAGGTCGTTCTCCTTTTGAGATTTAAAATTCTGTGCCAGATTCTTTCCTTGCCTTAAGGAACTGATCTTGTGGTACTCCCATTTCAGATCTAATCCCAGCCGTTTGATCTGGGCGTCCAAAAATTTATCCTCGAACATATTTTTCCCGCCCTCATCGGTATCATTCTTCCACCAATCCGGATACTTTTTCTCCATTTCAGAGGGCATAAGTCCGGAGAATATTGCATTTCGTGCGTACTGTGTAGCCGTTGGCAGGATGCTGTAAAAAGGCCTTTCAGATTCCTTCCTGTAGAAGGCAGATAAGATCTCTTCAAAAGCGAACCACTGATCGTAACGCAAATTGTCTATGACAACACACAGGGTAGGGCCTTTATCTAATTCAGGGACTACCCAGGATTTAAATAAAGTGTGCGACATAACAGGCTTGTCTTCGCCATGCAACCATCCTTCGTAACGTCGCTCTATAAATTTACTAAACTGTGAATTCGCTTCCAGTTTTTGCGACTCCAGGATCTCAAACATTCCACTGTCTTCGATCTCTTCCAGCTGGAGTTCCCAATAGATCAATCTCCGATAAAGATCTGCCCACTCTTCAAACGTATTTACCATAGAAAGGTCCATGGCAATTTTTTGAAATTGTTGCTGATAGGAAGCAGAAGTTTTCTGGGAAACCAGGCGTGAATGATCCAGGTTCTTTTTGAGCGATAACAATATCTGATTCGGATTAACAGGCTTGATCAGGTAGTCAGCTATCTTTGAACCTATAGCTTCTTCCATTATATATTCCTCTTCACTCTTTGTGATCATTACAACGGGGAGGGAACTATCTCGCTGCTTGATCTCATTCAAGGTTTCCAGCCCCGATAAGCCCGGCATATTCTCATCCAGAAATACGATATCTACCCGCTGCACTGCAAGCGCTTCCAGCGCATCTTGTCCGCCTTGGCAGGTTATTACCTCATAGTTCTTGTCTTCCAGGAAGAGGATATGAGGTTTAAGCAGATCGATCTCATCATCAACCCAAAGGATTGTTATCTTGTTCATTATATTTGCCTGTAAAATCGAGAGATTTTGAAAAAATCAAATAAGCTCAAGGTGTTCAGTGATCCAATTTACGGATTTATTAGAATTCCCAACGCACAGCTTTTTAATCTTATTGCCCACCCGTATTTTCAACGCCTTCGTCGCATTTCCCAAATGGGGCTGTCTTACCTAGTTTACCCGGGAGCTCACCATACACGGTTTCACCATGCCATGGGCAGTATGTACCTGATGCAACAAGCGATCCAGGTCCTGCGATTTAAAAAAAACGAGATCACCGAAGAGGAGGGGGTGGCCTTATTGACGGCCATTTTGCTTCACGATATTGGCCATGGCCCTTTTTCTCATGCAATGGAACACAGTATTGTTGAGGGTATCAACCACGAGGAGATCTCCCTTGCATTTATGGAAGCCCTGAACGTAGAATTTGAAGGCGATCTCGATATGGCTATTGACATATTTAAAGGGTCGTATCCCAAAAAGTTCCTGAATCAATTAGTTTCCTCTCAATTAGATATGGATCGGCTGGATTATCTGAAACGGGATAGTTTCTTCACCGGTGTATTTGAAGGAAACATCAATGCAGAGCGACTCATTTCTATGCTCAATGTCCACGACGATTCTCTGGTAATTGAAGAAAAAGGGATCTACTCTGTTGAAAAATTCCTGATGGCCCGAAGATTTATGTACTGGCAGGTCTACCTGCACAAAACAGGTTTGGTTGCCGAACAACTACTTATTAAAATATTGCAAAGGGCGAAAGAACTCCATCGAAGGGGAGAAGTAATCGAGGCGAGTACAGCCTTGTCTTTCTTTATAGATAAACAAATAGATCAGGCTTCTTTCGATGCACATGCGCTCCAGGTTTTTGCCAATCTTGATGATATTGATATCCTGTCTGCCATCAAGCATTGGCGACATCATGCCGATCTTGTTTTGTCCAAATTATGCCAAATGGTCTTGGATAGAAGACTGTTAAAGATCCGTCTTCAAAATGAAGATTTTGACGAAGAGGAGTATCAACAGGAATTGGAAAAAGCAAAAGCGTTCTTCAAATGTTCTTCTGAAGAGGCCGGTTATTTTGTCTTCAAAGGGGTAATTGCCAATACAGCCTATGACCTTCAGGATCAGAGCATTCATATTTTAAAAAAAGATGGAAAGATCACAGATGTCACAGAAACCTCAGACGATTTTAATTTAAAGGCCCTGGCCCGAACGGTCACAAAACATTATTTATGCTATCCGCTGTTGGAAGACTAAACTTACTAGTCAAAGCGTCTGACTCATGTGGTCTCAATAGACCAGATTTCCGTTCAGCCCCGTAGGTATGGGCTTTACACAAATTTTCTTACTTTTGTCCCGCATTTATGGATTAATATTCGGGAATTGGAATTTACAGCAAGTCAGATTGCAGGCATCCTAGAAGGGGAGATCGAAGGAAACCCCGAGGTTGCCGTGCATAAACTATCAAAAATCGAGGAAGGGGAACAAGGTTCACTTACATTTTTGGCAAACCCAAAATACACCCCCTTTATATATAGTACCAAGGCTTCCATTACGATCGTAAACAGAGATTTTATTCCCGAACAGGAAATATCCACGACTTTGATCAAAGTAGATGATGCTTACGAATCCTTCTCTAAGTTATTAGAATTCTACAATAAAGTAAAGAACGACAAAAGCGGAATCGAAGAGCCCAATTTCATTTCTAAATCGGCTTCTTATGGGGACGGATTTTACTTTGGTGCCTTTTCTTATTTGGGATCTGATGTCAAGATCGGTAACAATGTCAAGATCTATCCGAATGTGTATGTCGGCGATAATGTGACTATTGGAGAAGATGTGACCATTTTCGCTGGAGCCAAAGTGTATTCCGAGACAGAAATTGGAGATCATTGTGTTATTCATAGCGGGGCTATTATTGGGGCTGATGGCTTCGGATTTTCTCCGGGCAATAATGGAGAATACAAGAAAGTACCTCAGACAGGTAATGTCATCCTCGAAGACCATGTAGATGTTGGCGCCGGAACTACCATAGACAGGGCTACCTTGGGCTCAACTATCTTACGAAAAGGTGTAAAGCTTGATAACCAGATACAGATCGCTCATAATGTGGAAATAGGAGAGCACACGGCCATAGCTGCTCAATCAGGTGTAGCAGGTTCTACCAAAATTGGCAAGTACTGTCAGATCGGAGGACAAGTTGGGATTGTAGGCCATGTCACCATTGGCGACAGGGTTAAGATCCAGGCGCAATCAGGTATTACGCGGAACGTCAAAGATGACGAGATCATACAGGGGTCACCGGCATTGAACTACGGGGATTACAACAAATCCTATGTACATTTTAAGAATTTACCCAAAATAGTTAACCGTCTTGATGAGATCGAGAAGAAAACCAATGGTAAGTGAGTATGGGGCAGCAGAAGACAATCGCTAAAGAAGTAACACTAAAAGGTGTTGGTTTACATACCGGGGAAAATGTGAAGATGAAATTCATTCCTGCACCGGTTAATCATGGCTTTGCCTTCAAACGTATAGATCTTGAAGGTGAGCCTGTTATAGAGGCTGATGTAAACTATGTAGTGAACACCCAGAGGGGTACCAATCTTGAAAAAAGAGGGGTGAAAATTCAAACCTCCGAACATGTTCTGGCCGCCTTGGTGGGTATGGGCATAGATAACGTTCTCATTGAGTTGGATTCCCCTGAACCTCCGATCATGGACGGCTCTTCTAAATTTTTTGTAGAAGCACTTGAAATGGCCGGAATTGTTGAACAAGAAGCAGAGCAGGAAGAATATATTGTCAAAGACGTGATCTCATATAAGGATGAAGAGACCGGAAGTGACATTACGATAATCCCTGCAGACGAATACCAGATTACGACAATGGTAGATTTTGGCACCAAAGTTCTGGGTACTCAAAATGCTACTTTATCCCATCTGGACGATTTTAAAGCTGAGATATCCGATGCTCGGACATTTAGTTTTCTACATGAACTGGAGATGCTACTGGAAAACGGACTGATCAAAGGCGGTGACTTAAATAACGCCATAGTTTATGTAGACAAGGAAATTTCTGAGAATACCATGAAAAAGCTTGAAAAGGCCTTTGATAAAAAGAAGCTTTCTGTCAAGCCAAATGGCATACTTGATAATCTTACGCTGCATCATCCCAATGAAGCGGCAAGGCATAAATTACTCGATGTAATTGGAGACCTGGCACTGGTAGGTACGCCTATTCGCGGAAAAGTGATCGCGAATAAGCCCGGTCATTTTGTAAATACACAATTTGCTAAAAAACTAGCCAAGATCATAAAACTTGAAAAAAGGAATAAGGTGCCTACCTATGATCTGCATCAGGAACCTTTGATGGATACGACCAAGATCATGGAAATTTTACCACATAGGCCTCCTTTCCTTTTGGTGGATAAGATCCTGGAGTTATCTGACACCCATGTTGTGGGTATAAAGAATGTCACCATGACCGAGCCCTATTTTGTTGGGCATTTTCCGGGTGCTCCGGTGATGCCAGGTGTCTTACAGGTGGAAGCAATGGCACAAACAGGGGGAATATTGGTTTTAAGCACAGTACCCGACCCTGAAAACTGGCTTACTTTCTTTATGAAAATAGACAATGCAAAATTTAAGCATATGGTGCGACCCGGAGATACACTGATTTTTAAATGTGACCTGGTAGCGCCGATAAGGCGGGGTATATGTCATATGCAAGCTTATGCTTATGCCAATGGCAAATTAGTATCGGAAGCAGAATTAATGGCCCAAATCGTAAAAACCAAAGGCGTCTAGTATGAATCAACCTTTGGCTTATGTACATCCCGGGGCGAAGATCGCCAAAAATGTTGTTATCGAACCTTTTACCACCATTCATAATAATGTGATCATAGGAGATGGCACATGGATCGGATCCAATGTGACCATAATGGAAGGGGCCCGCATTGGTAAAAACTGCAATATCTTTCCAGGCGCTGTGATCTCCGCTCCTCCTCAGGATCTCAAATACGACGGTGAAGAAACTACCGTCATCATAGGAGATAATACAACAATCCGAGAATGTGCTACGATTCATAAAGGCACAGCAGACAGAATGAAAACAGTTGTGGGAAATAACTGTTTGGTAATGGCCTATTGCCACATAGCACATGATTGCTTTGTTGGGGATAATTGCATTTTTTCCAATAATTCTACACTGGCGGGACATGTTACCGTAGGGGATTTTGCCATCCTTGCCGGGATGGTGGCTGTACATCAATTTGTCTCCATCGGGAATCATGCTTTTGTCACCGGGGGTTCCCTGGTGCGTAAAGATGTACCTCCTTTTGTTAAAGGGGCCCGGGAGCCTTTGTCCTATGTTGGCATAAATTCTGTAGGGCTACGCAGAAGAGGGTTCACTTCTGAAAAGATCCGGGAGATACAAAACATTTATCGAATCCTCTATCAAAAAAATTACAACAACTCCCAGGCGGTGCAGATCATTGAAGCAGAAATGGAAGCGACACCGGAAAGGGACGAGATTTTACAATTCATCCGAGATTCCCAGCGAGGGATCATGAAAGGATATTTTAGCACAACTTAGATCACATGGCATCAACTTCAGATATTAGAAAAGGATTATGTATCCGATATAACAACGACATCTATAAGATCGTCGAGTTCCTTCATGTCAAACCAGGGAAAGGTCCAGCCTTTGTCCGCACCAAGCTCAAGAGCATCAGTACGGGGAAAGTTATTGACAATACCTTCTCGGCCGGACACAAGATAGATGATGTACGTATTGAGACCAGGAATTATCAATTCTTGTACAACGATGACACTACATATCATTTTATGAACACAGACGATTATAATCAGATCACCTTACAAGAGGATACACTAGACGCACCCAAGTTGTTGAAGGAAGGAGAGATTGTCAAGGTAATGTTCAATACTGAAGACAGCAGTCCGTTGACAGTTGAAATGCCGGCCAGTGTTGTTCTGGAGGTAACACATACCGAACCTGGCGTAAAAGGAAATACCGCCACTAATGCCACCAAGCCTGCGACTGTTGAAACAGGCGCAAGGGTAAAAGTTCCTTTGTTTATTAATGAAGGAGACCGGATCAAGATCGATACAGAGAAAGGATCCTATATGGAACGCGCGAAATAAAGGCTTCTGCCTATGAAATTTCCAAGATCTTATACATTAAAGGAAGTCGCCCAAATTATTCATGCTGAGTATATTGGGCCGGATGATTTTCCGGTGACCGGCATGAATGAGATCCATGTGGTGGTTGAAGGGGATATCGTTTTTGTAGACCATCCCAAATACTATGAAAAGGCGTTAAACTCAGCAGCTACCATAGTCCTGATTAATAAGGTCGTAGATTGTCCTGAAGGGAAGGCACTCTTGATCTCAAATGACCCATTTAGGGATTTCAATGTCCTTACCGATCATTTCAGACCCTTTGAGCGTTCAAACCAAATGGTATCATCATCTGCCATTATCGGTGCAGATACAATTTTACAACCCAATGTTTTTGTCGGGAATAATGTAAAAATTGGCAAGGGTTGTATCCTGCACGCAAACGTCTGTATTTATGACCATTGCGAACTAGGTGATAATGTGATCATTCATGCAGGGACCGTCATTGGTTCAGATGCTTTTTACTATAAAAATAGACCGGAAGGTTTTGATAAGCTAAAATCTGGTGGTGCCGTCATCATCCAGGACGAGGTAGAGATCGGGGCTCTGTGCACGATTGATCGTGGTGTGAGTGGGAATACGACCATAAAGAAAGGAAGTAAGCTCGACAATCAGGTTCATGTCGGACACGATACCGTCATTGGGGAGAAATGCCTGATCGCATCGCAAACAGGCGTAGCCGGTTGTGTAGTGATCGAAGATGAAGTCACCCTCTGGGGTCAGGTAGGCGTTGTAAGTGCAGCTACGATAGGTGCAAAAACTGTTGTATTGGCCCAATCCGGGGTGGCTAATTCTCTGGATGGAGGTAAAACATATTTTGGCAGCCCTGCCGAAGAAGCCAGATCCAAAATGAAGCAATTGGCCAATGTGAAGCGTATTCCGGATATCCTCGATCAGCTTAAAGAACAAAAATCGTAATCCGCTTCTTTATTCATATCATAACACATATTTTTGCCCATCATTTAATTGCATTTTCCTCATGAGCGTATTGGTAAACAAAGATTCCAGGATCATCGTACAAGGTTTTACAGGTAGTGAAGGCACATTTCATTCCGAGCAAATGATAGAATACGGCACCCAGATCGTAGGAGGCGTTACGCCCGGAAAAGGAGGGCAGTCCCATCTTGGGAAACCGGTTTTCAATACTGTGGCGGATGCAGTAAAAGACGTGGGAGCCGATACATCGATCATTTTTGTGCCGCCAGCATTCGCAGCTGATGCCATTATGGAATCAGCCAATGCCGGAATTAAGGTGATCATAACTATAACAGAAGGTATCCCTGTAGCTGATATGGTAAAAGCTTATGAGTATGTGAAGCGGTCTGACGATTGCACCTTGGTAGGACCTAATTGTCCGGGGGTGATCACACCGGGTGAGGCCAAAGTAGGAATTATGCCTGGCTTTGTCTTTAAAAAAGGAACCGTAGGCCTGGTCTCTAAATCAGGAACCCTGACATATGAAGCAGCCGATCAGGTTGTGCGACAAGGATTAGGTATCACCACAGCCATAGGAATTGGCGGAGATCCAATAATTGGTACGACTACCCGGGAAGCGGTTGAGTTATTGATCAATGACCCGGAAACAGAATGTGTAGTGATGATCGGTGAAATTGGTGGACAACTGGAGGCCGATGCTGCAGAATGGTACAAGAATAGCGGCAGTTCTAAACCTATCGTTGGCTTTATTGCCGGAGAAACTGCACCAGCTGGGCGAACTATGGGTCATGCCGGAGCCATTGTTGGAGGTAGCGACGATACGGCCCAGGCAAAAAAGAGGATCATGCGGGAATGCGGGATCCATGTTGTGGATTCGCCTGCAGAGATCGGAAAGAAGGTAAAAGAGGTGATGCCCTAGTATCTGTAAAAAGTAAATGAATATCCCGTTTTTAACGGGATTTTTTTATTTCTTGAAGTATCTTTGATCAACACCTAAATTTAGCGTTATATGAAGATATTGGAAGGTAAAACTGCCATCATTACCGGCGCGAGTCGGGGTATTGGAAAAGGAATAGCTCAAGTATTTGCGGCCCATGGCTGCGATGTAGCTTTTACCTATAGTTCAAGCGAAGGCCCGGCAAAAGAATTAGAGAAAGAGCTGAGCAATTTAGGAGTTAAGGCCAAAGCGTATATGAGCAACGCTGCAAGCTTTGAAGATGCCGAAAAACTGGTGAGCCAGGTCCTGGAAGATTTTGAGACAGTAGATATCCTTATCAACAATGCCGGGATCACCAAGGACAACCTGCTAATGCGCATGTCTGAGGAAGATTTTGATTCGGTTGTCGATGTGAACCTTAAGTCGGTTTTCAATATGACTAAAGCCATACAGCGCAGCTTTTTGAAGCAACGCAGTGGTTCTATCATAAACATGAGTAGCGTGGTTGGTGTTAAAGGAAATGCCGGTCAATCCAATTATGCGGCCTCCAAGGCAGGTATGATCGGGTTTACTAAATCCATCGCTTTGGAATTAGGCTCGAGGAATATTCGCTGTAATGCTATTGCTCCCGGTTTCATCGAAACAGAAATGACAGAGAAATTAGATGAGAAGACGGTAGAAGGCTGGAGGGCTGCAATTCCGTTAAAGCGTGGCGGATCTACGGAAGATGTCGCTAATGCTTGCCTTTTTCTCGCATCAGACCTCTCAGCCTATATTACTGGGCAAGTACTGCATGTGGATGGCGGAATGCTAACATAGATTCCTTCGATTACTGGATGTCTTATACCCGGCATCTTTCTAATGAGTAAATAATTCATGCCTGGACCCATTTTCATATTGATACTCCTGGGTGCTCTCTTAGCATTCATCCTGGCTTGGTGGCATTATCTTTCCAAACCCAGGCGCAAATCTCCTTTATTCAGAGGGCTGGCTTTATTGAGATTCCTGAGCATATTCGGGCTCATACTACTTCTTGTGAATCCAAAATTCACTAAGACCACATACGATCTGGAAAAAGCCCTGCTGACTATTTTGGTAGATAACTCTTCCTCTATGGTGGTTTCCGATTCGGCCGATTCGTATAGAGACTTAACAAGCCGCTTAATGCAAAACCAGGCACTTCAGGATCGATTTACAGTGAGGGCCATGGAAATTGGAGAAGAAATGCAGCCACTTGATTCCTTGACTTTTACAGATCAGGCGACAAATATCTCTAGCCCTTTGCAAAGCTTACAAGACGTATCGATCGGTAGTAATACCGTCACTGTATTGATCAGTGATGGAAATCAGACCTTAGGAGAAGACTATGAATTTATGTCCCATAAACCTGAACAAAAGATATTCCCTGTGGTCGCTGGCGATACTACGACCTACGAAGACCTGAGACTGGATCGAATAAACATGAATAATTACGCATATCTCAAAAACACCTTCCCGATAGAGGTATTTGCTTCCTATAGCGGAAGTGGAAACAGGAACTCTGTTTTAAGGATACGCATGAACGGTCAAATTCGATTTCAACAGAATGTCACATTCACAAATGATAAGAACGCTATTCAGGTAACGGCAGAAATGGAAGCACAAACTACAGGCTTGCAGGATGTGAGTGTTAGCCTTTCAGCTTTTGAAAATGAGCGAAATGTCTACAATAATAGCCGACAATTAAGCCTGGAAGTAATTGATGAAAAAACAAAGATCGTCATAGTTTCTTCCCTTGTACACCCGGATCTTGGGAGTTTGAAAGCTGCCATTGAACAGAACGAACAGCGAGACGTGACTATTGCTGCCCCAAGCGCAGCAAAAAATACCTGGGAGGATGCAGATCTGATAATCCTTTATCAACCAGACAGGACATTCGCAGCAGTTTTTGATGTAATAAAAAAAGAAGAAATAAGCACGTTTTCGATCATTGGGTCTAAGACAGATTGGGCATTCATTAATGCCATTCAGGGGGGGTATTCAATAAGCTCTTATGGTCAGGATGAGGAGATCTTCCCGGAATTGAACGGGAGCTTTTCTTTTTTTGACTCTTCTCTCGATATCACTGATTTTCCCCCGCTGGATTTTGAATTAGGTGAGATAAGCATCTACACGGAACATGAAACAGTTTTAGATCAAAAGGTGAAAGGAGTGGTCCTCGAAGAGCCCATGTTGGTGATGATCCGGGGCAATGAGAGAAATGAGGCGGTTCTTTTTGGAGAGAATAGCTGGAAGTGGCGCATTCAGTCCTTTAGGAACGAAGGGGATTTTAAATCATATGATGCCTTTATAGCTCAAGTAATACGCTTTCTGGATCTTAAAAAAAGAGCAAACCGACTCACCATTGAATACGAGAAAAGCTATGAAGGGGTGAATGCCGCTGAAATTGTGGCGCGCTATTTTAATGAAACCATGGCGTTTGATGGAAATGCATCTTTAAAGCTGTTTATCAAAACAAGCGAAGAATCTTCGTATCGGGAATTTCCAATGCTCCTGAGGAATGGGTATTATGGACTAAGCATTAACGACTTTCCAGCCGGGAATTACGAATTTACAGTTCGTGTTGAAAGCACGGATATAGCGCGATCAGGGAGTTTTAAAATATTGGATTTTGAGGTAGAAAAGCAGCTGATCTCTAGTAATTATAAGAAGATGGAACGATTGGCTCTTGCCTCTGGTGGGGATTTATTTTATATGGACGAGGCAGATCAATTGATCGATGAATTATCCAATAGGAATGAATTTCTTCCCGTCCAAAAAAGCAATCAAAATGTCGTATCTTTAATAGATTTTAGAATACTGCTGGCAGCCATTGCACTTTGTCTTGCTGCAGAATGGTTTCTGAGGAAATATAACGGATTAATTTAAAATTTTTAACTCATGGATAAACTTCCAAAAATAGCCTTACCGGCTGTATTTATTATATTATTATTAGTGATCATCATATCCAAATCGGCTGTGGTAATTGGCTCCGGAGAGGCCGGAGTATTGTATAAAACGTTTGGGGATGGTGTTGTAACAGATAAGCCCCCACTGAGTGAAGGTTTTCATATCGTCGCTCCCTGGAACAAAGTATTTGTTTATGAAGTACGTAGGATGGAGATCTTTGAAAAAATGAAAGTCCTTTCTTCTAACGGCCTGGATATTCAATTAGATGCCTCGGCCTGGTATATGCCTGAATACGATCAACTGGGATTTTTGCACCAGCGGATCGGAGAAAACTATGTGCAGCGTATTCTATTGCCGACCATTCGATCAGCAGCCAGAAGCGTCGTAGGTAGATATACACCGGAACAATTGTATTCTTCTAAACGTGACGCCATTCAGGCCGAAATATTTGAGGAAACTAAAAAGATCGTCAGCAATCAATATATCGTTCTGGACGACATCCTGGTACGTGACGTAACCCTGCCACCTACCATCAAGGATGCGATCGAACGCAAGCTAAGACAGGAACAGGAGTCTCTGGAATACGAATTCCGACTTGAAAAGGCTGATAAGGAGGCACAAAAACAAGTCATTGAAGCTCAGGGAAAAGCCGATGCCAATCGTATCTTAAGCGCATCCCTGACGGATAAGATCTTACAGGACAAAGGGATCGAGGCAACCTTAATGCTCGCACAATCACCGAATGCCAAGGTAGTCATTGTTGGATCTGGTGACGCAGGTCTGCCTTTGATATTGGGAAATAATTAAACACAATTTTTGCAATACTAAAATAAATTCTATTTTTATAGCCTGATGAACAAGAAGCACACACATCTTCATTTTGACCCTGGCGCTCAAGCGAGGTAGGAATGTATTGTGTGTAGCTACATAGACAAACCCGTTTGAGCGATCAGACGGGTTTGTTTTTTTTATCCGCCTGATCGTCTATAATCAATTGAAAAATGAAAACACTAAAAATTGCCGTACAGAAATCAGGGCGACTCAATGAAGAATCGCTTCGCCTGCTCAAAGATTCTGGAATATCCATAGATAATGGGATAGACCAGTTAAAGGCCAGTGCGCGAAATTTTCCTTTGGAAGTCTTCTTCCTGAGAAACAGTGATATTCCACAATATTTACGAGATGGTGTTGTAGACCTGGCTATAGTCGGTGAAAACCTATTAGAAGAGAATGGAGAGGGGATAAGGAGTTTAGTAAAACTAGGATTCTCAAAATGCCGGGTTTCCCTGGCCGTGCCCAAATCTTTTAGCTATAATTCGATTGAAGATCTGCAAGGCAAACGCATCGCTACCTCGTACCCGGTCACGGTGTCCAATTTCCTTAAAGAGAAAGGCATACAGGCAGAGTTGCACACCATTAATGGTTCTGTGGAGATAGCCCCAAACATAGGTCTGGCCGACGCCATATGTGACATTGTCTCAAGTGGTAGTACGCTTTTTAAGAACAATCTAAAAGAAGTTGATGTTATCCTTAAGAGCGAGGCCGTTATAGCCAGTGCCTCGAATGGCAGCTCACAGAACAGTTCCACACAAGACCAATTTCTTTTCCGGATCAATTCGGTCCTGCAGGCACGACAATTCAAATATGTGCTGATGAATGTGCCAAATGAGAAACTAGATATAATCACTAAACTCCTTCCTGGTATGCGCAGTCCGACCGTATTGCCCCTGGCAGAACAAGGTTGGAGTTCCGTGCATACGGTCATTAAAAAGGAAAGTTTTTGGGAAGTCATAGACGAACTCAGAACGGCTGGAGCTGAGGGCATCCTTGTCTGCCCGATAGAAAAAATGGTCCTATGAAAACGATACTAGAGCCATCAAAAGATACTTGGGGATCCCTCTGCGAAAGAGGTACTAAACCGATGAGAGAATTGGAGCCCTTGGTGCGCGAAGTTTATGATGCCATTGCACAAAATGGAGATGAAGCCTTGTACCGTTATACCCGCCAGTTTGATGGTGTGGACCTAAGCGATCTTATCGTTACTGCCGATGAATTAAGAATGGCAGAACAGCAGGTGTCGGAAGAATTAAAAAGCGCCATCTCCCTGGCAAAAGACAATATATATGCCTTTCACACAGCTCAAAAAGTAGTAGGTGCAAAAGTTGAAACCATGCCTGGCGTCAGATGCTGGCAGACCTTTCAGCCCATTGAGAAAATTGGGTTGTACATTCCAGGTGGCTCAGCTCCTTTGTTTTCAACCTTATTAATGCTAGCTATTCCTGCTGCAATAGCAGGGTGTCCGGAAGTGCTTATGTGTACTCCGCCTCGCAAGGATGGTACAATCGACCCGGTAGTGCTGTATACTGCGAACATATGTGGTGTACACTCAATTTATAAAGTAGGAGGGATCCAGGCCATCGCCGCTATGACCAATGGCACCAAAACAATACCTGCCGTATATAAGATTTTTGGTCCGGGGAATCAATATGTTACAGCTGCTAAGAGCTATGCCACACAATTGGGCGTTGCTATCGATATGCCGGCAGGCCCTAGTGAGCTAATGGTTATAGCCGATGATTCGGCAGATCCTGAATTCATAGCCGCCGATCTTTTGAGTCAGGCCGAACACGGGCCGGATAGCCAGGTGATCTTGCTTACGCCATCTCAAAAATTGATAGAGTCGGTAAAAGCAAAGCTATCGGATCAATTGGAAAACCTGCCCAGGAAAGAACTAGCATCTCAAGCCCTGCAACATAGTCGCGCTGTTTGCTTCCAGGACCGGGAAGATATTGCCGAGTTTATGAATGAATACGCCCCCGAACATCTTATTATCAATACAAATGAGGATACATTTTATGAAGATCGGGTTCGTAATGCAGGGTCTGTTTTCCTGGGGCCTTTTACACCTGAAAGTGCCGGGGATTATGCCTCTGGCACCAATCACACCCTGCCAACCAATGGCTATGCAAAACAGTTTAGCGGAGTTACACTTCAGTCCTTCTTAAAAAGTATAACCTTCCAGGAGATAGCGCCCGAAGGATTGGGAAAGATTGGTCGTGCTATTGAGACGATGGCGGCAGCTGAAAAGCTGGAAGGGCATAAGAATGCAGTACGTGTCCGACTTAATGCATTGAAAAAGAACGAAGAATGAAGCCCGGGTTTAACATACAAAAATGGGCCAGGCTCTCAGTATTAGGATTAAAACCCTATGCGTCTGCTCGGGATGAATTTATGTCCAAGGGAGGAGATATGGTGTTTTTAGATGCCAATGAGAATCCGTTTGAAACAGCTGTTAATCGCTACCCGGACCCCAATCAATCGAGTCTTAAGGCCAGAATTTCCGATCTACGGGGAATACAGCCGGAAAAAATTTTCCTTGGAAATGGCAGTGATGAAATACTGGACCTGCTTTTTCGCGCTTTTTGTGAACCGGGAAAAGATGCCATTCTCACTATGCCACCTACTTTTGGAATGTACAAGGTTTTGGCAGGGCTCAATCAGGTTGAAAATATAGAAGTGCCACTTCGGCCCGATTTCGAGATCGACGTGGAGGCGGTTCTGGAAAGCATACCCTCTACCTGTAAAATGATCATGTTCTGTTCCCCGAACAACCCAACAGGGAACAGTTTCAGCCCGGATTCTATTCGAGCCATTTTGAATTCCTTTGAAGGACTTGTTGTGATCGATGAAGCCTATATTGATTTTTCAGCAAATGATAGTTGGCTGTTCCAATTACCAAAGTATCCCAACTTGATTGTTACCCAGACCTTATCCAAAGCATACGGACAGGCAGGTATACGGCTGGGCATTGCCTACGCAGATCCTCAGATCATAGAGCTGCTGCATAAGATCAAGTTGCCTTATAATGTGAATGTATTGACACAGCAATGGGCCAAAGAACGTTTAGAGAAGCAAGATAAAATTGCTGCAGAAGTAAAGGAAATTATCTCTGAAAGGGAAAAATTATATCCCGTATTGAATGCCATATCGTGGGTAGAAGAAACCTATCCGTCAGATGCAAATTTTATTTTGATCCGGGTAGATGATGGGGATAAAAGATACCATCAACTCATAGAACATGGGATCGTTGTCCGCAATCGTTCCACACAAAAGCATTGTGCCAATACACTGAGAATTACCATTGGCACCCCTGAGGAAAATCAATTAATAAGAAAGATTTTAAAGGAGATCAGATGAAACCAAAGAAAGTATTGTTTATCGATAGAGATGGCACCTTAATTTCTGAAGCGCCTGATGAACAAATAGATACGATCAATAAAATGCAGTTTTACCCTGGAGTTTTTACCTACTTGGGTAAGATCGCGCATGAAATGGACTATGAGCTGGTCATGGTTACCAATCAGGATGGTTTGGGGACCGATGCTTTTCCGGAGGGCGATTTTTGGCCCATTCAAAATTTTATCATTGACTCACTGGCCAATGAGGGGATCTCATTTGAAGCTATCCATATGGATCGCACATTTCCCGAGGAAGGGGCAGATACGCGCAAGCCTGGAGTGGGTCTTTTGCAAGATTACTTTAGCAAGTCCTATGACCTGGAGAATTCTTTTGTCATCGGAGATCGATTAACCGACATGGAATTAGCCCTTAACCTAGGGGCATCGGGGATCTTTATAAATTCTGCAGCTGCATTGGGTGAAGATGAAATTAAAAGTGACACAACGAAGATCGAGGAGAAGATCGCTTTAACAACAGATAGCTGGGAGGAAGTCTACACATTTTTAAAGACAAAAGATCGGATCGCTGAAGTGAAAAGAAAAACAGCAGAAACCGATATTTTTATTCGTATCAATCCGGATGGCTCCGGAAGAAGTTCGATCAGCACCGGCATTGCCTTTTTTGACCACCTGCTGGAACAATTGTCAAAACACGGCCTTATGGATCTCGATATAAAAGTTAAGGGCGACCTTGAAGTAGACGAACACCATACCATTGAGGATACGGCTATAGCCCTGGGAGAGGCTTTGAATGAGGCTATTGGGAGTAAGATAGGTATGGAGCGATACGGGTTCACCCTTCCAATGGATGATTGCCTCGCCCAGGTTGCGATCGATTTTGGAGGGCGAAGCTGGTTGGTTTGGGAAGCAGATTTTCAAAGGGAAATGATCGGACAAATGCCGACAGAAATGTTTATGCATTTCTTTAAATCCCTATCCGATGGAGCCCGTGCTAACATTAATATCAAGGCCGAAGGGAGTAATGAACACCATAAGATCGAAGCCATATTTAAAGCCTTGGCGAAATCGATAAAAATGGCAGTCAAAAAGGACACGGACAAGCTATTCCTGCCCTCAACCAAAGGCAGTTTATAATCATGAAGATCGTATTGATCAACTACGGTGCAGGGAATATCCAGAGTATCTTATTTGCTCTGGAGAGGCTGCAGGTGAAGGCAGTGCTCAGCGATGATCCGGAGGAGATCCGCTCGGCAGATCTGGTGATATTTCCCGGAGTAGGGGAAGCATCATCGGCTATGGCAAAACTCAAAGCCACAGGCCTTGACACCTTGGTCTCGTCGTTGAAACAACCCGTATTAGGCATCTGCCTGGGCATGCAACTTATGTGCAACTACACTGAGGAAGGAAATACCGAAGGACTGGGGATATTTGATACTTCAGTACTGCGATTCCCGGGCAGCGTCAAAGTCCCGCAAATAGGTTGGAACACAATTACTGAATTAAAGTCGCCATTATTTCAAGGGATCAAGGACGGATCTCATGTCTATACCGTGCATAGTTATTATGCACCGCTATGTGATAACACGATAGCTGTTTCTGAGTATGCCGGGCCATACAGTGCGGCCTTGCAGCAGGATAACTTTTATGGAGTTCAGTTTCATCCTGAAAAGAGTAGTGCAGTGGGTAGTTTGATATTGTCTAACTTTCTAAAAATGGGTTCTTAAATGCGAATAATCCCCGCTATTGATATTATTAATGGTAAGTGCGTCCGACTCACGCAAGGTCGGTTCACGGACAAAAAAGAATACGCTTCAGATCCGCTGGAAATGGCTAAGCGCTTTTCGGATCATGGCATTCAGTATTTGCATTTGGTTGACCTTGATGGGGCGAGAAATGGCAGGATCACAAATCACAAAACCTTGGAAAGGATAGCTGGCGGAACAGATCTTACCATCGATTTTGGGGGTGGGATGAGTAGTGATGAAGATATCCGTATTGCCTTTGAATCAGGGGCCCGCCAGATAACAGGCGGAAGTATCGCCTTCAAAGATGAGAACACGTTCCTTGGTTGGTTGGAACGCTATGGTCCTGATCAGCTCATTTTGGGAGCGGATGCAAGGAATGGGAAGATCGCAGTAGGGGGTTGGCAGGATACAACAGAAGCTGAGCTGATCCCTTATATTCAGAAATATGTAGCCCGGGGAATACGCTATGCAGTTTGTACCGATATTGCCAAAGATGGGATGTTAGAAGGCCCGGCGACGGATCTATACATCTCTATTCTGAAGGCTGTAAAGAGGACTCATCCTGCAGAAGAAGAAGGCTTTAAGCTTATCGCAAGCGGGGGCATTTCAAACATGGAGGATGTATTGGCTATAGCGGAAACCGGTTGTGAAGGTGTCATTATCGGGAAAGCCATATATGAGAATAAGATCGATTTGAAAGAGTTGGCAAAATATATAAGTGAAGGATGAACTGGATTGTAAGTGTAAAGGAAAATGCGAAATATCGTATGCAGGAAAGCGTGCGGATGATCGAGAAGAGCCTGGCTCAGTTCGATGATAATGAGACATGGGAAAAGCCCAATCCACAATTGAACAGTATGGCGAATTTACTCCTGCACCTTTCAGGAAATATCCGCCAATATATTATTTCCTCACTTGGTGAAATGCCCGATACCCGGGAGAGAGATGTGGAATTCTCACAAGCACAGGACCAAACGAAATTGGCCTTGCTAGAGGAATTAAAAACGACTGTCAAAGAAGCCATAACCGTGATCGAAAATTGCGAGGAGGATCAATTGCTGCAAAAACGTGAGGTGCAAGGCTTTGAACTGGATGGGTTGGGAATTATTATGCATGTAGTTGAGCACTTATCCTATCACACAGGTCAGATCGCTTTTTGGGTAAAATATCGTAAAGAAAAAGATCTTGGCTTTTATGAGGGTCACAATTTAAACAGTCTGAATCCATAAGCTCATGCTCACAAAAAGGATCATACCCTGCCTGGATATCCTTAACGGCCGTACCGTTAAGGGTATAAACTTTGTGGGTCTCAGAGATGCAGGCGATCCTGTGGAACTGGGAAGGTACTATGCAGAGGAAGGGGCAGATGAATTGGTTTTCCTGGATATATCAGCAACGGAACAGAAACGCAAGACCCTGGCAACTCTGGTCAGGCATATTGCCGCCGAAGTGGATATTCCTTTTACAGTAGGAGGGGGTATCAGTTCTGTGGAAGATGTAGACGTCCTTTTAAAAAATGGAGCCGACAAGGTATCAGTAAACTCCTCTGCCGTAAGGCGACCGGAATTGATCTCCGAACTGGTGGGTAAATTTGGGTCGCAGTGTATTGTTGTCGCTATTGATGCCAAAAAAGGTGAGGATGGCTGGAAAGTGCATTTGGTTGGGGGTAAAGTGGCAACCGACATCGATTTTTTTGCCTGGGCGGAAGAAGTTGCCGATAGAGGCGCTGGCGAGATCCTGTTCACTTCAATGGACCATGATGGCACCAAAGCCGGCTTTGCAAATGAAACCCTGTCCGAATTAAGTGAGCGCGTGAATATTCCCATAATTGCCTCAGGGGGTGCCGGTACAATGCCTCATTTTAGAGATGCTTTTCATCAGGGAAAAGCCGATGCTGCTTTGGCGGCAAGTGTATTCCACTTTAAAGAAATGCAGATCCGGGATCTGAAAAAATATTTGAGGGAAGAAGGAATCCCAATGCGTATATAATAGATTATAATATGGAAAAGAAGCTTGATTTTAGTAAAAATGCCGATGGTTTGGTTCCGGCTGTAGTGCAGGACCATCAAACCAGGGATGTATTGATGTTAGGATACATGAATGATGCTGCCTGGGAAAAGACATTGACGGAAAGAAGGGTTACCTTTTACAGTCGATCTAAAGGCCGACTTTGGACCAAAGGTGAGGAAAGTGGCAACTTTTTGGATGTAGTCGATATTCAGGTAGATTGTGACCAGGATACGGTATTGCTAAAGGTGAAGCCACACGGACCGGTTTGCCATACCGGATCTGAGACTTGTTTTGGTGATAGTGACACCAATGCGCTCTCTTTTTTGCAGACCCTGGAATCTGTGATCGCAGATCGTAAAAGCGCAGCAGATCCCTCGACCAGTTATGTAGCATCTTTGTTTAAGTCCGGGACAAAAAAAATAGCTCAAAAAGTAGGGGAAGAGGCCGTGGAATTAGTCCTGGAAACTAAGGATGGAAATGAAGAAGATTTTTTAAATGAGGCTGCTGACTTGCTTTTTCATTATTTGATCCTGCTTCAGGCCAGCGATAAAAGCCTTAAAGATGTGAGTCGGATCTTGCAGGAACGGCATGAACAATAGCGTTAAGATTTCGTAAAATAGCTGAAGCCCCCCAGAAAATTAGGTACATTTATGAGATGTCCATGAAAACCCGAAAAGGATTTAAATTCACTTCATACAAGGCGCCAGATCTTTCGCCTTTTGATAAGCTATTCGATATCTTCCAGGAACTGGTTACTCATACCAGCGGAGATGTTGAAGAAGCCCTCGATTGGCTGCGTGAACTTGATAAGGAATATGAACTCACCGACGACGACTACACTATAGATGATTTTATTGAAGACCTGAAAGCCAAAGGCTATTTACGAGAAGAAATTAAGGAAGGTGGTGGCGATGGAGAAGGAGAGGAGGGCGATCCCGGACTTTCCCTAACCTCTAAAATGGAGCGCTTACTCCGTTTACGTGCCCTGGATCAAATCTTTGGTAAACTTAAACGCAGCGGGTATGGGAATCACAGGACTGGAAAGTCGGGCCTGGGGGATGAACATACAGGTGATTTCAGAGCGTATCGCTACGGCGACAGTCTTGACAGTATTTCCATGACGGAAAGCTTAAAAAATGCCCAGGTAAATCACGGAATTGACCAATGGTCGTTTACAGAGGACGATCTGGTTGTGGAGGACACCTATTTCAAAGCCCAGATGAGTACAGTACTCATGATCGATATCAGCCACAGTATGATCCTTTATGGGGAAGATCGCATCACACCGGCAAAGAAAGTAGCTATGGCCCTGGCTGAGCTGATCACAACACGGTATCCAAAAGACACCCTGGATATTTTGGTTTTTGGCAACGATGCCTGGCCGATCACTATACAGGAACTTCCCTATTTAAAGGTAGGCCCATATCATACTAATACGGTAGCCGGTCTGCAATTGGCAATGGATATCCTAAGACGCAAGCGAAATACGAATAAACAGATCTTTATGATCACCGATGGGAAGCCAAGTTGCTTGCGAATGCCAGATGGTCACTACTATAAAAACAGTGTGGGACTCGATGATTTTATCGTGGAGAAATGTTACAATATGGCCCGTCAAGCACGAAAATTACACATCCCTATTACCACATTTATGATCGCGCAAGATCCCTATTTACAGCAGTTTGTCAGACATTTTACTGAGGCTAATAAAGGAAAAGCTTTTTTTACGGGCATTAAAAATCTGGGCGAGATGATCTTTGAAGATTATGAACAAAACAGACGCAAACGATTAAAAGGATGAATCCAAAAAGCATTAAAACCCTCGGCGAGCTTAAGAAAGCCGGCTATGAGACTAAAAGCATCAAAGATGAATTGCGCGATAACTTACGAGCAGCCATAAAAGACGGGGTTGCCGTATTTGAAGGTATCTGGGGTTATGAGAATAGTGTTATCCCAGATGTAGAACGCGCCATTCTTTCCAGACATAACATCAATTTATTAGGCTTGAGGGGTCAGGCCAAGACCCGGATCGCCCGGCTCATGGTGGGTTTGCTGGATGAATATATTCCAATCATTGCCGGATCGGAGATCAATGACGATCCACTAAAACCTATTTCGCGCTTTGCCCGTGAACGAATAAAGGAGGAAGGGGATAAGACACCTATAGAATGGATACACAGAGATGATCGATTCTATGAGAAGCTGGCAACACCGGATGTGACCGTGGCTGATCTGATCGGCGATGTGGACCCCATCAAGGCTGCTAATCTAAAATTGTCCTACGCAGACGACAGAGTAATTCATTTTGGAATGATCCCCAGGGCGAATCGCTGCATTTTTGTCATTAATGAGCTTCCGGATCTTCAGGCGCGTATACAAGTCTCCCTTTTTAATATTCTGCAGGAAGGGGATATTCAGATCCGCGGCTTTAAGTTGCGACTTCCTTTAGATGTGCAATTTGTTTTCACGGCGAATCCGGAAGACTACACCAACAGGGGGAGTATTGTAACCCCTTTAAAGGACAGGATAGGATCACAGATCCTCACGCACTATCCTGAATCTGTTGAAATCGCCAAAAAGATCACCGATCAGGAAGCTCAATTAGATAAGCGGCAAACGGAGGCGATCTACGTGCCGGAACTGGCAAGAGACTTACTGGAGCAGATCAGTTTTGAAGCCAGGGACAGTGAATTTGTAGACCGTAAGAGCGGTGTCAGTGCAAGAACGAGTATCACCGGTTTTGAAAACTTGTTAAGTACAGCAGAAAGGCGTTCGTTGGCAACTGGCGATGAAACTACCAGTGTGCGACTCAGTGATTTCACTGGCGTAATTCCATCGATTACGGGAAAAATTGAATTAGTATATGAAGGAGAACAGGAAGGTGCAGATAGTGTGGCTTTACACCTGATCGAAGAAGCCATTTCTAGTCTTTTCCCATCGTATTTTCCGTCTATAAAAAAACTGGAACACAAGGAAACAGAAGGGCCTTACGATGAGCTCATCCACTGGTTCTTTGAAGGGGAGGGGTTTGAATTGCTCGACGATCTGAACGATGATGAATATAAAGAGCGAATAGATGCAATATCCCCGTTAAAAGAGATCATCAGGACTTATGTTACCGATGTAGAGGAAGAAGACCGTTACTTTCTATCCGAATTTCTTCTTTGGGGACTGGTGGCCCATAAAAAATTAAGCAAACAACGTTTTAGCCAGGGGTATCAGATCAAGGACTTATACGGCAGTTATATTAGTCGACTTTAACATAAGTTCCAAAGACTTATTTGGACATCTTAACCGGGTTTTCAGTACTTTTTTGAATGAGAAGGATCCAAACTGTGTCTTTCTGTGAAGGAATGTACGAAGTTTTAAGAGCATCAGCAGACCATATAGCACGATCATACAATAACGCGGGCTGAAGTAGGAGTCGGACACAATGAAATTCTTGAATTCAAGCGCGTACCCCCCCAATAAACATTGGCATTTAGACTATTTACTTGAGTTACTTATTCCTTTTCAGAAGCGGGTACCATTTACCATGGGTTGCACTTCGCCAAAGCCATTCCAGCGGTCCGTAGTGGCATTTTTTAAGCCAAATTTTACTAAGCCACATCTGGAGTGCTATAATAAGGAAGGCCATTAAAAAGGTATATCTATTTGGAATTTTTCCCAGGTAGCCCAGTCCCCAACCGTAAAAGATCAAGGCGCCGATAACACTTTGCAGAACATAATTTGTAAGTGCCATACGCCCATAGGGTGCAAAATGCAATAATCGCCTTTGCCATTTACCCTTGGCGAATAGCCAGACAAAGAAAGTCAGGATCAAGAGGGTGAGGGCTATATTGGCCAGATCTATCCCTGTGAAACCGATCATGACCCACCAACTTTCGAGGCTGAATTCCTGACCCATTTGTGAAAAGCCAGCTATCGTGATCCCTAGTGCAACAACCAGGCCTATACCACCGGCCCAAAACAAATTAGAGAGCTTGTTCAGATGTGTCTCAAACTCATGTAACAATTTAAATCTGCCTACCAGGAGACCCAACAAAAAGAAGGCAAATGTCAGGTAGCCGCGGGTAAAGACACCAAACTGAAATTCCATCTTCATCAGTTGTCCATTTGTGCTATTATCGATACCTACCTCCCAAAAACTTCCATTTCTTAGTACTTCCAGATAGGCTTTTGTTGCCGGACTATCGGGCATCATCATTTCTTCAAAGAAGAGTAGGCCGTCCGGATTCAAAGCAAAGACAACAAAGCGCCCAACACCAAGGAATATGAGTCCGGTCAAAATAAGCAAGGTCCGGGTGGAAACCTTATAAAAAGGTATTAGTAGAATACCGAGAATGGCATAAATGCTCAGAATGTCACCACGGTATATAAAATGGTGTGCAAGTCCAATGATCAATAATAATAGCACTCGCCATAGGAAACGTAGTGCGTATTTTTGTTCGCGCTTTGCACCGCTATCCATTTGAATAAAAAAGGAGAGCCCGAAAAGGAAGGAAAAGAGGGCAAAGAACTTACCTCTGAAAAATATTTGGATGATACCATCAACAACATAATCTATCGTGCCCGCATGCATACCTTCCATAACCGCTTCGTCCCCAGGACCGCCAAGGTAGTTTTCTACCATATGCACTAAGACAATACCGGCAAGCGCAAAACCCCTCAGGGCATCTATTATTTGTATTCTCTTAGAAGTAGTATTGCTCATCAGAATGATAAAAAAAAGGAAAACACCGTGCCTGAGTCGGTGCTTTCCTATGTTATAAATGGTTAGTTAACGAAAAATCAAGTAAGCCATCCTTTACGGATTCCTGATTTCGCGAATAAATATAAGCCAATTCCTATGAAAATTACAAGTACAGGTATAACTATGCCCATTACAGTGCCAAAGGCTTCAACAGAATTTGTCATAAACCAGCCGTAAAACATCTGGCCCAAAATCCCGATCAAAGAGACCAAGAGTACCGGTTTTGCCCATTTTTTACGAAGCAATAAAGCAATACATCCCAGAGCGCCTCCCCAGACAGCCAGAGCAAATGCGCCGGTAACCCAGGCTGGTGTCACTTCGACAATGGCCAATTGTTCTGGTGTATATGCCAATTTTTGCTCATCGCTCATACTGGTTTGGGCGAGATAATTCATGGCACCCATGCCATTCCAAATCAGACCTACAATACTGATAATCCAAAACCACACATTGGGTTTAGTTGAAGAATTCTCCATCTTTTCTGTATTTTATTGGTTACTTCGTGAGTTTAAAATACAAAAATTTGTTTTTGCAGGTACAAAACTACTCCTTGAACACCTATGAAGCCAAACTACCAATACGTATTACATGTACAATTTCTGGGCTTCAGATTCCGGGGATGGCAGCACCAACCCGGGCAGCAAACCGTGGAAGGCATGTTAAAAAAGACCTTAAAATTTGTGCTTCCCGGAATGCCGGTCAAGGTCCTGGCATCTGGCAGGACCGACGCCAAAGTATCTGCCGAAGCCCTGCCTGTCAGTCTCTTTCTCAGAGAGGCACTACCCATGGAGGAGGAAGTATTCAGGAAGGAGGTAAATCGGAATTTACCGCCGGATATCCGTATTCTGAACGTTCGGGAGGTGGACCAGGAATTCAATGTGATCCAGGATGTCGTTTGGAAAGAATACCACTATTACTTTAGTAATGAGCCGGGCTTTCACCCATATGCTGCACCCTTTATCGGCTATTTTCATGAGGCTGTAGACATTGGTCGCATGCGTGAGGCTGCACCATTATTTGAAGGCACACATACATTTGAATCCTTCTGCAGTCGCCCTGGTGGCAAGGCCTCATTCGAACGAACAATAGAAATTAGTAAAATAGAGATCAACACCTACCAGTCGGCTCCACATATGCCAGAAAATACCTATGCCTATATTGTCAGATCTAATGGGTTTTTACGCTATCAGGTTAGAATGATGGTAGGCGCCCTTGTTATGCTAGGCAGGGGAGAATTGCACGAGAAAGATATCATAAACGCCTTAAATGGAGAGGCGCAGTTAGCGATCACAACGGTAGCACCTGCGTCGGGTTTAGTACTTAAGGAAGTATCTTATAAATAAATTGTAACTTCAGCCTAAAGACTGCAACTATGCCGGGGTGGCTCACAACCTTACTGATCATTGTCGCCATATATCTTCTCATCAGCATCGCCTTGTATGTGGTCCAGGACTTTTTTCTTTTCAGGCCTGAAAAATTACCGGAGGACTTTCAGTTTTATTATGAACATCAAGAGTTCGAAGAGTACAATCTTGAAACCCGTGATGGGGCCAATATCAATGGACTTCGTTTTAAAACGTCGAATCCCAAAGGAGTCGTCTTTTACCTCAAAGGGAATTCGCGGAGTATCAAAGGATGGGGTAAGTTTGCTGTCGACTTTACCCGCCATGGCTATGATGTGATCATGGTGGACTATCGTGGATTTGGAAAAAGCACCGGCAGGCGATCACAAAAGGCCATAAAACGCGATATGCAAATGATCTATGACAAGATCAAGGAAAATGTGGCAGAAAAATATATCATTTTGTACGGACGTTCGCTGGGGTCGGGCTTTGCAGCTAAACTGGCTTCCATGAATAATCCACGCATGCTCATTCTGGATGCCCCTTACTATTCGCTGAGCAAAGTAGCTAAAAAGTTCATTCCCTTTATGCCATTGTCGCTGCTCATTAAATTTCCTATGCCTACCTATAAGTGGATGCGCTATGTACAATGCCCTATTCATATTATTCACGGTACAGACGACGCCTTAATTCCTTATAAAACCAGTGTGAAGCTCTCTAAGATAAAACCGGGCCTGACCACCTTGCATACGGTCATTGGCGGTGGACATAAAAATTTGAACAATTTTGAAGCCTATCATCAGATGCTGAGCCAGATCGTCAACTCCAAACCTAAAGCAGTGGATCTGGAAGGCACCAGCTTTCCTAAAGAAGCCAAATCTAATCAGGTGAATGCGTAAGATCAGGCAATTTCTTGTTCTTGGGATCGGGGCGCTTATATTTGCAGGAATTCTACTGTATATGTTCCAGGAGCGACTCATATTTCTTCCCACAAAATTACCGGAATCATATACCTATTCATTTGATCATTCCTTTGAGGAATTTACCCTTGAGACTCCGGATCTTGCACGATTAAACGCCTTGCATTTTAAGGCAACTGACCCGAAAGGCGTCATCCTGTATTTTCACGGGAACGCCGGAGACCTCTCTCGTTGGGGTGAAGTTGTTTCCATATTTCCTGCATATGGATATGATGTGATCGTAATGGATTACAGAACTTATGGCAAAAGCACAGGGAAATTAAGCAAGCATGCTTTACTGGATGATGCTAATCGCTGGCTATTGCAAAAAGGCGATTTCCCATTCTGCCAATATCCATGTTGTTGAGATACAACCTCAATTCCTATGAATATTTACAAGAGCTAAGTGCACCTATTAGCATCCTTCACGGGGATGAAGACAAAGTGATCCCTATTAGCTCTGGCCGCAAGTTGTTTGAGTCTATATCTGCTCCAACCAAATCGTTCTACAAGATCCGGGGGGGAGGGCATAATGATCTGGATACATTTAGCGAATTCCACGAATCACTCCTCATGAGTTTGAAGTCGCACGCCCCGGTAGAATAGCTCAAATTTCCTATCTTTAAGTTTCATCCAAAAAGTCAATATCATGTCTGCTAATGCATTATCCAAGAACGTACTGGGTTTCCTGTCGCGCTTAAAGAAAAATAACAACCGCGAATGGTTTGGGGAACATAAAAAGGAGTTCAAGGAGGTAGAAGCTGAAGCGAAAACCTTCTATAATAATTTGATGGAGAAGATGAAAGACCACGATGATATTGAAAAGCTCAAAATGTTTCGAATCTATCGCGATGTCCGATTTTCAAAGGATAAAACTCCATACCAGCCCCATTTTGCCGGTTCTTTTGCGCGGGCCGGAGCCCATTTACGAGGGGGCTATTACCTGCGTATCCGTCCGGGTGAATCCTTTATTGCGGCCGGATTCTGGGAGCCTAACAAGGAGGATATATACCGGATCCGAAAAGAATTTGAAGTAGATGCAGCACCCTTCCGGAAAGTGATCAATAACAAGAAATTCAAATCGGTCTGGGGTGATCTGGTCGGTGACGGGGTGAAGACAGCCCCCAAAGGATTTAATAAGGAAGATCCCAATATTGATCTGATCCGAAAAAAGCAGTTCATTTTTGTACGGAACTTTAAAAATAATGAAGTGAATGCGCCCGGCTTCATGGACGAAGTGAATAATTCGTTTAAAGCAATCCGGCCTTATTTTGATCTGATGAGTGAGATCCTGACGACTGATCTCAATGGACAATCCTTATTGAAGTAATACAGGTTCATCGAAGAGTTGCATCTGATCTTTTATTCTATTGATCACCATTTGCATCATGCGTTTGTTAAGCGATGAGCTATGCTGTTTGTACCCTTCGTATTCTTCCAGGGTAAACTGACCGATGATCATGCCTTTCAGTGCATTTCTGAATTTGATATCCTTTTGAATGGCATTCTCAATATAGCCTTCCCTGGCTTCTGAATCCAAATTGTAATACGCATTTTTATGCTTGTTGATGTAATGCCTGAAAACAGCCAGGAAAAGGTTGTTTTGTGTTTGGAGGATAGGGCGGAGGGTGGTGTTTTGGAAGCGTTCTTCAGCGGACATTTCCGGATTCAACGCAGCTGATGGAACATCAGGCCTGCCTTTCAACAGGGCTTCAGATCTACGCGACATAATCGAGTTTTTATAAAGGTAGAACAACGAGACCTGAAGACTCAGCGGGAATTATACAAGTTGTTAACCTGCTTATGAACAGATGAAATCTACTTAATCCAACGGCTGCCACAAGGGAGAGTAGCCGTCAATATTATCGTTAATTAACTTTAAGTCAGATAACGTATCTATAATGTTATCAACTACTTGAGATTCCAGCTGAGACTGACTCCAATCTGTAATACCTAACCACTTGTGAATGTCTTCAATGGCCAGGTCATAGCGATTGCTAAATGTGCGATCGATACTCGGGATCTGCCTGAATTCTGCCGTATATGTATTTATCACCTCCAGAATATGGGGTATAAGTCCTTCCTTCTTATCTATAAAATCCTGAGATGCTGTGATCACAAAACAGGGCCAGGGCGTAGTACAATCTTCGATTCGCCTGAATATTTTTTGATCTACCAGGGGTTTGGTCGTAAAATGCTCCCACATAAAATAATCGGCCATTCCTTTTGTAAGGGCATCAACAGCGCCTTGCAGGGTTCCAATAAGCTCAAAAGACAATTTTTCAGCATTCCAGCCCAATTGTTTGGCATGTACATAAGCCATCAAATGACTACCACTACCATATCGGCTAATCGCCACTTTAGTTCCCTTCAGGTCATCCATGGATTGATAAGGAGAATTAAAACCCACATGAATGCCCCAGAGTAGGGGACTCCCAATGTATTCTTGTAAGATCTTGGCCGGCACACCGTCGTATATGGCTTTACATATGCCCTCCGTAAGCACAATCGCTAAATCGGTTTCCTTATCCTGTAACATTTGACACATGCGGCCCGTTCCCTGGGGAATATCTTCCCAAACCAATTCAATCCCCTGGGCCTCAAAAGCGCCTTCTTCAATAGCAAAATGCCATGGCAGGTTAAAATGCTCGGGGACACCAACTATCTTTACCCGCTCCATGCCGTCCTGACTTTTCGAATAGCGAAGTCGATCAAATTATCTACAGAAGCGGCGGGATCGGGGGAGAATTGACCTTGTGCGCGGCCTGCCAAAATACAATTGATCGAATATCCGTGATGTCCTAATAATGCTGAAAGTGCATAGATAGCTGATGTTTCCATCTCAAGATTTGTTATTCGCATTCCGTTATATTCAAAGTTTGACAGCTTTTCACTGAGGTTTTGCTCTTTTAAGTCGACCCGCAATTTTCGACCTTGCGGCCCATAGAAACCTACATTGGTCCCGGTAAACCCATCTATCAATTCCGGATCCGCAAAAAGCGACTTCATCTTTTCACTTCCCTTTACTACATAGGGCCTCGATTGCTCAGAGGGCCAATTGGCATAGTTCGCAAAGGCGTTTTGTATGTCGGTTTCTTGTACGTGCTCGCTTTTGTAGTAGTGAATGACATTGTCGAAGCCTATAGCGTAGTTGCTGCCCAGGATCATGTCTACTTCAATATCCTCCTGGATAGATCCCGAAGTACCCAGGCGCACCAAGTTTAATGCTGTATGTTCAGCTTTGGGCTCCCGTGTATGAAAGTCGATATTGGCCAAGGCATCCAATTCATTAATAACGATATCTATGTTATCAGTACCAATCCCCGTTGAGAGTGCACTAATTCGCTGGTCGCCAATATATCCGGTATGTGTGATGAATTCCCGCCTCTCCTTTTTGATGTCGATCCGATCGAAACGAGCTGAAACCCGGGCAACACGGTTTTGATCCCCCACAAGGAAAATGGTTTGGGCAATATCTTCAGGCAAAAGATTGAGGTGATAAATGCTACCATCGGCATTTAAGATTAGTTCAGAAGCTCCTAATGGCATGCTATAATTTGAGGATGCGGTCCGACTCCGTATTATATAGGTAGTTATACATTAGAGCGCCGCCCAGATAGGCATCATTGTCTCGTAAATGAGAATAGAAATTGGCCTTTTCTTCCAGGATCTCTTTCCCTTTTTTGGAAAGTTTGACCGGATTAAATGAGGTGTATAAAGGCTTTAATCTTCCGATCATCCGCTCATATTGAGTATCGCCAAAGCCATAGACGCCCTGGTTTTCAAGCACTTTACCCAATAATTCTTTTTTGGAAGCCGGCTTCTCTTGCTCTGAAAGTGTGAGAATATTGTTTTCTACGGCGTTGAGACCATTCTTGATAGAAGGAAAGCGCTGCAAATGGGCTTTGATCGCATCAGACAGATAGTCGAATTGATAGTTCTCAAAATCCGTTAAGTGTTCTAATCGGATCGGATTATCGCTACAGTATAGCTGCCATACATAGTCGGCGTATTCAATATCGTCCTGTGTCAAGGCGACACGCTTCTCGTATAAACCTTGCAATTGCTCATCTGACAATTCGTTTAAGCCGTACAGGCGGTCAGAGGCATCCTCATCGCCACTGCATACCAGCGATATCTCCGCATGCCTGCGATACGATTTAAGCCAGCTGATCACAGCCAGCATATTGACCTGACAAAACAGATCGTATTCAAACCATAGGATGATCTGATCTTGTTGTTTATGATTACAGAGGGAGCGGTATTCTTTGAGCGTCTTCTCAACGAACCAGGTTTTAGTGACCTTGTAATTCTTACTGAGAAATTCAAAGCGGGTTTTCCAGAATGACTCACTACCCACATTGGGTTCGGTTTTACCTTCACACAGCATTTCACGCCACGTAATAATATCCCCGGGTATATCTAAAGACTTTAACCGCTCAGTAAAACTATCCCCGTTTGTTATGTGCAATTGGGAACCCATTTAGGTAGTAGTTTAGGTTATGACGATTAAAAGTACTATTTACTCGTAGAAATCAAAAAAAAATTAACAGAAATTGACGCAACCCTTTTTTACAGTTTTCAACATAAATGAGGCAAGTGCTTAGCCTCCAACCCGTTTGGTAGCAAAGCCCAGGCCTTGTAATAGTTCCATGATCTTATCCCGAAAATCGCCCTGGATCAGGATTATATCGTTTTTATACGTACCTCCGGTGCTAAATTTTGATTTTAAATGCTTGGTAAGTGTCTTAAAATCCCGGTCAGCACCTGTATAGCCTTCGATCAGCGTAATAGGCTTTCCCTTCCTTTTTTCATATTTGCACAGCAAAGGGGCCGCTTGCATCCATAGCTGTATCTCCTTTTTTGGAGCTACCTTCTCAGGTTCCGGTTCATGATCCGGAAAGAGGTTTTTTAGCTGGTCTTCTAGATCCATTCTTACTTCTTAATTAAGCCCAGATCAATGAGTCTCTCATGAAGAAATTTCCCGGCTGTAATGTCCTCATACAACTTTGGATGGGCATCATCTATGCAGTTTTCCAGGCAATTCAAGGGCATATCGCTTATGGGATGCATAAAGAACGGAATAGAATATCTGGAAGTTCCCCACATTTCTCGTGGCGGATTAACCACTTTGTGGATGGTAGATTTTAAAGAATTATTAGCCAGGCGGGATAACATATCGCCTACGTTGATCATCAATTGATCCGGTCGCGCAATGGCATCTACCCATTCACCTTCATGGTTTTGCACTTGAAGCCCTTTCCCATGTGCTCCCATTAATAAGGTAATAAGGTTTATGTCGCCATGGGCTGCTGCTCTGACTGCCTTTTCAGGTTCACTGGTAATAGGAGGGTAGTGGATAGGCCGCAGAATGGAATTCCCGTTATAAATATATTTATCAAAATAAGTTTCTTCCAATCCTAGGTGCAGTGCCAGGGCACGCAAGACATACTGAGCAGTTTTCTCCAGCATTTTATAGGTTTCCTTCCCCACCTCATTAAAGTCAGCCAATTCAGAAACCGTTACGTTATCCGGGTATTCAGCTTCTAAATCCGGATTGTTTTCTACATACTGGCCAAAATGCCAAAACTCTTTTAAGTCGCCTTCTTTCCTGCCTTTGGCGTGCTCTTTACCAAATGAGGTATAGCCGCGTTGTCCTCCAATGCCTTCTATTTCATATGAGTCTTTGATCTCTTGTGGCAAGGCAAAGAATTGCTTGATCTGTTCATACAGGTCTTCCACCAATTGATCCGAAAGAAAATGTCCGCTCAAAGCTACAAATCCGATCGATTCAAATGCGGCTCCTATCTCCCTGACAAATTTTGCTTTCCGTTCGGGATCACCCGACACAAAATCGCGTAGATCTACGCTGGGTATTGCACTCATAATTCTAATTTTTAGTCTCTCAAAGGTACAAAATTATGCCTGTTAGACTCTAAAAGCAGGGACTTTCATATCGTTTCAAATTACTTACTTTTATACTTTATAAGGAAGAGAAGGCCAGCTAAACTATGATTGCATATCCCGCAAACGCTTTAAGTAAAAAACTCACGCTGAAGTTGTATAAAGCCATGTTGAAACCTCGACTGATCGAGGAAAAGATGCTTGTGCTGCTTCGGCAAGGCAAGATCTCCAAATGGTTCAGCGGAATAGGGCAGGAGGCTATTTCGGTAGGGGTCACCATGGCGTTGGAATCCGATGAATTTATCCTGCCCATGCACAGGAATCTGGGCGTTTTCACAACACGGGATGTACCCTTGGTCCGACTCTTCTCTCAATGGCAGGGAAAAGCCAGGGGGTTTACCAAAGGCCGTGATCGTAGCTTCCACTTTGGTGCACCGGAATACAAGATCGTAGGTATGATCTCCCATTTAGGTCCGCAACTGGGAGTAGCCGATGGCATTGCTTTGGCTGATATTTTGAAAGAGCGCAAGAAAGTAACAGCGGTATTTACAGGGGAAGGCGCCACCAGTGAAGGGGATTTTCACGAAGCCCTCAATGTAGCCGCCGTATGGGACCTGCCCGTGTTGTTTTGTATTGAGAATAATGGCTACGGCCTATCTACGCCTGTGTCCGAGCAGTTTCGATGTGAACACCTGGCCGACAAGGGAAAAGGCTATGGCATGGAATCTCATATCGTAGATGGCAACAATATTATAGAGGTATTCAGCCTCATTAATAAGCTGTGTAAAAGCATGCGTAAAAAACCACGTCCTGTCATGATCGAGTTTAAAACGTTCAGGATGCGCGGACATGAGGAAGCCAGTGGCACCAAGTATGTGCCCCAGGAATTGATGGATACCTGGGCCCAAAAAGATCCCATCACAAATTTTGAAAAATATTTGAAAAAGGAGGGGATCCTTAAAAAAGGGAAAAGAGAAAAAATAAGGGAGAAGATCCAGCAAGAGATCGAACACGAATTGCAATTAGCCTATGATGAGGAAGCAGTCACGGTGGATAAAGAAACAGAGCTAAAAGATGTTTATCATCCTTTTGCGTATGCAGAAACGGCACCTAATGATGAGACCGAAAATATCCGACTGGTAGATGCCATCTCACAGGGATTAAAGCAGAGTATGGAGGCCCATGACAATCTGGTAATCCTGGGTCAGGATATTGCGGAGTATGGCGGCGTTTTTAAGATCACAGAGGGATTTGCCGAACAATTCGGTACTGCCAGGGTCCGGAATACGCCTATTTGTGAATCGGCTATTGTTTCTGCAGCCATGGGACTGTCTATACAGGATATGAAGTCGGTGATTGAAATGCAATTTGCAGATTTTGTCAGCACAGGTTTCAACCCCATCGTAAACTACCTGGCCAAGGTGCACTACAGATGGGCACAAAAAGCAGATGTATTGATCCGTATGCCCTGTGGGGCAGGAGTAGGGGCAGGACCATTTCATTCACAAACAAATGAGGCCTGGTTTACAAAGACCCCTGGTTTAAAAGTAGTTTATCCGGCTTTTCCTTATGATGCCAAAGGCTTGCTGGCCACAAGTATTAATGATCCGAATCCCATTCTCTTCTTTGAACATAAAGCCTTGTATCGGAGCATTTACCAGGATGTACCAACGGAATATTATACGTTGCCAATAGGAAAAGCGAGTCGACTTAAAGAAGGAGAAGACATTAGCATTATCACTTACGGCGCAGGCGTACACTGGGCGCTGGAAGCTTTGGAAAACAGGTCACACATTAGCGCAGACCTAATTGACTTGCGCAGTTTGCAACCTTTGGATACGGATATGATCCTGGACAGCCTGATGCGAACAGGAAAAGTGATCATTCTACATGAGGATACCTTGTTCGGGGGTATTGGAAGCGACATCTCTGCACTGATCATGGAGGAGGGCTTTGAATACCTGGATGCCCCTGTCCGGAGAGTAGGCAGTTTGCCAACGCCGGTACCTTTTGCCAAAAATCTCGAGGCCCAATACTTACCCCAGGAAAGATTCCTTCAGGAATTAGATGACTTATACGCTTTCTAAGCGTGGTAGCTTTTAAATTTTCATCTACCTCTATGGTCCGTAAACCAAAAAGACCATCCCCTCGTATATAAGGGGAACTCCAAATTACTACCTATGAAAAAATACCCCATTCTCCTGCTCTTGGCAGCGAGCGTACTTTCATGTTCCATCACAAAAGATGTGCGCAATCAGCGCAATCTCATCAGCGGAAGCTGGACTCTCACCGACATCAGCTTTGAAAATAACGAAGGCACTTTTTCGGCGGATCTATTTGGCGATGCCGATGTCATTTGCTTTGAAGGAAGCGACTGGTTTTTCAGGGACAACAATAGCACAGGTAGGTACACCCTGAAGCAAGGCAGTCTCTGCGAAGGTGGTGATCGCTTTATCAGATGGTCTGTCGTAAAACCCGATCAGAATTATGAAGGCCAAATTCAATTTAAATTTATTGACGACAAGCGTAAAGACATTTCCAATGGCCTGGGTTATAAACTCAACATAGCCGAATTAACGGGCGCGAATATGACATTGAAATCCAATGTCTCTGTCGAAGGCGAGCCCATTACCCTTGTTTATAAATTCACAAAAAAGTAAGACATGAAATTATATATGAAATATCTGACCCTAATCCTTTGTGCATTCCTCTTGTTCGGATGCGGTGCAGCAAAGAATGCGAATAACAAACAAAAAGGCGCCGTTATCGGAGCCGCAGGTGGTGCCGTCATAGGCGGTGTCATTGGCAACAATGTGGGGAAAGGAAATACCGTCCTGGGCGCCATCATTGGTGGCGTAGTAGGCGGTGTAGCCGGTGGCTACATCGGGGATCGAATGGACCGACAGGCAGAGCGCATCGAAGAAGAAGTACCCGGAGCTGTAGTGAATCGGGTAGGAGAGGGCATCAATGTGACCTTTACGGAAGACGCCGGTGTATATTTTGATACGAATAAATCGGCCATAAAAGGCACTTCGGCAACTACACTCGATAAACTGGTAGGGATCTTTAAGGAATATCCCAAATCCGTTATTTTGATAGAAGGGCATACAGACAGTGCTGGCCCGGAAGATTACAATATGAACCTATCCGAAAGCAGGGCCGTATCAGTAACCAATTACCTGGTCAGCCAGGGGATCAGTGCCGACAGATTTACGACAAAATGGTATGGTGAAAATCAGCCCAAGGCAGACAATGCCACTGCAGAAGGAAAAGCACAAAACAGACGTGTAGAACTGGGTATCATAGCCAGTGAAGCACTGAAGGAAGAAGCTTCGGAAAAAACAGGAGGCTAGTCCTTGACCTTTATCAAAAAATAGAAACCCGGGATCTCCCGGGTTTTTTGTTTTTAGGAGGAAGATGTTAAAGTCATATCAAAAATGGAGATGGTGCATCCCAATGATAAAGAGATTTCGTACTTTTATTGAAGGCAGGTTAAACTGCCTCGGTTCCCCAGATAACCATTAATATTTCAGCTATGGAAACTACCCGCAGAACTTTTTCCGGTAGGCGCTCCGGCCATGGCGCGCTCATCCGGAAGGTCGAGCAGGATCACCGAAACCTGGTAGGCTTGCATCGCCTCCTAAGATCGTATGCCTGTGAACCCAGAACACCGGCTATGTTTGAGCGCAGGGAAACCTTATCTCAGGAATTGGATGGTATTAAGTCAAACAATCAGATCCTCCTTAAAAATTTAAGCGAGCACAGGCAAAGCGACTTGAAACCTGAAGAGCAATTCCGTATTCAGCACAGGATGTGCCAGGATCTGGAAAATAAGATCATTGCCTATATCGGGGAGGCAAAACGGTCCAGCTAATTCCTATAAATTATATTCATCAGGGATAAGTACAGAAATGGAGATCCCACCTATAAGTGCCGCTACGATCAGCGTTAGGGAGGCCCATTCCGGAATGGCTATATAATGACTGGTAAGCATTTTAAAGCCTACAAATCCCAGGATAATTGCAAGACTATAGTTGATAAACCTGAATTTGGCCAGCATCCGCGAGACCAGGAAATACATGGACCGCAATCCTAAGATGGCCATGATGTTGGAGCTAAAGACTATAAAAGGGTCTGCTGTTATGGCAAGGATGGCCGGAATGCTGTCCAGGGCAAACATAACGTCTGTAAGCTCAATAATTATCAAGGCTACCAGGAGGGGCGTAGCTGCCGTGATCCCCATTCTTCTGATAATAAAATCCCGGCCGTGAACACTATGTGTCAGTGGGATGTATTTCTTTATCTGCTTAAACACAAAAGATTTTCTGGGATTGAATTTAGTTTCAACTGAGCGAAACATTTTATAGGCAGTGTAGAGGAGGAAAACGCCAAAAACATAAATGATCCAATCTACTTTATTGATCAAAGCCACCCCAAAAAGGATCATCACAGCCCGACATATGATCGCGCCCAATATCCCCCAGAATAAGACTCTGTGCTGATATTTTGGCGGTATACTAAAGGCCGAAAATATAACGGCGATCACAAATACATTATCCACACTGAGCGAAAGCTCTATA
>CAMYJF010000014.1 GCA_947258555.1 uncultured Eudoraea sp. | reverse complement strand
AGGGCTCAATAGGCTGGATACTAAAACAGGCCAGTTTCAACACTTTCGTCATGACCCAAACAGTAAGCAAAGCATTGGCAGCGATATTGTTTGGACAACTTATGAAGATAGCAACGGCACATTTTGGGTAGGGACTGAATCCGGATTATATACGCTTAACCGGCAGACCGGAGTGTTCAAACAATATCAAGCCTTGGAAAACAATACCAATACCGGCATTTCCAATCCGATCATTCGCATGTACGAGGATCGGCATGGTTATTTATGGCTGGGAACATGGAGCGGCGGAATGATCCGGTTGAGCAAGGATAAAAAGACCTTCAAGAGGTATCAATTTTCCAATTCCAGCCCTCAGACATTTTATAATAGCGTTTTTGCAATTCACGAAGATGCAAAAGGCAACCTGTGGGCAGGCGTATTCCATACGGGACTTTTCGAATATGATGTGCAAAACGACACCTTCATTCCCCACCTTGAAGCGTATGGAGCAACCAGCATTCAGCAAGATAGTGCCGGTTTATTTTGGGTAGGAACTGTAGACAGCGGAATACTCCATTATAATCCCACAGATGATACCCACCAGCAATACACAGCGGTGGATGGATTGCCCAGTGATGCCGTATTCGGGGTACTTTTCGGTGACGAAGGAAATTTATGGCTTTCCACCGGCAATGGTATTGCCAGATTTGAACCAAAATCCAACCGCTTTATATCCTATGATGCTTCTGATGGCCTGTCTTTCACTAGTTTTGGTCATACCAGTGCCTTTAAAGGAACGGATGGGCAACTATTTTTTGGAGGAATTGGCGGTTTGGTATCTTTTTTACCCACTCGTATAAATGGGAATCCTCACCCGCCGGATGTTGTACTGAGCGGCCTGCAGATAGCCGGGCAGGCTTTCGATTTTACAAAGGAAAAAAATAATTCTTCAACGCCAATTAATTTAAATCACCAACAAAATGATCTGACTTTTGATTATGTTGGTCTCCATTTCACAGATCCTTCAGAGAATCGCTATAAATATCGCATGTGGCCGTACGATTCAGATTGGATAGATGCCGGCACCCAACGAACGGCCCGATATACAAACCTCGATCCAGGGGAGTATAGCTTTCAAGTGATGGCCCAGAGCAGCGATGGCCTTTGGAATGAAGAAGGTTCTTCCCTGCAATTTAATATTTTATCGCCCTGGTGGTCTAGATGGTGGGCTGTAAGCTTTTTCATTTTTTTCATTCTTGGAATCGCCTACTGGTTTTACCGTTTTAAGCTAACTAGAAAATTGGCGGTTATGGAAAGCATCCGACTCAAGGATCTTGATATTGCTAAGAACAGGTTGTTTACCAATATTACCCACGAATTCCGAACACCTCTTACCGTTATCTCCGGTATGTCTGAGCAGATAAGAGAAGACCCGGATGGATGGATGGACAAGGGATTAACCGTCATTAACCGAAACAGTACCCGCTTAAACACCTTGGTAAATCAAATGCTCGATCTGAGTAAACTGGAAAGCGGAAAGTTACATCTGGACTTAGTTCAATCCGATATTATACCTTTTGTAAAATACCTTTGCGAAAGCTTTACCTCTACAACAGAAGCCGCAGAGATTAAGCTAACTGTGTATGCCGAAATAGAGGCGTTGGTTATGGATTTTGATTCTACGAAGCTGTCTACCGTAATTATAAATCTACTTTCGAACGCGATAAAATTCACCTCCCCGGGTGGGAAGATCATTGTCCATTTTAACAGGATCGGGAAGGAACCCAGTTCTTATTTTTCTGTAAAGGTGAAAGATACTGGTTCAGGAATCTCCGAAGAAGAATTGGAAAACATTTTTGACCGATTCTACCAGGTCGATAATTCAGCAACCCGCGCTGGCGAAGGTACGGGCATAGGCCTGGCGTTGACCAAAGAATTAGTAGAATTGATGGGTGGAACTATTAGTGTGAAAAGTAAAGTGGGATTAGGAAGCGAATTTGAAGTGCAATTGCCCATTACACAAAATGCGACAATGACCCATGATGTTTCTTTGCCATTTACACCGCATTTCCTTGATGGGGATGAACCCAGTTTAATCCCTGAGGAAGAATCAGAAGAAAATTCAGAATTACCACTTGCCCTTATTATAGAAGACAATGAAGACGTAGCCCAGTATATCAAAATATGTTTAGAAGATAAGTATCATGTTTTATATGCCAGCGATGGCCTGCTGGGGCTGGAAATTGCTTTCGAGAAAATCCCGGATATTGTCATTTCAGACGTCATGATGCCAGGAAAAGATGGTTTCGAAGTCTGTTCAATACTGAAGAACGATGAAAGAACGAATCATATTCCCGTTATCCTGCTTACAGCTAAAGCTACTATGCAGGATCGTATCAGTGGTCTGTCACATGGAGCAGATGCCTATTTGACCAAGCCATTTAATAAGGCTGAATTATTCACGAGAATAAACCAACTGATGGAATTACGCAAAAAGATGATCAAACGGGTTCAAAAAGACCCGTATATACTACTAATGAAAAAAGAAGTAGGAGGTGCTGAAGCCAATTTCCTCAATAAAACAATTACCCACATTCATGACAATATGAATACCCACTCATTCGGGGCCGCACAATTGGCATTTAAATTACAGTTCAGTGAATCCCAGGTGTATCGCAAATTAAAAGCCATAACCGGTAAATCTACCGGCTTGTTTATCCGTTCCGTTAGATTGCAACGCGCCAAAGAATTAATTCTCAATACCGACCTCAGCATCTCGGAAATCTCCTATGACGTTGGCTTTAATGATCCTTCCTGGTTTAGCAGGGTTTTTAAGGAGGAATTTGGCTATCCACCCAGTGACTTGTATAAATAATTAATAATCAATAGTATACAATTCTTCATTACATTATTTTGCAATAATGGTACACGCATTTTCTTCGCTAATGCATAGGTACTCCTAGTAATTGAAAAAATAGTACAAGTCGATACATCGGTTTATGAATACTTTTAGATAGCTCAGAATTATCATAAATGAATAGCTGTTGCGAGTTATTAGTCTAAAGTTTAGAAATCATGAAAAACGTATTATTAGCGGCAACATTAACTGCGCTTACATTCCTATCTTGCTCTAAGGATGATTCGGCACCAGATACCATTCTTCCACCAGATACCACTATTTATGAAGGAACATGGAGTGGAACATTTGAGGGAGGTTCCAGCGGAACGTGGTTTTGGAATGTCTCGGGGACGGGTATTATAAATGGAACGGCTTTAGTAGGAAATGGTACTATGCATACTTCGACTGGATCTGTATCAGAGAGTGGAGCAGTTAGCGTGGGTCATTCAAATGGAGGAAGCTCAACTGGTCAATTTAATGCCGAAGACGGTACTTATTCAGGGACTTGGAAAAATAATGACCCAAATAACCCATTAAGTGGCACTGCTACTGGAACAAAAGACTAATATGAATAATCTAATACTAAAGTTGAAAGAGAATTTTATTTATCTTATGATAGGTTTCTGAAAGGATTCCTAAATTCACAATAGCGGCTTTTATAAGCTATTTACCACAAAAAGATTTCCCTTGAAACTGAACCTATCGCCCCTCTCCAGATAGGATGACCGAGGCAAGACCAGACTCTTGTTTCTTACATCTAATCTTTAAATTATTTATTATGAAACGACTTTTTAAAGTTTGTTTATTTATGCTGTTCGTGTTTGCATTTTCATGCGATCCAGGAACAACAGACCTTGAGACGCCTGATGATCTCATCGTAGCGGAAGCTAAAACTACTTCAAAACAACCAGCACAAATAGGAGGTCTTGCTGGTATTACTGGTAGTTCTACTTTACACCGAAACAAAAATGGCATTACAGCGAATTTTAAAGCTGAAAATTTATACCCGGGTGCTTACACCCTATGGTGGGTTATCTGGAACAAACCTGGAGAATGCGAAGAGCCAGGAGCATGCCTTGATACCGATTTTGCATCTGCTGATGATGTAGAGGTAGAAGTAATGTATGCTGGCGGACACGTTGTGGGTAATAATGGGAAGGCCAATATCTCAGCACATTTGAACGTAGATGACGCCTCCGGATCAATAAATGAGGAATTTTTTGGACTAGGCACATATGGCGGATTACAAGCTGGAAATACGTTTGCGGCTGAAGTTCATTTGGTTTTAAGAACCCATGGCCCCGTAGTGCCGGGCATAGTCAATGAACAAATTAATTCGTATGAAGGTGGTTGTGATGATCCATTACAATATGGTCCATTCACGGAATATCCTAATGTAGTTGGTGAGTGTGCGGATATTGCTGCTGCAGTATTTCAACCTGTGAATTAATTAAATCACCCATATTTGATTACAAATAAAGAAAACCGGGGAAAATTCCCTGGTTTTTTTGTTCCTATGCGTTTAATTAATAGTCGTATTTTCATCGAGTTGATCCATGACTAATAGATCGGAAAATACGAATCAGATCAAATCCGAAGCTGCACGCCTCGGCTTTCTTTCCTGCGGTATCTCTAAAGCCGAATTCCTCGAAGAAGAAGCCCCCCGATTAGAAAAGTGGCTGGAGCAGAATATGCACGGGGAGATGCAGTACATGGAAAACCACTTTGATAAACGCCTCGACCCGCGTTTGCTTGTAGATGGGGCTAAGTCGGTGATTTCACTCCTCCTGAATTACTATCCAAAAGAACAGCAGAATGATCAGAGCTATAAGATCTCCAAGTATGCCTATGGTACCGATTATCATTTTGTGATCAAGGACAAACTAAAAGAACTCTTACATTTTATTCGATCTGAAATCGGGGAAGTGAATGGCAGGGCTTTTGTCGATTCTGCGCCTGTGCTGGATAAGGCCTGGGCCGCCCGAAGTGGATTAGGTTGGATGGGGAAGCATACCAATCTCCTGACGAAGGATGTCGGTTCCTATTACTTCATCGCCGAACTCATTGTAGACTTGGATCTGGAATACGATCATCCTGTTACCGATCATTGCGGTAGTTGCACAGCCTGCATAGATGCGTGTCCCACCCAGGCTATTGTGCAACCCTATGTTGTAGATGGCAGCAAATGCATATCCTATTTCACCATTGAACTGAAAAATGAGATCCCCCCAGGGTACAAAGAACAATTCGATGATTGGATGTTCGGCTGTGATGTCTGCCAGGATGTGTGCCCCTGGAATCGATTTTCCAAATCTCATAAAGAACCGCTCTTTGATCCCAAGCCTGAATTGCTTTCGAATACAAGAAAAGACTGGGAAGAACTAACCGAAGAGGTATTTGCCGATCTCTTTAGAAGATCGGCTGTCAAACGCACAAAATTCAGTGGCTTAAAGCGTAACATCGCCTTTTTGAAAAACAAGGACTGATCAGATATTTTTGGTCATTAGCCAAAAACACTATCTTAACCCAGTAAACTCCGTAATCGGAGAAGTAACCAACTACAAACTGCTAGACCAGAATGAAAATCAGAAAACCCGAACTTAGTTTTTGGCAGATCTGGAATATGAATGTGGGATTCTTCGGGATCCAGTTCAGTTTTGGCTTGCAGCAAACCGCCATTAACCCGATCTTCTCTTTCCTCGGGGCCCACCATGAAGAATTACCGCTATTAAATCTTGCAGGTCCGGTTACCGGTCTTTTGATTCAACCGCTCATCGGAGCCATCTCTGACAAGACCTGGTCTCCTAAATGGGGTAGGAGAAAACCCTTTTTCCTGATAGGGGCTATCCTGGCTAGTTTGTGTCTTTTTGCCTTTCCCTTCAGTCCGCATTTATGGTTTGCAGTGGGCCTACTTTGGATTTTAGACGCGGCCAATAATACGGCCATGGAACCCTATAGGGCTTTTATCGGGGACAAATTGCCGGATAACCAGCTGACCTTTGGTTTCCAGATGCAGAGCCTATTTGTCGGGGCCGGTATTACCCTGGCCAATTTCTCTTTGTTCTTATTTCAGGACTGGTTCAGCGTTCCAATAGCTGATGGAGGACTATGTAGCACCGGAGCAGAAGCAGTCACAGCCATTCCCAGATGGGTGTATTATTCATTCTTCCTGGGCGCCATAGCCTCAGTGACAACCATCTTATGGTCTGTATGGAAAACGCCTGAAATTCCTCCTTCCGATGAAGAACTGGCTTATATCAAAAAACGTAAAAGCGAAGGAACATATTTGAAAAGAACCTTTGAGCCGCTGGTAGAGATCTATCACGCCATAGGGACTATGCCCAAGCTTATGTGGAATTTGTCGGCAGTCTATTTATTTCAATGGTACGCCTTATTCTGTTATTGGCAATTTATTACCCCCATGCTCCGTGAAGGACTCTTCGGAATTAGTAATGAAGATACGACCCGTTTTGATTCTATAATGGCAGCTTGTAAATCCGGTGCAGATATTAGTACAGCTGATATGACATTTGCAGAGAATATTCAGTTATTATCCGAACAGGCCTTGGCTCAAACCGGGTTGATGAATGGGACCTACAACTTTGTCACCATGCTCGTGGCCCTGGCATTAGTTCCTTTCGCCCGTAAATACAGTTCCAAGATCGTCTATATAGTCAGCCTCGCCTTAACAGGTGTGGCTATGCTTAGCATGCCGCATATTAATAATCAATATGCGCTATTGTTACCGATGATATTGTTTGGGATCGGATGGGCAGCAATGATGGGTATCCCCTATGCCATGGTATCTAAAGTTATACCTGAGGAACGAAGAGGGGTCTATATGGGAATCGTAAATATGATGATCGTGATCCCTATGTTGATACAAACCATCTCCTTTGGTTATATCATAAAGAACTGGCTCGGAAATAGCGCTGTAAATGCAATTATGTTTGGAGGCATCTTCTTTATAATTGCGGCAGTTTTAGCAATGCGACTAAAGGTAACTGCTGAGCCCAAACATGTAGAGCTCGAATAGGCTTTTTGAAGGAAGAAACTCTCTCACTCCACCATTATCGATCAAGTTTGCATCCGTATTAAGCTGAATACATATACTTTTGTATTCAAACCAGATCATGATCCACCACCTCCAAGGACGCCTCGTTGAAAAATACCCTACCCATGTCGTGATCGACTGTAATGGTGTTGGCTATTTTGTCAATATATCCCTACACACATTTGCTCTTTTGCCAGACGATGAACAGATCCATCTCTTTACCCATTTGCAAGTACGGGAAGATGCCCATATCCTGTATGGATTCAAAGAGAAATCGGAACGTGAGATCTTTCGTTTGCTCATATCCGTTTCAGGGGTAGGAACCAGTACGGCAAGAACCGTCTTATCTTCTATGACACCGGAGCAGATCCGAAATGCCATTGCCGGATCAGATGTCCTGGCTATACAGGCTGTAAAAGGAATTGGTGCCAAAACGGCTCAGCGCGTAATTTTGGACCTGAAAGACAAGATTTTAAAAATTTATGATATAGATGAAGTTTCAGAAAAATCGGACAATACAAATAGAGATGAAGCGTTATCTGCTTTAGAGGTTCTTGGCTTCGTCAGAAGGCAGGCAGAACGGGCAGTTGATAAGGTTTTGACGCAAGATACTTCAGTAAGTGTTGAGGAATTAATTAAAGCAGCACTTAAAAATTTGTAATTCGATTGAAAACAGGGGCTAAATCAATACTTAATTATTATTCTTTAAAGCTTTTTTTCCCAACCCTTATTTTTCTCTTTATCGCCCAAATGGTGGTAGGTCAGGAAAACACTGAACAAGAAACAGATTCGGTACAAACAGGGTTTGCATTAGGAAAGATAGAGCTTGAGAATCCGGCGAGTATAACTTCCAAATACACGTACGATCCGGTCATGGATCGCTATATCTACACTGAACAAGTAGGCGATTTCGATGTTTCCTACCCTATAATGCTGTCTCCGGAAGAATATCTGGAATTAGTCCGCAAAGAGGGCATGAAAGCCTATTTCAAAGATAAGATCGATGCTTTTTCCGGGAAAAAGGAAGGATCTGAAGAGGCCCGACGCAACTTATTACCAAATTTTTATGTGAATAACGACTTCTTTGAGTCGGTTTTCGGTGGAAATACCATCGAAGTGATCCCTCAGGGTTCTGTTGCCATGGACCTGGGGATAATTTGGCAGAGAAATGATAACCCGGCCCTCTCGCCTCGAAACAGGACCAATCTATCTTTTGATTTTGACCAGCGTATTAGCCTGAGTATGCTTGGTAAAATTGGTGAGCGCCTCCAGGTAACCGCCAATTACGATACCGAGGCCACTTTTGACTTTCAAAACCTCGTTAAACTGGATTATACGCCAACAGAAGACGATATTATCCGGAAAATAGAGGTAGGTAATGTGAATATGCCGCTTAACAGCTCACTGATTACCGGTGCCCAGAGCCTATTTGGTATCAAAACTCAGTTGCAATTCGGTAAAACGACGGTTACTGCTGTCCTTTCCGAACAACGATCTCAAAACAATACAGTGGTCGCGCAAGGGGGAGGGACGATCAATGAGTTTGAACTTACAGCCCTGGATTATGATGAGGACAGGCACTTCTTCCTGGCCCAGTATTTTAGAGACCAATATGACGATGCACTTGAATTTTATCCCTACATCAGCAGTCAGGTGCAGATCACAAGACTGGAAGTATGGGTGACCAACAGGAACCAACAGACCTTTAATGTGCGCAACATCGTTGGAATTCAGGATCTGGGTGAGACCGAAAAAGATAAAACCAGGATCGGTAGACTTAACGGCGAGCCTGCCGGATTTTTTAATGTTACCGGAACGAATCCCGATCTGCCTACAAACGCGGCCAATGACTATGATCCGGCTTTGATCACAACAGGTGGTGGGATCCTCAATGATAATGTCAGGGATATTGCCACAGTTGATGAAGGTTTTGATATCAGCACAGGGTATTCTATTAACCAGGGCTTTGATTATGCCATTCTGGAAAATGCCCGCAAGCTGGAAGTAGGAAGGGACTTTGATTTTAATTCCCAATTGGGCTACATATCCCTGAACCAACGCCTCAGCAATGACGAAGTTCTGGGTGTGGCTTTCCAATACACTTTTAATGGGGAAGTATTCCAGGTAGGTGAATTTGCCAATGGAGGTCTGGATGCAACAACAGTAACCCCTGGGATCGATCAATTGGAAGTGAATAACAACACGCTGGTTGTAAAACTCCTGAAAAGTAATATCACCAATGTGGAAGATCCTATCTGGGATATTATGATGAAAAATATATATGCCACCGGTGCATTTCAATTGAGCCAGGAAGATTTTAAGCTCAATATTCTCTATTCAGATCCGACACCTCGAAATTATATTACCCCGGTCGCAGAGGGACCCGGAAGTGGATGGCCCGACGGTTTCCAGGATAGGATCCTGTTAGACGTTTTCAGCCTGGACAAATTAAATGTCTATAATGATATTCAACCCGGTGGGGATGGTTTCTTTGATTTTATTCCCGGTATCACCGTGAATACGCGTAATGGCCAGATCATCTTTACAACAGTGGAACCTTTCGGGGAATACTTGTTCGATGAATTAGGCGGAGGTACCTATGATGTAGAAGATGACCAGGGCTATAATGAGAATCAACAGAAATTTGTATTCAGAGACCTCTATGCCCAGACCAAAGCGGCTTCTTTAGAAGCAGCAGAAAAGAATAGATTCCGCCTAAAAGGAAGATATAAATCCGAAGGTACGAACGGCATCCCGATCGGAGCATTTAACGTACCCAGAGGATCTGTGCGTGTGACCGCAGGCGGAAGAACACTCCAGGAAGGAATTGACTATACGGTGAACTACCAGGCGGGTACGGTCCAGATACTGGATCCAAGTTTAGAAGCATCTAATGTGCCCATCAATATTTCTGTGGAAAACAATGCCGTATTCGGACAACAAACCCGACGTTTCACCGGGATCAACATAGAACACCAGGTAAATGAAAATTTTGTTTTAGGGGCAACTCTTTTAAACCTGAATGAACGCCCGCTGACCCAGAAATCAAATTTTGGGATCGAACCCGTTAACAACACTATATTCGGGCTTAATGGAAATTTCTCAACGGAAGTCCCATTCCTTACCCGATTAGTAAATAAGCTCCCAAATATTGACACCGATGTACCTTCTAATCTTTCGGTACGTGGGGAAGTAGCTTTCTTAAAACCCAATTCCCCTAAAAATGCCGATTTTAGAGGGGAAACGACCACATATCTGGACGACTTTGAAGGAGCCCAGGCCTTGATCGATATTCGATCTTCCCTTGGTTGGTCCCTGGCCTCTGTTCCTGAAGAATTCAAGCTAGATGGCGAAAATGATTTTGAAACTGGTTTCGAAAGGGCTAAAATGGCTTGGTATACGATCGATCCGATCTTCTATACTAACCAGCGTCCGGCGTCAATCAACGATAATGATATCTCTACGAATGAAACCCGAAGGATATTTATTGATGAAGTGTTCCCACAGGTAGATATTGCCCAGGGACAAACGACCGTACAGAATACGTTGGACCTTGCCTATTATCCCAATGAACTAGGTCCGTATAATGCCAACGACAATTTTGCAAGCTTGCTTCCAAATCAGAAATGGGCGGGTTTGATGCGTTCCCTAAGCAGCACCAATTTTGAACAATCCAATGTAGAATTTGTTCAATTCTGGGTGCTGGATCCCTATGTAGATGGAATGGCAACCGGTTCAGGGGAATTGGTGTTAAACCTCGGAAATATTTCGGAAGATATCCTGGAAGATGGCAGAAAACAATACGAAAATGGCTTGCCGGGAGTAAATAGCAACGATCTTACAACGAACACCGTATGGGGGAAAGTGCCTGCTACACAGTCCCTGGTCTACGCTTTTGATGCAGACGAGGCCAACCGAAGTTTGCAGGACATAGGATATGACGGGATCACAGATGCGGATGAATCGGCACAGGGATATATTGGACCCGCGGAAGATCCGGCACTGGATAATTATGAATACTACCTCAATAGAGAAGGAAGTATCCTGGAACGCTATCTGGATTTTAATAATCCGGAAGGAAATTCACCTGTAGCCGTGACCAATACAGATCGTGGATCTACGACCTTGCCTGACGTAGAGGATATAGACAGGGATCTGACCATGAACACGATCAACAGCTATTATGAATACCGTATTCAAATAAAGCCAAATACGACAATTGACGATCAATATGTGACCGACATAAAAGAAGGGCTAACACCTGACCTGCCTAATGGGAGTCAATTGAACAGAAGGTGGATACAATACAAGATCCCATTATCTGATTTTACTGAAGCTGTTGGAGGTATATCCGATTTCAGGTCTATTAGTTTTATGCGGATGTACATGACCGGATTCACAGACGATGTCGTGCTTCGTTTTGCCACATTAGACCTTGTCCGGGGAGATTGGCGGAGCTACACCAAAACCCTGGAAGCAGATGGAGACGATCCAGGTGATGATGGTACAGTCGTAGATGTAAATACAGTCAACATTGAAGAAAACAATTCTCGCATCCCCATACCTTATGTGCTACCCCCGGGTGTTATCAGGGAGCAATTAAATAATAATAACACCATCATCCGTCAGAATGAACAGTCCCTGTCCTTTGTTGTGGAAAATCTTCAGCCCGAGGATTCCAGGGGGGTTTTCAAAAACGTGAATATTGATGTGCGCCAATATGAAAACATCAAGATGTTCATGCACGCCGAAAAAATTGCGGACAGTGATTACCTGGATAGTGATGTCCCCCTTGTTGGTTTCCTTAGAATAGGAACAGACTTTTCGGAGAATTACTATCAGATCGAAGTACCGCTTCAGCTTACACCATTTACGGCAAACAGCGCGGAAGAGGTATGGCCGGAATTAAATGAACTTAACATTGCCTTGGAAGATCTCAAACAAATAAAATCCCAGGGGATAGCAGATCAAACCCTTGACCAGGTGATCTATTATGAGATTTCCGGTGGGGAAGTGATCCCGGTTGATGAATTTGCTCCAAGGACACCGGGTCAAATGCGGATAGGATTGCGTGGTAACCCATCTTTAGGTTCCATACGGAGTATGATGGTTGGGGTAAAGAATATTGATAATATACCAGCACGTGGTGAAGTTTGGTTTAATGAATTGCGTTTATCCGGTCTCGATAATAATGGCGGATGGGCTGCTGTGGCTGCCATAGATGCCAACATGGCCGATTTTGCGAATATCACGGCAACCGGTAATCAAAGTACTTCCGGTTTTGGTGCGATAGACCAAATGCCGAACGAACGTGCCCGTGAGGATGCGATTGCTTACGATGTAGTAACGAATGTAGAAATAGGACAATTGCTACCGACAAAATGGAATTTACAGATCCCATTCAATTTTGGCATTTCTGAGCAATTGATCACCCCGGAATTTGATCCCGTCTACGACGATCTTAGACTGGACGATCGCATTGCTGCGGCGACAACGCCGGCAGAAGCGAATGCTATTAAGGAACAAGCCGAGGATTATACAAAGCGGACAAGTGTAAATCTAATTGGCGTGCGAAAAAACAGGGGAGATGAAGCAGAAGCGAATTTTTACGACATAGAGAATTTCACCTTTAATTTCTCTTATAACGAAACCGATCACCGCGATTTTGAGATCGCCAACCTTCGGGATCAAAGCGTAAAGACGGGCTTTGTGTACAACCACAACTTTAAACCAGCTCCTGTGGCGCCATTTAAGAAGAACGACTCTATTCTGACAGGAAAGTACTGGCAATGGTTAAAGGATTTAAATTTCAACCTGCTACCTGCCAGCATTTCAGTGCAATCCGACGTCAACCGGCAGTTCAACCAACAGCGATTCAGGGATGTCCTCGAACCTGGTGTGGAGAGCTTGCAGTTGCCTTTACTACAGCAGCGCAATTACTTATTTAATTGGCAGTATGCCCTGAACTATAGTATAACGGAATCGTTGCGACTCAACCTGACCTCTTCCAACAACAATATCATTAGAAATTACTTGGACGATCCGAACGATCCGGCTTCGGCAATAAACCGGGAGCTTAATATCTGGAATGGCTTCTTCGATTCAGGAGAACCCAACAGGCATGCCCAACAAATGCAGATCAATTACGAGATCCCCTTTAGCAAGATCCCTGCACTGTCATTTATCAATGCGCAGTATACCTATACGAGTAACTTCGATTGGCAACGCGGTGGAGATGCCATAAGACAAGTGACAGGAGAACGAATCAATACAGTTCAGAATGCGAACACTCATACCCTGACAGCAGCTCTGAGCTTGCCCAGATTTTACGATATGATCGGATTAACCAGCTCTAAAGGAAAGACGGGCGCAACATCTGCTCCTGTGCGGACAGATAAGGCCGGAAATCCACGAGATGGGGGAGGCACAAAGAAGAAAAGTAAGTTGGCAAATACCGCTATTGACATTATTACAATGGTCAAACGCCTTAATGTCAACTACAGTGAAAACAATGGAACTGTACTCCCTGGTTATACGCAATCCATAGGCTTTATCGGAACGACCAGACCTACCTTAGGATTTGTGTTTGGAAGCCAGGCAGATGTGCGTTATGAAGCTGCACGAAATGGATGGCTGACCGTCTTTCCGGAGTTCAATGAACAATTTGTTCAGCGCAAAACAACCCAATTAAACATCACGGCGACTGCCCAGCCGGTACAAGACCTTACTATAGACCTGGTAGCAGACAGACAATACTCCAGCACACTCCGGGAGAATTATAGGGTAGAGGATGGCGAGTATCTTCAGCTCACGCCGAACACCCTCGGTAATTTCAGTATATCTACAGTGATGCTGGGTACAGCTTTTAGCCAAAGTGATGAGACGAGTTCAGATAACTTTGACACATTTAAGAGTAACAGGATCGTCATTGCAAACCGACTTCTGGCAGACAGGAGTAGTCCGGATGAAGGCTTAGACGATGATGGCTTCCCGACACGATACGGTAAAACGAGTCAGGATGTATTACTACCGGCATTTTTTGCAGCCTATACCGGGCAGGATGTCAACCGGGTAAACATGGATGCTTTCCGACAGATCCCTATTCCTAACTGGAACATCAAATATACAGGCCTGATGAAGAACAAGTGGTTCAAGAAGAAATTCAAAAGATTCTCTGTAAGTCATGGGTATCGGGCATCATATAGCATTAATTCCTTCCAGACAAACCTGGAAAGACAGAATACACCGATCAATATCGAAAACCAGGATTTTGAACCGGAGACATTGTATAATAATGTAGTGCTGACAGATCAATTCAATCCGTTAGTCCGACTGGATTTTGAGATGAAAAATTCCTTGAGTATCCTGGCAGAATTAAGAAGGGACAGGGCACTATCAATGAGTTTTGATAACAACTTATTGACAGAGATCAACGGGAAGGAATACACCCTGGGTCTTGGGTACAGATTTAAAGATGTGACTTTCGTCACAAATATAGGCGGTGAGAAACAGCGGCTCAAAGGGGATCTGAATTTAAAAGCAGATCTAACACTGAGAGATAATATTACCATTATCCGTAACCTGGATATAGACGACAATCAGATAACATCTGGTCAGAACCTGTTCTCTATTAAATTTACTGCAGATTATGCCCTGAGTAAAAGTCTCAATGCGCTCTTCTTCTACGATCATTCCTTCTCTAAATTCGCTGTTTCTACGGCATTTCCTCAAACCACGATCAATACCGGATTTACCTTGCGCTATAATTTCGGAAACTAAAGGTTTTCGAAATCTAAATAGAGGCTTGAAATACGATTGAGAATCCGTTACATTTGCGCAACGCAAAAACAGCTGTGACATGAATATTCCATCCGAATTAAAGTATACCAAAGACCATGAATGGGTTAAAATTGAAGGTGATGTGGCCATCATCGGCATTACAGATTTTGCCCAGGGAGAATTGGGTGATATCGTTTATGTTGAAGTAGAAACGTTAGACGAGGATCTAAACCAGGAGGATATATTTGGTACAGTGGAAGCGGTAAAGACGGTATCTGACCTTTTTGCGCCCCTTACCGGAACAGTAGTTGAATTCAATGAAAGCTTGGAAGAGGAGCCTGAAAAGGTAAATTCCGACCCATATGGGGAAGGCTGGATGATTAAAATGTCAATTGGCGATCCTTCAGAATTGGATTCATTAATGTCTGATGCAGAATATAAAGAACTCATCGGTGCCTAGGCATGCATTTTTTGGAGTCGCTTTTTATGCTTTTCTCGGCGTTATTACAGTGATGAGCCTCATTGATGTGGAGTTTAATGTTCCCGATTTAAATATTTCATTTTTTGACAAGATCCTGCACACCGGGGCATATGCTGTCCTGATGCTCACAGGAGGATTATATTACCTTAACGGAAAAGATAAAAAAACCCAAATCAACCGTATGCTAATTCTGGCATTTCTGCTAATAGGATTCGGCATACTTATTGAAGTATTACAAAAAGTACTACCCGTTAATCGATGGTGGGAACTTTGGGATGTTGTCGCGAATATAGCAGGGGTCCTTTTGGGAATGCTTGTACTTAAAGGCATTACTGGTCGGGCACTACGTTAAAAACACTAAATTTATTGCGATTATCTCCAAAGAATAATTAAATTAGCATTCACTAAATTACAGAAGCATGGAACTGAAAAAGAATCCAAAAGCCGATCTAAGAAATAATAGCAGTCTCTACTTTGTTTTGGGTCTTGCCATAGTAATGGGGTTGGTTTACGGAGCCCTCGAATGGAAAACCTATGATAAAGCTGCTGATTATGACATTGCAATGTCAGTGGAAGATGATTTGGATGAAGAGGTGCCATTAACAGAGCAGATCAAAACTCCACCACCACCGCCACCACCGGCAGCACCGGAAGTGATCGAAGTTGTAGAAGATGAAGAGGAAGTGGAAGAAACTGTGATAGAATCTACTGAAACGAGTCAGGAAGAAGAAGTCATGGAAGTGGAAGATGTAGAGGTTGAAGAAGATGACCTTGATATCGATGTTCCATTTGCAGTGATCGAAGATGTACCCATTTTTCCAGGCTGCGAAGGCGCCAGCGATAAACGTGCATGTTTTAATGAAATGATCCAAAAGCATATCAGAAAGAATTTCCGCTACCCTGAAATAGCTCAGGAAATGGGAATCCAGGGACGTGTAAGTGTTATGTTTACTATTCAAAAAGATGGCTCTATCGGCAATATTCGATACAGAGGTCCCGATAAAAATTTAGAAGCAGAAGCGCTTCGTATTATTGAAAAGCTCCCAAGGATGACACCAGGGAAACAAAGAGGTAGACCTGTACGGGTTCCCTTTAGTATCCCGATCACCTTCAAGCTACAGTAAAAGAAATTTTATTGCTTATTAGATCCCGGCCTTAGTGCCGGGATTTTTTTTGGAGGGATAATCCGTTGATTTCATTGGAATAAACGGACTTGGACCGTATCTTTGCAAACTTATAATTCCCAATGAAATCCGCTATTAGTACGGCTCAAAAATCAACAACGACCTTATCCTTCCAGGACTTAAAAGAGATCACGAAGCATCGACTTTCACTCTCTGTTGTTTTTTCCGCAATTGCTGGCTACTTGCTAGGTGCCATACAAGTAGAATGGATCCCATTATTGCTCCTTGCATTTGGAGGCTATTGCATGGTTGGTGCCTCTAATGCGTTTAACCAGGTTATTGAGCGTAAGGAAGATGCTATAATGGATCGGACCCGAAACAGACCTTTGCCTGCCGGTCGAATGAGTGTGCAAACTGCCCTGATCATTGCCTCTGTCCTTACCGTTCTTGGGATAATAAGCCTCTATCTATTGAACCCAAGAACTGCTTTCTTCGGTGCTTTATCTATAGTCTTGTATACATGCGCATATACCCCGCTTAAGAAAGTGTCGCCCCTCTCTGTATTCGTTGGGGCCATTCCAGGGGCTATTCCCTTTATGCTGGGTTGGGTGGCTGCGACTAATGATTTTGATATTGAACCCGGTACCTTATTTATGATCCAGTTCTTTTGGCAATTCCCACATTTTTGGGCATTAGCTTGGATGCTGGATGACGATTATAAGAAAGCCGGCTTTAAAATGTTGCCGACGGGAGAAAAGAATAAGGGAACCCTCATACAGATCATTATGTATACACTTTGGATGATCGTAATTTCCCTAATTCCTGCTTTAGGTATTACCGGCAGACTTCATTTGTCTATTGGAGGTGCCATAGGTATTGGGCTAATGGGTATGATAATGCTTGTTTTTGCCTTTCAATTGTATCAGAAAAGAGATAATAAAACTGCCCGAAGACTGATGCTGGCCAGTGTGAGCTATATAACGCTTATGCAGCTTGTTTTCGTTATCGATAAATTTGTATAGCAGATGGACTTAACAAAAGGGACTTCCGAAGAAAAAAATATACGAGCAAAGAAAATGATGCTTTGGTTCGGGATTATTAGTCTGCTCATGGCTTTTGCAGGCTGGACCAGTGCTTTTATAGTTAGTAGCTCTCGAAAAGATTGGCTGGATGATCTGGAGCTTCCTTCGGCTTTCTTTTACAGTACGGCGATCATAATACTTAGCAGTCTGACCTATATAGCCGCATTGAGATCGCGTAAAAAAGATCAGCATAGCCCAACTACCATGTTCCTGGGGATCACCCTGGTTTTAGGATTAATTTTTATCGCCCTTCAATTCCTGGGATTTTCACAGATCGTAGACCAGGGCTATTTTTTTACAGGTCCGACCAGTAATATCACAATGTCCTATGTCTACCTCATCGCCATGGTCCATGTAGTCCATGTAGTAGCAGGATTAATTTCTCTCCTGGTAGTTTTTGTAAAACAATTTCGAAATAAATACAATTCAAATAATATGCTCGGGATGGAATTAGGAGCCACATTCTGGCATTTCTTAGACTTGTTGTGGGTCTATTTGATCCTCTTTTTTTATTTCTTTAAATAAGGATGTGGATATCTGATCGTTTTCTATGTACAACGGGCTTTTATGTGGATAAAAAAAATGTAAATTTGCTAGGACTCAACTAACTCGATAACTTTAATTTATGGATTCTACGGTTTCATCGGTGTCTGAAGAAAATGTCTGGGGAGGCGGAAATCGCCCTCTGGGGGCCAGTTATGGCAAATTAATGATGTGGTTTTTTATCGTTTCAGATGCCCTGACCTTCTCAGGATTTTTAGCTTCATATGGTTTTTCCAGATTCAAGTTCATTGAAACCTGGCCTATAGCGGATGAGGTTTTTACCCACGTTCCCTTCTTCCACGGGAATTTCCCGATGTACTATGTTGCCTTCATGACCTTTATTCTGATCATGTCGTCTGTTACTATGGTACTCGCTGTAGATGCGGGTCACCGAATGATGCAGAAGAAAGTGATCTTCTATATGTTCCTGACTATTATCGGCGGTCTTATTTTCGTTGGATCACAGGCCTGGGAATGGGCTACTTTTATTAAGGGCGATTATGGAGCTCTGGAAACAAAAGGGGGAAGAATATTACAATTTGTTAAATCTGATACCGGGGAACGGGCGGCGCTGGCCGACTTTGCAGCTGTCTTGGATGAGGAACGCATTACTCAGCTTAAAAGCGAGGGCATTTGGTTTGAGGATGAAAGTGCGCTAACCAACTTTAGTGTTAATGAAGTAATTGCGGGATTAAAGGCAGACAACAACATAGTGGTACGTACGGAAACTATCAGTGAAGATGGGGAGAAAATATTGCTAAACAGGGCTGAAAGCCTTGAGAAAGTAAATGATGCCGTACGCGTAGTAGAAGGAGCCAATCTTATACGCAATGAATACGGAAGTAGGTTATTCGCTGACTTCTTTTTCTTCATTACAGGCTTTCACGGCTTCCACGTTTTTTCAGGAGTTGTGATCAACGTTATCATTTTCTTCAATATCATAATCGGTACTTATGAAAGAAGAGGGCATTATGAAATGGTGGAAAAAGTTGGATTGTACTGGCACTTTGTAGATCTGGTGTGGGTATTTGTATTTACATTCTTCTATTTGGTATAATAATAAAATTAGATTTGCTGCATGGCACACGAGCATAAATTAGAGATATTCAGAGGGCTGGTAAAGTTTAAGTCGAACGTCACAAAAATTTGGGGCGTCCTGATCTTCCTAACCATTGTAACAGCTGTTGAAGTGGGATTGGGTATTACAAAACCAGAAGTTCTTACTAAGAATTATTTTATCGGGATGAAGATCCTCAATTGGATCTTTATTGTGCTAACCCTTGTGAAAGCCTATTATATTACCTGGGACTTCATGCACATGCGGGATGAAAAAAGCAGTTTGAGAAGGGCTGTCGTATGGACACCCATTTTCCTTGTCTGCTACCTGATCATTATATTGCTATTTGAAGCAGATTACATTTATAACATTTTTAAGACCGGATACGTATCCTGGAACTTCTAACAGCAAATTAACAAGCGATAGAGGCGGTTTCCGAACCGTCTTTTTTATTTTTGTACCTCTGACGAATTCTCTATGAAAAAGACCTTCGTTCTGGTGGTTCTCTTCATCCTTCCCCTGGTGGCCTATCTGTTTTTTGCCTCAGGGATCAATAATTTTGGCAAGCTGCCTGTATTGACAACTCAAGTAGCTAATATCTCTGAGATCAACCCGGAATATTCATTTACCAATAAAATCACTATCCTGGGATTTTTAGGAGATCAGCCCGAATTAAAAAAAGGAAATGTCTTTAACCTGAATCAAAAGATATACAAACCTTTCTATGAGTTCAATGATTTTCAGGTGATCATGCTCGCCGTACAAGGAACTGATGATAAAGTCCAAAATATTCGGGAAGAATTATCGGGGTTTACGGATACGCGCAATTGGCATTTCCTCTTTGCGACTGAAGCGCAAACACGATCGCTTTTTGCTTCTTTGGATACGAATTTGGATCTGGATAAAGATCTGGGGTCCCCCTTTGTTTTTATAATTGATAAAGACAGTCAGCTTCGCGGCAGGAACGAGGATGAAGATGAAGGAATGAAATACGGTTTTAATGCTACATCGGTCGCAGACCTGAATAATAAAATGGAAGATGATGTGAAGATCATCCTGGCTGAATATAGATTGGCACTTAAAAAGAACTCGGCAAAGAGAGAGAATTGATGAAAAAGAAACATGGATATATCGGCCTGGGGATAATTGTACTGATTTTCGGGATATTAGTAATTCCAAGAATCTATGATCGACTTCGGGATGATCAGGTGGTGGATACTAATAGAATGCACACGCCGGACCAGAATGCCAAACTGGCTTATATTACCTTGAATGGGCAAAAGCGTCGTCTGCCTTCATTTAACTTCCTGAACCAGGACAGCCTAATTATCAGCAATGAAGACTTCCTGGGTAAAGTGTCTATTGTTGAGTTCTTTTTTACAACCTGTCCCACGATCTGTCCGGTTATGAATAAAAACCTGGTCGATATCCAGAATGAATTTGAGGATAAAGAAGATCTGGCCTTTGCATCATTTACGATCAATCCGGAATATGACACACCATTTGTCCTGAAAAAATATGCCGAGGAATACGGAATTACGGATCTCGATTGGCATTTGCTGACAGGTGACAGAGAGGCGATCTATGACCTGGCCAATGCAGGCTTTAATATTTATGTGGCCGAAATGCAGGATGTGCCGGGTGGCTTTGAACACTCTGGACTCTTTGCTTTAATAGACAAAGAAGGGTATATCCGTTCAAGCCGAGACGACCAGGGAAATCCGATAATATATTATCGCGGGACGATCACACAGGCCCAGGGAACCAATAGCGAAGGGATGGACGAACAGATCAGTATCTTAAAAGAGGATATTTCAAAATTACTGCAAGAGTGAAGGAGAGTCGGCTAAATAAGTTGATCAATGTAGTATCGGTTATTATTCCTGTGGTAGTGGCTGCCTTATTTGGAATTAAAATACCGGATGCCGAACCCCTGACTTTTCTACCGCCTATCTATGCTTCGATAAATGCATTAACGGCGATCTTACTTGTCGTGGGAGTCTGGGCTATTAAAAATAATCGGCGTTCACTGCACCAGAAGTTGATGACCAGCTGTATTATACTTTCAGGGATGTTCCTGCTTATGTATGTCGCCTATCACATGACTTCGGAGAGTACTCCTTATGGGGGTGAAGGGATAATGCGTTTGCTTTACTTTTTTATCCTGGTTTCTCATATCCTTTTATCCATTGTTATTGTACCCTTAGTGCTCAAGACGTACGTACGGGCATATATGAAACAATTTGACAAGCATCGAAAACTGGCCAGGATCACCTTCCCGATATGGTTGTATGTGGCCGTTAGTGGGGTAGTTGTATATTTGATGATCTCTCCGTATTATGCCTGATATTATGGTCAAAAAATGGTTCTTTTCAGGAGTCCTACTGTTGATGCCTTTATTAGGCTCAGCGCAATGTGCAATGTGCCGTGCTGTCATTGAAAGCGGACAGGATACAAGTCTTGCAGAAGGGATCAATAATGGGATCGTCTACCTGATGGCTATTCCCTATATTCTGATAGGTGTACTTTTCTATTTTATTTTTCGCAAAGCCAAGTAAGGGAGGGGATAAAGTTTAACAGTTTTTATCCGGTGATAGTGTAACAAAAGGATTTCTTTCAAGTCTTATTGTAATACCACCTAATTCAATCAAAAGTCATGTTTGATCTGGAAAGATGGCAGGAAATTTTTGACACGATCCGCAAAAACAAATTGCGCACTTTCCTGACAGGAGTATCTGTGGCTTCGGGAATATTTATTCTTGTAGTCTTATTGGGTTTTGGCCAGGGTATGCAAAATGGCATAGCCAGGGAATTTGCTGCGGATGCAAGTAACCGGATCTGGGTCTGGACAGAGGTGACTACCAAAGAATACAAGGGCCTCAATCCCGGCAGGCCCATACAGCTTCGCAATGAGAACCATGCCTATATCCAACAACAATTTTCTGAACAATTAGAACACAAGTCTCCGGTTTTCAGAGTCCGTAATGTCCAGGTAAATTACGGGAATGAATCTGTGGGATATAGCGTTCAGGGTGTTTCCTCGGGATATCAGTTCATTGAAAATGAATATATGTCCCAGGGTCGGTTTATCAATCAATCAGATGAAGATAACGCTTCAAAAGTAGCGGTCATCAGTAACAAGATCAAAAGGGAAGTAGTTAAGGAAGGTGAGGATGCCATGGCAGATTTCCTCGATATCTCAGGGATAAAATTTAAGATCATCGGTATTTATGGCGATATGGGAGGTGAACGAGAAGAGGAACGGATCTTTATCCCAATAAGCACGGCACAACGGGTTTTTAATGGAGCAGATAGGATCAATAATTTGTCTTATACCTTTCAACCTGCTGATACTTTCGAAGAAGCTGTCGCAGAATCAATTGCCGTGGAAAATGAGCTGAAGGCATATCTCAAAGAGGCCCATATAGTGGCTCCTGATGATACCAGTGCTGTGAGCACATGGAATTCTCTTGAGGAAGCCAAACGATATTACAGCCTCACTGGCAACATCAAATTCTTTTTTTGGTTTGTGGGTATTTGTACCATCATTGCAGGTGTGGTAGGTGTGAGTAATATCATGCTCATAGTTGTTAAAGACAGAACCCGGGAGATCGGCATACGAAAAGCCCTTGGCGCTAAACCCTGGTCTATTATTGGGATGATACTTCAGGAATCAATTTTTGTAACTGCAATTTCCGGATTTGCTGGACTTATAGCGAGCATGGGCTTATTAGAATTAGTCGGACCCAATATTGAGGTCGATTATGTTGAGAATCCATCCGTGAGTTTTACTGTTGCCTTCACTACTGTGATCGTATTGATCATTGCAGGAGCAGTGGCCGGTTTTTTTCCGGCATGGCGAGCCGCAAAGATTCACGTAGTAAATGCCTTAAAGGACGAATAATCATTTTATGTTTAATAGAGATCGCTGGAAAGAAATATTGGAAGTACTGACCAAAAATTGGTTCAGGACGGTATTGACAGCCTTTGGTGTTTTCTGGGGCATCCTTATTCTTATTATCCTGTTGGCGGCAGGGAAAGGATTGGAGAATGGGATCAGGGCAGATTTTGGGGACATAGCCACAAACACCATGTTTATGTGGACACGCTCAACGACCAAGGCCTATAAGGGGCTACCAAGAGGCAGGCGATTCAATTATAAAATTCAGGATGTTGCTTTGATCCGGGAACAGGTTCCTGAATTGAGATATATTTCTCCAAGAAATCAGCTCGGAGGATTTCGCGGTGCCAATAATGTAATACGGGGTATAAAGACAGGAGCATTCAATGTATATGGGGATTATCCGGAGATCATTAATCAAGACCCTATGAAAATAACCTCAGGTCGCTTTCTCAATCAATTAGACATTGAGCAAAAACGAAAAATAGCTGTTATTGGTGAAGGTGTCAGAAGCAGCTTGTACGATCAGGGAGAAGATCCGCTGGGCACCTACATCAAAATACAGGGGGTAAATTTCCTGGTTGTAGGTACGTATAAAAAAAGGAGCACTGACGGAGATGGTGAAGAAGTACAAAAAGAGATCTATATCCCATTTACTGCCTTTTCGCAAGCATTCAACAGGGCTGATAATGTGGGCTGGATGGCCATAACTGCTAATGACGGTACGTCAATAACCCGACTCAAAGAACGTATTGTAAGTGTAGTGAAAGAAAAGCATAAAATTCATCCGGACGACAGGCGCGCTATAGGCTATTTTGACCTCTATGAAGAGTATAACAAAGTGGAAAGTCTTTTTGGTGCCATGCGTGTAATTGCGTACTTCGTTGGCATTCTTGTCTTACTTTCAGGAATCATCGGAGTGAGTAATATCATGCTTATAGTCGTCAAAGAACGCACAAAGGAAATTGGAATACGTCGGGCATTGGGAGAGGACCCATGGTCTATTAAAAAGCAGATTCTATTGGAATCGATCTTCCTGACATTAATTTCCGGTATGGCCGGAATAGTCATGGGCGCACTATTTATTTATGGTATCAACGCCATTCTTGAAATGAGTGGCCCGGTTGATATGTTTTTAAACCCAAGTGTGAGCCTCGGTGTTGTTAGCGGAGCTTTAGTGATCCTTATGACATCCGGTTTACTGGCTGGATTTATCCCGGCACAGAGTGCCATAAAAGTGAAACCAATAGACGCTTTGCGAACTGAATAAAACAACTATAAAATGAAAAAATCAGTCACCCTTATTATTCTAATTACCATCATCATTGCTTTCGGGGGGGCCATGTACTACCTATATCAAAAGAACTCGGAAGATCCGATCATATATGAAACCGAGAAGCCATCGACCCAAACCATAATTAGAAAAACGGTTGCAACCGGAAGTATTCTTCCTCTTGAAGAAGTACTTATCAAACCGAATATTTCGGGCGTCATCGAAGAGGTTTATGTAGAAGGTGGGGATTATGTGAAATCCGGGGATCTACTGGCTAAGATCAAGGTTGTGCCTAATCTAAATGCACTTAACGATTCCAGGAATGCGATTGCAGAAGCCAGGATCGCACTGGATGATCAAAAGAGAAATCTGGACAGGCAGACAAGTCTGTTTGAGAAAGGCGTGATATCAAAAGTAGATCTTGAACGTGCCCAGCTTAGTTTTGACCAGGCTCGCCAGTCGTATAATGCAGCCAATAAGCGATATGATATAGTAAAAACAGGTACGACAGCGGGATTTCGGAATGCGGCTAATACCCTTATTCGATCCACGGTCACAGGAATGGTCCTGGAAGTTCCTGTTGAGGTAGGTAATCAGGTAATAGAGAGCAACAATTTTAATGAAGGAACGACTATTGCGGCGATCGCTGATGTAGAGAAAATGATCTTTGAAGGAAAAGTTGATGAATCTGAAGTGGGGAAGATCAAAGAAGATTTACCTTTGGAGATCACTGTCGGTGCTATAGAGGACCAAATATTCGATGCCGTCCTTGACTACATCGCTCCAAAAGGAAATGTAGAGAACGGCGCTATCCAGTTCGAGATCAAGGGCACTCTGTCTAAAAAAGATACGGTGTTTATAAGAGCGGGCTTAAGCGCCAATGCTTCGATTATCCTTGATAGGGCGGACAGTGTGCTAGCTTTGAAAGAAGCATTGATCCAATTTGACCCGGAAACTAAGGCGCCTTTCGTAGAAATCGCTACAGGTGACCAGGAGTTTGAAAGGCGAGATGTGGAATTGGGAATCAGCGATGGGATCTTTGTGGAAGTAAAATCTGGGATAAGCGAGACGGATAGCGTTAAAGTATGGAATGCTATAAAACCAGAAAACTTCGGTAGTTAGGGGAATTTAACATAATATTTACAGCCCCTTTTGTAACAATTTAACATCTTGCGAGTCCTATTACAGGATTTCAAAATAGCTAATAACGAGCCAACTATGATAGAGATCAAAGACCTTCATAAATCATATCAGATGGGAAGCAATTCCCTGCATGTATTAAAGGGGTTGAATTTCAAGGTATCTGAAGGAGAATTAGTCGCCATTATGGGCTCTTCAGGTTCCGGCAAATCGACACTCCTGAATATTCTGGGAATGCTTGATGTAGCCGACGATGGAGAATACATATTAGATGGGGTGACGATCAAGAATATGAATGAAACAAAAGCTGCTCAATATAGGAATAAGTTCCTGGGCTTTATTTTTCAGTCCTTTAATTTGATCAACTACAAGACCGCTCTTGAAAATGTAGCTCTTCCTCTTTACTATCAGGGAATGGGTAGAAAGGCACGTCAGGAAAAGGCGCTAAAATATTTAGAGCAGGTAGGGCTAAAAGAATGGTCGCACCACCTGCCGAATGAACTGTCAGGAGGCCAGAAACAACGGGTGGCTATTGCGCGGGCCATGGTTACAGAACCTAAGGTATTATTAGCCGATGAACTTACAGGAGCCCTGGATAGCAAAACTTCCTATGAAGTAATGGATCTTCTACAAACAATCAATGACCTGGGAAATACTATCCTGGTCGTAACTCATGAAGAGGATATCGCACATATGTGTAAGCGCATAGTACATTTAAGAGATGGTATTATTGTTAAGGATGAAAAAATCAAACAAGTAAGAGCATCGGAATATGTTCAGTAGAGATACCTGGAAAGAAATATTTTTATCCATCCGGAAGAATAAGATGAGAACCTTCCTGGCCGGATTTACTGTGGCCCTGGGTATTCTCATTTTTGTTTCCTTGGTCGGACTCTCAAATGGCTTGAAGAATACCTTTAACGAGTTTTTCAGGGATGATGCCACCAACGTATTCTTCTTATTTCCCGGGCGTACCTCCATGCCCTATAAAGGGTACAAATCCAACAGGCAAATAGAATTTGACAATTCGGACCTGGCCGATATTAAAAAGACCTTCCCGCAGTACCTGGAATATATAACCCCCAGGATATCACGCGGAGCCTTGGTCTCATATAAGGATGAGTCCAATAACTATACGACCCGTGCTATAGGGCCCGGCCATCAGTTCAATGAGAAGACCATTATGATGAAAGGCCGCTATATCAATGAAGAAGACATTAAAAACAAAACCAAATACGCTGTTATTGGGCGTCTTGTAGAAAAAGATCTCTTTGGCGATAAGAATGCCATGGGGAAATATGTGGATATGGGGGGCAGTGCCTTCAAGGTCATCGGGGTATTTCAGGATGATGGAGGAGACCGAGAAGAGCGAAATATCTATATCCCATATACTACCAGACAATTAATCGAAAAGAATAATGATGAAATAGATCAGATCATCCTGGCATTCAAAGAGGAGATCGGGTATGCCGGGGCCATGGCCTTTGAAGTGAGCCTTCGCAAGTTTATCAAAGAAAAAAAATACGTCCACCCGGACGATGAGAATGGCTTGTTCATTCGAAACGTGGCCGATCAATTACAGCAGAACAATCAATTTGCCAATGTGATCGCCATGGTATTTTCGGTTTTTGCACTTGGAACGATCATCGCAGGTATTATTGGTATATCCAATATTATGGTATTCGTGGTCAAAGAACGAACCAAAGAATTAGGTATTCGAAAAGCCCTTGGTGCCACACCGCGTTCTGTGATCGGAACCATCTTATTAGAATCTGTTTTTATCACGACGATTTCAGGATATGTGGGCATGCTGCTCGGCGTCTTCCTGCTTCGTTCAATTGGTGATAAACTGGAGGATTATTTTATAATGAACCCATATATAGATACTGGATTGGCCATTTTTGCTACCATCCTTCTGATAGTTTTTGGAGCTTTAGCGGGATATGTCCCTGCTAGAAGAGCAGCTAGGATTAAACCAATTGTAGCTTTACAAGACAACTAAGATGAGACTATTATTTGACAGAAATACCTGGCAAGAGATCTTCGGTTCGATCCGAAAAAACAAGATACGTACGATCATAACAGTGATCGGGGTTTTATGGGGCATCTTTGTCTATATTGCCCTTTCGGGTGCGGCTAAGGGCATGGACAATGGTTTTGAACGCTCATTTGAGAATATTGCCATGAATAGTCTTTTTGCCTGGGCACAAAGTACGAGCATACCCTATGAAGGCTTTAAGACGGGAAGGAGCCTACAGCTCAAATTAAATGATGCAACCGTGATACAGAACAGAATTCCGGAGATACAATACATTGCTCCCAGAAACGTCAGAGGGGTCTTTGGTGATGCGCCGGGTGCAATAGTACGCGGAACTAAATCCGGGAGCTACGCAGTTTATGGCGATTTCCCCGTGTTTACTTCGATAGCCACCAAAGAGATCTATGATAACGGTCGGTTTATCAATGAAGCGGATATTGAACAGTCACGAAAGGTTGCCGTCATTGGTGAACGCACCCAACAAGAACTTTTTGAAAAAGACGAAGATCCAATAGGTGGATATATCCGAATAGATAACATTTATTTCCAGGTCGTTGGTGTGCATAAATTCACTCAAGGAGGAGGTTTTGGAGGTGATGGAGATATTCATATTCCATTTTCCACTTATAAGAAATTGTATAATACGGGTGAAAATGTAGGCTGGTTCTCTATAGCCGCCTATGACGATGCCGATGTAGTACAAGTAGAAAAAGATGTAAAATCTGTACTAAAAGGAATACACAGGGTGCACCCGGATGACGAACGCGCTTTTGGCTCCTTCAATTTGGGAGAAATTTTTAACAGGATCATGGGCTTCTCTAAGGGGCTGACCTTTATCTCCCTGATAGTCGGTGTAGCAACGATCCTTGCTGGTATTATTGGTATTGGAGCCATTTTATTAATATCTGTAAAAGAACGCACCAAAGAACTTGGAGTTCGCCGAGCCTTAGGTGCCACACCTCGTGAGATACGTTCCCTAATTATTTTGGAATGTGTCTTCCTGACAGTTATTTCCGGCGTGATGGGAATTATCCTGGGAGCAGCTGTATTAAATGTGGTTAGCAATGCCACACAAGACATAGATTTCCCTTATACAAATCCAACAGTGCCCATTCCTTTAGTATTAGGAGCTATGGCATTAATGGTTATAATGGGTACTTTAATTGGGATGATACCGGCACAGAGAGCTGTCAGTATTCGCCCGATAGATGCTCTCAGGGAAGAATAAATTCAACCAGAAACAAGAACTAATACAAATAATAGAAAATGAACAAGTTTGTAAAATATGGATTGATCGGCATCCTCGTAATAGGAGCCATGTGGGCCGCTGCCTTTTTTATAAAGTCTAACGCCAAATCGGCCACCACTTATGAGACGCAAAAACCTTTTACGTCTTCCATAGAAAAGAAAACAGTGGCCACCGGGAAAGTGATCCCCGAAGATGAAATTGAGATCAAACCACAGATCTCAGGAATCATTGATAAGATCTATTTGGAAGAAGGAGTTCCTGTAAAAACAGGAGATCTGATCGCCACGATCAAAGTTGTACCTAATGAACAGGCTTTGAATCAGGCCAGGGGTCGTGTGCGCAACGCAGAGATCGGCTTGAGTAATACGGAGATAGAATACAACAGGAATAAAGCCCTGTTCGATAAAGGGGTTATTTCCAGCCAGGACTTTAACAATCTCAAACTACAATACGATCAGGCTGTTCAGGAATTGAGTAATTCCCGGGCAGACTACCAGATCATCCGCCGTGGTTCGGCAGGAGGTTCAGCGAGTGCGAATACCAATATTCGGGCAACAGTTACCGGGACAATCCTTGAAATTCCGGTTGAAGAAGGAGATCAGGTAATCCAGAGTAACAACTTTAACGATGGTACTACCATCGCTTCTATTGCCGACCTAAGTAAAATGATTTTCGAAGGGAAGGTAGATGAAGGGGAAGTTGGGAAGCTCGAACTTGGTATGCCGTTAGAGATCAGCCTGGGTGCGTTGGAAGATCAGAAATTCAGTGCAGAGCTCAAGTTCATCGCACCAAAAGGTGTTGAAGAAGCAGGAGCCGTTCAGTTTAAGATCGAAGGCGATGTACAGGTCAATGATTCCATTATGATCCGTGCAGGATATAGCGCGAATGCTTCTTTGGTCTTGGAGCGAAAAGACAGCATTATGGTAATTCCGGAAGCCCTGCTTCAGTTTGATAAGGAAACGGATGAGCCATTTGTTGAAGTGGCTACAGGCGATCAGGAGTTTGAACGAAAAGATGTTGAAATTGGGATATCCGATGGTATCAATGTGGAAATAATTTCCGGTTTGACCGAAGAAGATGAAGTTAAGATCTGGAAAAAGACGGAACCCATAAAGACCGGAGAAGAAGAGGAAGAAGAAGAGGATAACGCATAGTAACCAATCTAAAAGTATTCCGCAGTACAGCCATATACACTGCATATTATCAAAAAACGACTCATGAAAATTAAGATCACATTAGCCCTATGCCTTTTTGCTATTGTTATTGGTACGGCACAAGAACGCAAATGGACGCTCGAAGAATGCGTTACCTATGCAGTAGATAACAACCTCACCATTGAGCAATTTGAATTAGACCTGCAGAATGCCCAGATCGATAGATCGGATGCGCTGGGTAATTTCATCCCTAATCTAAATGGGCAGATAAGTACTTCCGGAAATACAGGACTTATTTTAGATCCCACTACCAATAGCCTTGTTACCGGGACCATTTTCTCTGCTTCAGGAAATTTAACTTCGGGATTGACCTTATTTGACGGATTGCGTAATGTCTATCAAATGAACCGGGCGCGCCTGAATGAGGTTGCCAATCAATACCGTTTGGATAATCTTATAGATGATATTCGATTAAATGTGGCTAATGCTTATTTGCTGGTGCTGTCTAATAAGGAATCACTAAAAGTTTTTAAAGCGCAATTTGCAGTAACCGAGCAAGATATGAAGCGTACCAAGGAATTGGTAGATTCCGGAGTGGTGCCAAGAGGAGACCTTTTAGAAATAGAAGCTACTGCGGCAAACCAGGAACAGCAAATAGTAGATGGACAGAATCAGGTTACCTTGTCCCTTATTAGCCTTGCACAATTGTTGCAGATCACCGACTATGAAAATTTTGATATTGCCGATGAGGAGTTCGCTGTACCTACCTCAGATATATTAAATTATTCGCCTAAAGTTATTTTTGATAAGGCCCTCACGTTTAGGAATGATATTAAGTTTTCCGAGTCAAATGTTGATTTGGCCGAAAAGGATCTTCAGATCGCAAAAGGAGCAATCTTTCCTACAATAGGAGCCTTTATTAACTACAATACCCGTTATTCTGATCAGACAATAGACCCGCTAACTGGGGAGACCATACCCTTCAGGGATCAATTATACCTCAATGATGGAATCTCCTATGGAGCCCAATTGAATATTCCCATTTTTAATGGTTTCAGCACAGGAAATAATATTAAGCGCTCCCAGATAAGCCTGGAGAAAGCGCGATTGCAGTTTGAACAGGATAAATTAGATCTTGAAAACACCATCAACGTAGCTTATGTAGACGTCCAAAGCTTTGCAAAATCCTACGAAGCTGCGCAAAAAACACTGGATGCAAGGAAGTTAGCTTATGAATATTCCAAAGAACGCTTCGATGTTGGCCTGATGAACTCCTTTGATTTTAGTCAGGCGCAGGCTCGTGTGGATAACGCTGAAGCTGAAGTGATCCGGACCAAATACAATTATATATTCAGGATCAAAGTTTTGGAATTTTACTTCGGCCTGCCTATCACTTTGAACTAGCGTACCTTTGTGGCCCTAATGGCCTTGATACTCCATATAGAAACAGCCACTACCAATTGTTCTGTCAGCCTGGCTGAATCAGGACAATTGCTGCATTTAAAAGAACACGCCAGCGCTCAATACAGCCATGCTGAAGAGCTTCATCTGTTCATAAAACAAATGATGAATGAGGCAGGGAAATCTTTTGAAGAACTTAAGGCTGTGGCTGTGAGTAAAGGCCCCGGTTCTTACACCGGTTTACGCATAGGTGTTTCAGCGGCCAAAGGGCTGTGTTACGCCCTGGACATACCTTTGATCTCTGTATCAACCCTGGAATCTTTAGCCCGGCAAAAAAAGAGCCAGGAGGGCTATATTATCCCAGTTCTCGATGCCAGGCGCATGGAGGTTTATTCCGCAGTTTACACTGCAGATTTTGAAGAAGTGAGGCAAATAAAAGCAGAGGTTATAGATGAAGCTTCCTTTTCTGAATTTCTGGCGAAGGAAATGTGCCATATCATTGGACCCGGAGCCCAAAAATGTACTGAGGTTATCCGGCATAAGAATGCAATCTTCCATTCCGAGGCATTACCTTCTGCTAGTGAAATGATCTCAATTGCCCATACCAAATGGGAAGCAGGTGCCTTTGAAGATGTAGCCTATTTTGAACCTTTCTATCTCAAGGAATTCATAACTACTGCTAAGCGCCGCTAAGCTTTTGTAAAGCCTCTGACGGGTCTTCAAGGGGTAATTGGCATGTGCCCTTTTCACAAATATAGAAGCGTGTTTTATCCTTGTGTAAACGTCCTTTAAAAAGATCTAAGCCCTCCTCTGTATTGCTGGCGGCCAGGATGCTTTGCGGAAGGTAGCTGCGCTGGATCAATTCAGATTGCGGCCGGTAATCTTTACCAGCAACGACAACTTCATGAAATGGATAGAGTTCCCAGAGATAAAGCTGCATCCAATTGGCGTATGCACCTATTGATCTTCCCAATTCAGGAATATGTTTTCGCATCTTAACATAGATATCCCCATAAGTGGATAGGGGATAATATCTGCTTAATTTGAATGCCACCTGGGCAAGAACAGAATTCGAAGAAGGGATCACATTGTCTTCACGTTCAAAGGTGCGCCTTATGAGCCTGGCGTCACCTGAAGAAGTGTAATAGAACAAGCCACTCTTTGAATCATAGAATTGAGATATGACTTCCTCAAAGATTTCCTTTGATCGTTCTAACCATTGGAGGTCAAAACTAGCTTCGTACAAAGCCATATACGCATCCGCCAATAAGGCATAGTCGTCTGCAAAACCGTGGATTGCCCCTTCTGTGTTGTAAGGGGTGCGATATATACGCCCTTCTTTTGATCTGTGGTTTGCCTCTAAATAGGCAGCCGTATCCAGCGCCAATGTAAGCCATTGCGGATCTCCCAAATACCGAGAAGCATGGGCAAGCCCTTTGATGACTAACGCATTCCAGGAAGTGAGGATCTTAGAATCTAGTCGGGGTGCACTTCGCTGCACCCGCACTTTTAGGAGTTTTTCTTTCCAGGTTCTCACCATTTCCTGGAGCGCTTCTTCAGTCATTTGCCATTTCTTGGTAAACTCAGCATCACTTGAAGTGCGGATCAAGACATACTTATCTTCTTCCCAAAAACCAAAGTCATTTACATTATAGTATTCGGCAAATAGGGCGAATTGGTCACCCAGGATCTCTTGTAATTCTTCTTTAGTCCAAACATAATAAGCCCCTTCTTCGAGTTCACCCTGTGAATCAAGACTATCTGCATCTAAAGATGAATAATAACCCCCATCAGGATGTTTTAGCTCTTTCAGAAGAAATGTAATGGTATTCTCCACTACCTGTTTATAGTAGGAATTCTGTGTGATGGCATATCCTTTACTATATACACTGATCAACTGCCCGTTGTCATAAAGCATTTTCTCAAAATGAGGTACATGCCATCTCATATCTACACTATAGCGCGCAAACCCACCAGCAAGTTGGTCGTTAAGTCCTCCATAGGCCATACGTGTTAAGGTTGTATTGAGATGGTCCAGGACCTCTGGTATCCCTGTAACGGCATAGTAATTCATCAAAAATTCAAGATTTACAGGCATCATGAATTTAGGCGCCCTGTTGTAGCCACCATATTCAGGATCCATCTTCTGTAACCAGTCCCTGATGGTCTGTTCCAATGCTTCTTTACCGGGCAATTTTAGATCTTGGCCAGCGGGCTGATTGATCGATATGAGGCCCTGGGTAAGGTCTTCAGCATATTGGATTACTTTGGCGGGCTCATCTTTATATAGCTTGGCTAATTGTGATATAGTGTGTTGCCATCTGTCTTTGGGGACATAAGTGGCACCCCAAAAGGGTCGGCCATCCGGCAAGGCGATCACATTTAAAGGCCAACCCCCGGATCCGGTCATAAGCTGTAAGGCATCCATATAGATCTGATCTACATCCGGCCTTTCTTCCCGGTCTACCTTAATATTGATGAAATGAGCATTCATAGCTTCTGCCACCTGCTCATCTTCAAAACATTCTTTTTCCATGACATGGCACCAATGGCAGGCAGCATAGCCAATACTGATCAAAATTAATTTTCCTTCCGATTTTGCCCTGGACAACTGATCCTCATTCCAGGCTACCCAATTCACAGGATTATGAGCGTGTTGGAGTAAGTAAGGACTCGACTCATCTATCAATTCATTCGTATGCATGCGAAGGACTATATCTTAAATGTAGGGATTAATTAAACTGTTATCAGTAGCAAATAAAAAAAGCGCCGAGATGGCGCTTTAAAAGATTGGGTTATTTCTAATTAGTTTACTTCAAAGGTGATCTTAACGTTTACACGATAATCATCAACTTCCCCGTCTTTAACCGTCGCGCTTTGTTCATTTACATATACTGAACGGATATTCTTGACGGATTTTGAAGCATGTTTTACTGCCTTTGATGTTGCATCTTCCCAGCTCTTTTCTGAGTTGGCCAGAACTTCTATTACTTTTAATACTGCCATAATGGTCTATGTTTTACGAATTATCCTTAAAGAAACGAAGAAAAGGAGTAATTACCAAGATTATGCAAGCCTTTAACCGTTCATGGCAAAAACTTCTTCCACTTTGTCGCCAAGCATGTTTTTGAGCATCTGTTCTATCCCATTCTTTAAGGTATATGTAGAGGACGGACACCCACTGCATGCTCCTTGCAATATAACGCTAACAACCTTAGAATCAGGATTATAAGATTGAAATAAGATATTACCGCCATCCATTGCCACAGCCGGTTTCACATATTGCTCAAGAATAGAGATGATCTCTTGTGAAATGTCGTCAAGCTCAGTTGTATTTTCAGGTGCTGCAGCTGCTTGTATGGGTGTAGCCGTATCACTGACTACAACCCCGCCTTTGGTAACATAATCTCTTATATATTCCCTCAAATCCATTGTAATATCAACCCAATCAGCGCTATCATTTTTAGATACAGAAACATAGTTCTCATCTAAAAATACCTGGGACACAAAAGATTTTTGGAAAAGAAGCTCCGCTAAACCTGTTTGAGCTGCTTCCTCTTTTGATTTAAATTCATACATCTGGTCTACCAGCCGCTTATTGGCGACAAACTTCATAACAGCTGGATTTGGAGTGACTTCTGCATATAATGTGATGGCTTTCAGTGAGTCGGACGCCACCTCATTTAATACAGCTCCTCCGGCGTTTAGATAATCCACTAATTGTTGTGCCACTTCCTCCTTAACATCATCCCATTCAACAATTGAAAACCGTTCCAGGATCAACGTTTCAGGAAGTATCTGTACAGACTTAATAAAAGGGAGGTGAAAGAGCTGCTGGGCCAGGGGAGAAGCCTTAGCCTCATCAATATTCGTAAAGGTGTGATGCTCCTTTGACAGGGGCTGATTTACATGAAATTTCATTAGGCTTGGTTCAGACATCGCCTCCAGGCTGATAACGTACTCGCTCATAGCTTATATTTTGGTCAAAAATACGATCTATTTACCACTTGTCATATATATAATAATGTCTGCTTTCACCCGTTATAGTTTATATTTGACCAAAGCCATGCAGATCTGCATTCCTTCAATGAAAAACCTATCCCTGGTCTTTATATTTTGTTTTTTATCCTGGCAAACTTCACATGCTCAGGAAGGTATACCGGTATATTTTGATTATCTCTCTGACAATTACTACCTGGTGCACCCTTCTATGGCGGGTATTGGTGAAGGTGGGAAGATCCGACTTACAGCCAGAAAGCAGTGGTTCGATGTGGATGAGGCTCCTAATCTTCAAACACTAAATTTCCATTATAGAGTTTCTGGTAAACCCAGTGGTCTGGGAGCGATCATTTTTAATGACGCCAATGGATATCACTCTCAAACGGGTTTAAAAGTTACTTATGCACATCATTTGAGATTTGGGTCGGATGCCCGATTCCTGAATCAGCTCTCATTTGGCCTTAGTACCGGATTTATACAAAGCAGCCTGGATGAAACGGAATTCCGTTCAGTTATTCCTGATCCGGTAGTAACCGGTGTTCAAACGAGTGTTGGTTATTTTAATGTGGATTTTGGTATGTCCTATAACTACCTGGAATTCTATGCCCATGCAACTGTTTTGAATGCATTAGGGAGTGGCCGTGATCTGTATACAGCTATTGAATTTGATAACTTGAGACGATACGTCATGCAAACTGGCTATTATTTTGGCCGCGGCGATTGGCGGATAGAACCATCTGTCTTATTTCAATTCACAGAATTTACCAAAGAAAAAACGATCGACTTTAATGCCAAGGTATACAGGAGAATGGACTTTGGAACTTTATGGGGAGGACTTTCTTTCAGACGAGGTTTTGATGGTGCCCAGTTTTTAGCTAACGGACAATTCGGAGAGCAGCGCCTGCAATTATTTACGCCTATAGCAGGTGTTAATTTGAAGAATTGGATGTTTTCCTATAACTATTCCTATCAGTCCGGAGATATTCGCCTGGATAGTGGTGGTTTCCATCAGATCACAATAGGATATGAATTTGGACAAACTGATAGCGACTCCCGCCTAGATTGTTTCTGCCCCGCTGCTAATTATTAAAAAAGGCCCATCCTTGATTTAGAATAGGCCTTATTTCCTGTTAGTCTTGTCTACTTATCCCATGTAAAGTTCTTGTGCGATGCCTGCTTTTTTATGGCATTTAACATGGCGTTTTCCAATTCACCCGTTTGCTGATCTTGCTGTTCGGCAATATATGCTTCACGCTTAGAATTCAACTCTTGTATTTTTTTCTGAATGTCGGAACGCTCCTTCTTTTTCTCCTTGATATACGCTCCCAGTTGTGCCTCACTTTTTTGTTGAAGTGCCGGAGGTAATCCTTTTTTATCAACCTTGCCAAGATCAAAATTGCGTTCTCTTGAAGCATCAACAAGATCCCAGCTGGAGTTATTGTACAGTCTGGAGCTTTTACTCACTGCCCGTTTTACGGCAACCGCTTCTTCCATTTCCATTGCATTATCGTCCTGAGCCACCTGGGCGGCACTTTTATATGCACCCCTGGCTCCATAAGCGATGTACGTCTTATTTAGCTTAGCATTAAGCTGGATAATGATATCATCAAATGGAGTAACAATTTGAACCACATGTTTGTTGTGATCAATGGCCATATACTCTCCGCCCGTCATCAAAGCTCCTTTTTGCCATTGCGTCTGAATTCCCTGGTGGTAATCTCCACAGAAAATAGTATTAACAACTACATCTTTTTCCTTGGCCTGACTTGCCGCATCGCGATAGTCCAATTTGCCCTGTGTAAAAGGTTCATTCCCTGCAATAAAGATCATCTTCAGATCGTCCGGGTTTGAACCCCAATTCAGTTGTCTCAGCGAAGTATGGATCACCTGACCACAGAATTCCTCGCCTCCATTGGTGCTTAAAGAAAAGAGTCGTTCTGAAATTTCATCAAGATCACTACTGAACCCGATTACCTGCTGAATATATCCTTCGCGGGAAGAAAGGTTGTCATTCCCATATTGGTAGAGCGCGATCTCGAGCCTGGGTCGTTCGCGATCGCCACAACGGGCATAAGTAAACTCATTTACTATATCCCATAATTGTGCTTTGGCCTGGTTAATAAGTCCGTCCATACTGTTACTTGTATCTAAAAGCAACGCGATCCTGACACGTTGTTTAGACATTTTCAAATTCGTACTCTCATTGCCTGCGAAAGGTTGTGCCTCTTGATCCGGAGCCCATGACCCCATCATAAAAACTAACATAATTAATGAGATAAACTGGCTTGTTCTTTTGAGTTTCATAACTGATTTTTTAATGATTAACAGGATAAAGCTAAGGCGATAAAACATCGTAAAAAACCGCCAATGAGGGAAGGGGTCGTTTCATTGAGGGAACAGACCCGCCCAGCTCGTAAAGGCCTGTTTTTGGGCATTTTCAGAGCTCTTTTTGGAGAAACACCGTTTTTTAGTACGGCATAAATGCCCTAATTTTATACTGATTTTATACCGATGAAAAAGAATTGGATCATAGTATGTATAGGCGTATTACTCTTGTCTCCAGCTTGGGGTCAGGAGGAACGCACCTCTGCCAAAAAAAGACAAGTGGTTGCAGCAGACCAGGCTGTGGAAATTGATACGCGACAATGGTCCCATACCGAACTCCTGGATTCTGCCCGGGTGTTTCAGAAAACGAATATTGAAAAGAGCATTGATTATGTGGCCCGTTCCCTCACCCAATTGGGAAGAGCTGCTTCCCGGGAGGAACAAGCTTCTTCCTTTGCAGTGCTCGGTGATGTATATAAAAATCACGGTCAGTATGATCTGGCCATCGCCAACTATACGAATGCCCTTCGTTATTCAGAAGAACTTGATGTATTAGTCTCATTAGGTCAGACCTATTTGATCACCGGAGCTAATGAACAAGCGCGGACCAATTTTCTTCGGGGATTGGAAATAGGCTCGCGTGTTCCCTACCGCCAAATTCAATTATACGAAGGCCTGGGAGATGCCTATAAGGTCGAAGGAAATAAATTGGATGCATTAGAGGCGTATGAGAAGGGGCTGGCACTGGCCCTTCAGAATAATATTACCCCTAAGCAGGCCGACTTAAATTCCAAGAAGGCAGATCTGTATGCCGACTATGACGAGCCGGCAAAGGCCGAAGAACTCTATGATAATTCTATGCAATTGGCTTCTGAAGAATCCCCTCAGCGAGGTGTACGCGAAAAGGAGAAGGTGGCAGATTTCTATAACAAGAACCAGAATTTTGATGAAGAGATCAAGCTTCGGAAAGAAAGTCTTGACGACATAAAGCAGTTACCACCATCCGCACAAAATGAAGCTGGCATTCCTATGGATGCACAGGTGAGCTCACAAGCAATTAATTATAAGATCGCAAATGCGTATATCTCCCAGGAAAAAGATGCAGAGGCCATTCCATTTTTGGAAGAAAGCATTGAAGTAGCGGAAAGCGAGGATGATCTGGAGACTCAAAAAGATGCCACTCGCAAATTGTCAGAAGTATACGGGAGGCAGGGGGAATTCACTAAAGCGCTTGAAACCTACCAAACCTATGTAGCTGTAGTAGATACCTTGTACAAAAGAAAGGAAGAAGAGATCGCCAGCGCTCAGCGATTTACTAGTCAGATCCTTGCCCAACAAGGGCGAATTACGGGACTGGAGCAGGAAAGGGAGCTTTCTATGAGCAAGTATGACCTGGCAGTGACACAGCAGCAACTGGTGGAAGAAACAAATAAGCGACAACAATGGCTTATCTACTCGCTCTTATTTGGATTGATCTTAATGGCATTGGCTGCCTTCTTTTTTTACCGGGCAAATCGCCAGCAACAATTTGCTAATAATTTACTTGCACTAAGATCGCTTCGGTCACAAATGAACCCGCATTTTATATTTAATGCACTGAATTCTGTCAATAATTATATCGCCAAGAACGATGAGCGAAGTGCGAATAAGTACTTGAGTGATTTCTCGGCCTTAATGCGCTCTGTCCTTGAGAATTCTGAAGAGGATTTTATCCCATTACAGAAGGAAATAGATCTGTTAAATCTATACCTGGAATTAGAACATAGTCGCTTCCCTGATAAATTTGATTATGAAATTGATATTGATCCGCAGATCGATATAGAATCATTTCAGATCCCACCTATGCTCTTGCAACCTTATATAGAGAATGCCATTTGGCATGGGTTGCGATATAAGGAAGAGAAGGGATATTTAAAAGTGCAGATGATGAACCTGGACTCCGCTAACATTGAGATCCGTATAGAAGATAATGGCGTTGGCAGAAAACGTTCTGTTGCATTAAAGACAGAACACCAGAAAAAGAAAACATCCAAAGGAATGAGCACGACCAAAAAAAGGGTGTCCATCCTGAATAAGATGTACGATGACAAAGTAGATATCAGTATTGATGATCTGAAAAGTGACGAAACAGGTACGGTTGTTGTACTTCGCTTAAAAAAAGATCGATGAAATTAAAAGCATTGCTCATAGAAGACGAGGCTAACAGCCGGGAGATCTTGCGGAATTACCTGGCAAAATATTGTCCGGATGTAGACTTGTTGGGGGAGGCACCTTCTATTCAGGAGGGCTTGACCTTGATCGATGCAAATGATCCGGATCTGGTCTTCCTGGATGTGGAAATGCCCTTCGGGAATGCTTTTGATTTACTAGATCAGTTGCCGGATCGATCTTTTGAAACCGTTTTTGTTACGGCATATGATCACTATGCAAAGGATGCCCTGAACAATCAGGCAGCTTATTACCTGACCAAGCCAATTTCAATCGAAGAATTGATCAAGGCCGTAGCCCATGTGAAGGAGATACGTGAAAAAGAAAGTGTACTTCACGATAAGGTATTACCCGCTACAATAGCGCAAGTAAGGGGCAAACTCACCTTACCTCAATTAGATGGATTTATCGTTTTGAATACTGACGAAATCCTTTATTGCAAAGCGGATGACAATTATACGGAGATCTATCTTGCTGAAAAGAAGCATCTTGCAAGTAAGACATTGCGGTATTTTGAACAGGCCCTTGAAGCCTATCCCTTTGCGAGAATTCATAAATCGTTTCTTGTCAATGTCAATGAGATCGTAAAATATCACAGGGGAAAAGGCGGGAGTGTCGTATTGTCTAACGGGAAGGAGATCCAGGTGGCTGCTTCTAGAAAAAAGGAATTACTATCTTACTTTCAATAATCCAGGCTCACAAGTTTTAGATATATGATAATAGCTGTAAGAGGGATCACCCCGGTGATCGGGACAGATTGCTTTATTGCTGAGAACGCCACAATAGCCGGGGAGGTTGTCATGGGGGATCAGTGTAGTATTTGGTTTAACGCTGTTATCCGCGGCGATGTGCATTATATTAAAATGGGGAATAAGGTAAATGTGCAGGATGGAGCCGTGATACATTGTACCTACCAAACTTCGCCTACGGAGATCGGCAATAATGTATCTATTGGTCATAATGCCATTGTACACGGTTGTAAAATTCATGATGATGTTCTTGTAGGTATGGGGAGTATAATAATGGATGATTGTGTGATAGAAAGCAATAGTATTATTGCGGCGGGCGCTGTACTAACCAAGGGCACACATGTTCCTGCAGGCAGTGTGTACGCAGGAATGCCAGCTCGAAAGATAAAAGATATAGACCCCTCGCTGAGTGAAGGGGAGATCAAACGAATTGCCAATAATTATATCCTCTATTCCAGTTGGTTCAAATAAAATTATTTGTCCATGAAGGTATCTACAAATGGGATGGAATACTGAGCAGTTTTCCATATTTTTGCGGCTTAAATAAGACTAGATGAAAGCATATGTATTTCCCGGCCAGGGGGCACAATTTCCCGGAATGGGCCTGGATCTGTATGAGAACTACGATTTAGCTCAGCAACGCTTTGAAGAAGCCAACGATATTTTAGGTTTTCCAATAACTGATGTAATGTTTGAGGGTACACCTGAAGACCTGAAGCAGACTAAGGTTACACAACCGGCGATCTTTCTGCATTCCGTAATTATGTCTGAGGTCATGGGCGATACATTTAAACCCGATATGGTAGCCGGACATTCCCTTGGCGAATTTTCTGCCTTGGTTGCGAATAAGACACTTGGCTTTGAGGATGGATTGAAATTAGTTGCTAAAAGGGCAATGGCCATGCAGCGCGCCTGCGAAGCTCAGGAAAGTACAATGGCAGCTGTTTTGGGTCTGGACGATGGTGTTGTGGAAAAGATCTGTGAAGAAACAGAGGGTATTGTAGTCCCCGCAAATTATAATTGTCCGGGACAACTCGTTATATCTGGAGAACTAAAAGCTGTGAACGCAGCCTGTGAAAAAATGAAGGAAGCAGGCGCAAGAAGAGCCCTTTTGCTACCTGTTGGTGGCGCTTTTCACTCTCCCTTGATGGAGCCTGCAGCTGCGGAACTGGCTGAAGCCATTGAAGGAGTTTCCTTTGAAGTACCTATATGCCCGGTCTATCAAAATGTACCCACGACAGCCATTCTTGATCCCGAAGCCATTAAAGCTAACATGATCGCTCAATTGACCGCACCTGTAAAATGGACACAAAGTGTGAAAAATATGCTAAAAGATGGGGCTCGAACGTTTATAGAAGTAGGCCCCGGGAAGGTCTTACAAGGCCTCGTGCGGAAAATTGACCAAACTGCTGAGTTTGATGTAGCCCTTCCCGAAGAATAAAACTAACTATGAGGTAATAGAGTGTTTTAACATGGGCCAGGTATTTACTTTATATTTTATACCATCTGAGGACTTAATTTGCCTAATTTGGTAATTCATCCGAAAAAGCCATTATTAGGCCTGATAATTAGTCAAAAGCCTCATTTTTTCTTAATATTGACTCCCTAAACGTATGATGGATTTTAACATTCTTGATTGAAAATCAGGAATTTGCGGTATTGTTTATGGAAAAGTATCTTATTACGAAAATCACATCTAATTTTTTGAGAATTCTGAGTGCCAAAGCCTTGTATTGTGTGGGCTTCTTTTTACTATTTGGAATTTTTGGCTATGGGCAAATCATTAGCATCAGTAATGAGACGGTTGCTGAAGATATAGTTGGAGGCAATCTTGTTTTCATAGTCGAACTTGATGTTCCGCGCCCGTTGGGAACTTTAGTAACGTATTTCTTCACAGATATAACTGCTACCAATGGGACAGACTACAATGGTATTTCTGGTTTTGTGACATTTCCGCCAAATGATAATAGCGATCGGTCTATAGTCGTTCCAATTAACAATGACGGGATATTTGAAGGCACCGAAACATTTACAGTTACACTAGGAATACCAACTGGTGGTGAATTTGTGAGTGGTTCTCCTGCTACTGGTACGATCACGGATGATGATCCTGCACCTGATGTTACAATAGATGATGCTAGTGCAGATGAAGGTAATTTTATTGGATTTCCAGTAACTCTGAGTGGACCAAGTTCAGATGACATCACCCTGAAATTCGAATTCAATGATGTTACGGCTACAAGCGGAGGGAATACAGATTACACTGGTTCAGATATAGTAATTACTCTATTGGCTGGAGACACAGTAGGCACGGTTATTGTCCCGACTACAGAAGATACGATAGATGAAGCAGATGAAACATTTACGGCCTCCGTAAAAAGTGTTGATGCTGGTACGGTTGGGGACATAACTGATTCAGCTACGGGAACAATAATTGATGATGATGCTTCACCTGATGTCATAATCGATGATGATAGTGCCAATGAAGGAAATGATTTAAGCTTTGATGTGACCCTCAGTGGAGAAAGTTCAGGAGATATTACTCTGACTTTAGGATTTACAGATGGCTCGGCAACCGGTGGCACGGATTATATAAATACAGCTGAGCAGATCACGATATTAGCAGGAGATACAACCGGTACGGTTGATGTCCCAACCATTGAGGATACAACTGATGAACCCGATGAGACCTTTGTGGTCTCTGTCATAAGTGTTGACTCAGGTATTGTTGGGGATACGAATGATACCGCCATCGGAACAATAATTGATAATGATCCGCCGCCTAATGTTACCATTGATAATGCTAGCGCAACCGAGGGGACTTCTATCAACTTCCCTGTGAATTTAAATAGGGCAAGTTCTGGAGATATCACGCTGACTTTTGGATTTGCAGATGGCTCGGCTGCGGGTGGTGTAGATTATTCAAATACAAATTTGCAGATCACCATATTTGCCGGTGATACGACGGGTGTGGTTGTTGTCCCTACAACCGGAGATTCAATAGATGAACCCGATGAGGATTTTACAGTATCGGTTATCAGTGTTGATGCGGGTATGGTTGGGAACACAAATGATACTGCTATAGGGATAATTATTGATGATGATCCCGCACCTGACGTTACCGTAGATGATGCCAGTGCAATTGAGGGTAATTCCATTGGATTCCCCTGGCTGGAGAAACAACGGGCGCGGTTATTGTCCCAACTACCGAAGATAAAGAGGTTGAAGAAGATGAAACTTTTACGACTTCCGTAAAAAGTGTTGAAGCGGGTACAGTCGGGGATACAAATGATACCGCCACCGGAACAATTATTGATGATGATGTGGCAACCCTTACTATCACCGATGAAAGTGAACTGGAAAATCTGGCGGGTGGTATTATGATGTTTACTGTCTCCTTAGATAAAACAATCAGTGGTGGCACCCAGGTCCTATTTTCCTTCACAGACGGTACAGCGACATTTGGAGATGATTATACAGGTTCGGCTAGCATGCCGCTTGTATTTGTGGGTAATGCAGGGGAAACAGCGACGATCCCGATCACGCTTATTGATGATACTCTTATCGAGATCGATGAGACCTTTTTCGTGCAATTGGGCACGCCAACGAATGGGGTTTTACTGGCTGGTGGTGGCACAGGAACAGGAACTATTTTAAATGATGATGATTGCGGAGGCGGAACCTCGGCCCCTGAATTGAATACAGATATTACCACAACATTCTGTGATGTCATCAGTGAAAGTCTCAATAATTATGTAACAACTGCGGCACCCACGGGGACCACACTTATTTGGAGTATCAATCCGGATCCACTTGAACCCAGTGGTTACTTAACACCAGCACAGGTAGATAATCCTACTCCTGGAACCTATTACGGTTTTTTCTATGATTCCTTGAACGATTGTGCAAGCCCTACCCTGGAGATCACATTATCAGTAAATAATACACCTCAGATAACGAGTACTACCTCTGATACACGATGCGGAGAAGGGGAGGTAACTTTAACGGTGGATGGGTTTATCCCAGACTCAGGAACTTCTCCAAATTACGCCTGGTATGCTTCCCAAACCAGTTCAGACGTCTTGTCGAGCCTGGCGACATTCACTCCTACTATTTCAGCTACTACTACTTTTTGGGTAGAAGCCACTGCCAATGGATGTACATCGGAGCGGGAAGGCGTTACAGCGACAGTTATACCACCTGTCTCGGCAGGAACACCTATAGACGGTTCGTCCTGTAGTGTACAGGAAAATGGACCTACTACGATAGATCTTGACGATCAGTTGACAGGTGCTGATGAAGGTGAGTGGACGATCACAACAGATCCTTCGGGAAGTTTAACAATAAACCCGAATAATAATGTAGTAAACTTTGTGGGCCGGACCGATGGAGTATATGTATTTACTTTTACCACTATCGGTGCTGTTGCGCCTTGCGTTGACGAATCCGTGGAAGTATCAATACTAGTTAATGATTGCGATGTTGATACTGATGGGGACGGTCTATTTGATGGGGAAGAAGCAACACTCGGCACAGATCCTCTGGAACAGGATTCGGATGGGGATGGTGTAGATGATTTTACAGAAGTTGGCCCTGACATTAATAATCCATTGGATGAGGATAATGACGGTATTATTGACGCGCTGGATTCCAATACGATAGATTCAGATAGTGATGGCGTTAACGATCAACAGGATCCAGGTAATCTTGATCCTTGCTTGCCAGACAACACAATAGGATTATGTGATTCGGACGGAGACGGTATTACAGATGGTGATGAAATCGTCAATGGTACTGATCCCTTTGATGCCTGTGATCCAAACTTAACCCCGGATTGTAACCCCGATCCTATAGATCTTCAAATTGTAAAGAGCTCGGATGTACAGGAAGCAGCGATCGGACAACTTTTAGTTTTTACGATCACAGCCACTAATTTATCAGACAGCAGGATCCTGGAGATTTTGATCTTGGATAATCTTCCCGATGGATTCTTGTATGACTCCCATGTGGCAGATCTGGGTACATATGACCCAGATACAGGGGAATGGGTTATAGACGAAATGCAGGAGTTTGAAGAAGCAACGCTAGATATTTTAGTGGAAGTACAGGAGGGAACGGATTATACGAATACGGCAAGCCTGAGTAAATCTTTTCCTGCTGATGGCACTGCTGCTAATAACTCTTCAAGTGTCACGATCTCATTGGATATACCTGAAGGAGTGGATCTGCTGATCGAAAAAACGGCTGTGAGTGAACGACCCTTGGTCGGGGATGAAGTAACATTTAGCATAACCGTTACGAATCAGTCCCTGGAAGACACGATTCTAGACATTCGCGTAGAAGATTTGATCAGTCCTGGTTCGGATGATGGATTTATCTATCTGAGTCACAGTGCGGATAAAGGCGACTATGACCCTGATACGGGTGAATGGATCATTCCTGTGCTAGCCAGGAATGAGCAAGCCAATCTGGAGATCCAGGTACAGGTACCCGCAGCGGGACTATTTCCAAATACTGCGCGCATCTTGAGTTCGTCCCCGGCAGATAGTGATCCCTCGAATAACGAAGCCACGGTACAAGTACAAGTGAACGAAAGAACAACAGAGGATTGCGGGTTCTTCTTTAATCAATTTTCGCCAAATGGAGATGGCACCAATGATCGCTTGAGGATCAATTGCCTGGAACTTTACCCCAATAACTCGATAGAGATTTTTAATCGCTACGGCAGCCTGGTTTTTGAGGCACAAAATATGACACCAGAAAGTACCTGGGATGGCACGCGCAATAGTAAAGAGGTTCCGGACGGAACATATTTCTATATTCTCGACCTAGGTGATGGATCTGAAATACAAAAAGGCTGGATACAGATAATCAGATGAGAATAAGACCAGCTAACATATCGTATCGCAGGCGAATATACCTGGTTTTTATCAGTGCCCTTCTGACACTTGTAGTCAGCACGGACCTGTATGGACAACGGGAACCTCAGTATACACAGTATATGTATAACATTGGCAGTTTTAACCCTGCCTATATTGGTTCTGTGTCCAGAACCGATATCTCTTTATTGTATAGAAGTCAATGGATAGATATCCCCGGGGCACCAAGAACACTTCGGTTAGGCTTGAATGCCCCCCTGAAAAACAAAAAGCACGGTCTGGGTTTAAACATAGTAAGTGACGAAATAGGCCCTTCAACTCAGACATATGTAGATCTGGGGTATTCTTACCAGGTGAATTTATCGGATGACACCAAGTTAGCCTTTGGAATAGATGCCGGAGGATCTTTCCTCAATGTGGATTTTAGCAAAGGGACATTTGAAAATCCGGGTGAACCTATCCTCGAAACAGAGATCGTTAAAAATTTCTATGCTACCATTGGCGCAGGATTATTTATGTATGGAGACAGTTGGTATTTAGGCACTTCAGTTCCTAATTTCCTAACAGATGACCTTTACAATGCTGAGGTGGCAACCATAGTTGAGGACAAATTACAATTCAATTTCATCGGTGGCGTGGTCTTTGATCTTAACGAGAATTTAAAGTTTAAACCTGCATTTTTGGTTAATTTTATTTCCGGAGCTCCGGCTACTGTCAATGCATCTGCTAATTTTATGTTTAGTAATGCGTTTACTGCGGGGGTATCTTATAGGGCTAGTAACGCAATTAGTGGATTGGCTGGATTTCATATCTCAAATACGGTGTTCATAGGTTACTCCTATGACTATGCGACCACTACGCTGGCTGACTATAGCAGCGGTTCGCATGAAGTGATCCTGAAATTTCATTTAGGGAGTGCTGAACCAGATTCCGGATCATCTAAATCCAAGTCAAAAAAAGGGAAAGCAAAACAAATAGATACGCCTAGATTTTTTTAACAGGAGGCTATGAGAATACATAGGATTATAATTGGATTAGTTTTATTCAGCAGCACTTGGGTATGGGCTCAAAATCCTTTATCGAAAGCTGACCGGTTATTCTATGAATATTCATTTGAAGAGGCAATTGCTGAATACACGAAGGAAACGGCAAAAGGACCACTTACATTAACTCAGATTAGAAATTTAGCAGAGTCCTATGAAAAAACGGGCAATCAGGATGAAGCGCTTCTGCTCTATAAAGATCTTTTCCAGCGCGACTCAACCTTCCCTGCATTCTACGTAAATAAAATGCTGAATTTAGATGCCCTGTCATCTGGTTCTGAACAACAGGCAAAAGATTTTTTAGCTGCCCATCCGGAAACCTTCACTGAAGAGGTCAGCGAGAATGCCCTGTTCAATTATGATATTCGAGATGATGATGAAGATCCGGACACTCAATTCAGAATATTTGAAATTCCTGCAAACTCGGCCCAATTGGATTTTGCGCCCGCATTTTTTGGAGATAATGTACTTTTTACCAGTAGTCGGAGTCAGGACTCAAAAGACACTTATTTTCCGACAGGGGAGTCTTTCCTTGATATTTTTTTGGCTAAAGTACAGGCAGACGGATCCATCACCAATGCAGCACCCTATAATGTCATAGAAGAATCAAGATTCCATCAGGCAACTCCATTTTACTCATCAAGCCTGAACAAGCTGTTCTATATTCGTTCAAATGAAAAAAATGGACGTTTAGCTTTTGATGATAATGGGAAGAATGCCTTGGCATTGGGAGTTTCAGATTTTCAGAATAAGTTTACTTTCCTGATGCGCGATCTGAGTACATCTTTCTACTACCCATTTTTTGACGAGTCTACCCAAAAATTATTCTTTGCAGCAGAGTTCGATGATAGCTACGGGGGAACAGACATTTATTTTGCGTATACGAATAATGGACAAATTATGTCGGCTCCTGTCAATTTGGGCCCGAAGGTCAATTCCCCGGCCAATGAAATATCCCCTTTTATCTTTGAGAACAGCCTGTATTATGCATCCGACGTATTTTACGGATATGGAGGAATGGATATTTACAAGTCAGATATGGGTGATGATGACTTTTACAGCACCCCAATAAATCTGGGTCCAAGTATAAATTCTCCCAAGGATGAGTTTGCTTTTATTATTCGACATGAAGAAGAAGGTTTGATCGGGTATTTTTCTTCAAACAGGGAAGGTGGACTCGGCAAAGATGATCTTTATGGATTTCGGGTGAAGAAGAAACCGGGTCCCAAAACACTCATCTTTAAAGGGCAGGTAGTTAAGGCGAATACAGAATTTGGAATTTCCGATGTTACCTTAACCGTTAAAGATGAAACCGGGAAGGTTATTAAGGAGATCGTAACAAATGCTCAGGGTGATTATCAAATAGAAATCCCTTGGCGGGAAGGTATTTCTGTAAGTTGTACAAAACCTAAGTATTCTCTTTTTAACCGACGCTTTAGCGAAGAGGGACTAAAGGCCATAAAGGATAATAATGTCAATATTGAATTGGTATACCTTGATGATATTGTCATGGAACGTGAAGCACAGACGGTATTGCGTTTAAAAAAATTCTGGTTTGATAAAGGGCAGAGTAGCATTACCCCAGACATTGAAATGGAATTAAATAAGGTAGTAGAGGCGGTATCTCAATTTCCGAATCTGCAACTGCGTATTGAAGCACATACAGATAGCAAAGGTAGTAATGCGTCAAACAATAGACTTTCCCAACAGCGCGCCGATGCCATAAAAGGCTATTTGCAAGCCAGGGGAGTACCACAGAGTACTATTCTCAGTAGTATCGGACATGGGGAAGACCGCATACTTAATAATTGCACAAACGGAGTTTACTGCCTGGACATCCTGCATAAGAAGAATGAACGTCACTTGATCGTTATAGAGAACTACGATGTCTTGTTCTAGTTGAAAAACAACCAGCAGTAATAAATAGCAAAACCACCGAGGAAGAGTATTCCAATATATGTGAGCCATTGTAAGCCTTTGCCAGGTCTGTATTGGCTGGGAAGATCATGGCTCATGACATTTTTGAGGTTCATATAGCCAACAACCGGCGCTAGCACAAAAGAAACAAAGGTTGCCAAGGCGACTAATTGTCCCATATTTGCGCTAAATACAGTGACGACAAGGTAATTGACGAGCGCTAAAAATAAGATCCCGATCACATAGTACTTTTTCCCACTATAATCCTGTTCTTCAGGGGTTATGTGTTTGAGGATGTCTAAACTTACACGAGCTATTGCATCATGAGCTGTCATACAGGTACTGAACATGGTAGCAAAGGCAGAAACTGCAATGAAGATATACGCCCAACTCCCTATATGGGTTGTGAATAATTGAACCACCTGGTCGGCAAATAGGGTGGAATTGGAACTGAGTTCAGTGTTTGTCCCGTACAGAGTAAACCAACCTATGATCAAAAAGAATACGGCTAACAAGGCCGTCATAATATATCCAGAATTAAATTCTTGAAGAGCTTCTTTCAGACTGGGCCTGGCGCCGAGTAACTTATATTTTTCAAGGCTCCACAAACTTATCCAGCTAGATGCTTCCACGGCTGTAGGCATCCAGCCAATTAGACTAATAAGAAAAAGGATCCCAACCTCATTTAAAATAGCGGGGGGTTCAAAATTTGCCACGGCATCTACCGAACCTTTTTGGATCACTAGTATGGTGGTGACCAATAAGGCCACAAATAATATAGTTATCACAAATTTCAGGGAAGTCTCCAAAAACTTATAGCGGCCAAGGATAAGAATTGTACTTATAAAGACAAATAAGCCCAAGGCCGTATGCCCAACAGATAGATTAGGAATGTCAAACAAGTTGATGAACAATCCTGCTGTGACAACATACAAAGCTGCCAGGATAGTAAATGTGGTGATAATAGTGATCAGGGTATAGATCCACAAATATCCTTTACCACGAAACTTATATCCCTCAATTAAGGATCTGTTAGTAACGTTGGTATAGCGTATTCCAAATTCGAAGAATGGATATTTAAAGATATTCGCCAGAATAATGGGAATTATCATGATCCAGCCGTATTGTGCCCCGGCCTTGGTTGATAATACAAGATGAGAAGTGCCAATGGCCATACTGGCAAATAGAAGGCCCGGGCCAAGGTTTCTTAGTAAGGCTTTAATACTTGACATTATTCAATGATCACTTTTTTACCCAGAAACTTGGGTTGCGTCTTCATCAAGATATCAACAAATACTTTTACTCTGGCAAAATATTCCCGTAAATGCACTTTTAATCCGTGATTTCCCTGAACATCTTTAGCGTTAAATCCTATGGCATGCAAGCCGTGTTTTTGGGCCAGGTAAATGGCGCGCTCATTGTGAAATTCCTGGGAGATCACCGTGGCATTCGTCAGGCCAAAAACTTCCTTAGCCCGCACCATGGAATCCAGGGTCCGGAAGCCGGCAAGATCAAGGAATATTCTCTCTTCGGGAATACCTCCTGCCATAAGATCTTTTTTCATCCTGTCCGGCTCGTTATAGTATATGGTACCATTATCCCCACTGACCAGTACAAATTTGATCTTTCCCGCATTATAGAGATCGATCGTCGCCTTGATCCGGTTGGTGTAGAATGGATTCAAACCGCCTTCCATAAGGTGGCGGGCAGTGCCAAGAACGATCCCTACATGATTATTTGGTAGATCATTAATAACATGATAGGTTTTTCCCCGTGAATTCTGTTCGATGATCAGATCGCAAACGAACAAGACTAGGAAAGGTAGAATAGCAAGTGTGATAAGAATGTTGCGTATTCTTTTTTTCATTGGTTTGTTTAAAACGAAGGTAAGGAATGTTGCCTAATGAATTGGGACGATACTACTAAAATGCCCTAATACCAAGGTGTTCAAGGCTTAAAATTGAAAGCAGCCCATGATTTCTCATGGACTGCTTTATTGCAGACATTAAACCATAAGGGAACTATCCATTATTTGATAAAAGTGTAACTGGCCCCAACCATGATCATGGATGTCGTCATGTCATAAGATACCTCGCTACCCGGAATAGCTCCGTAAGGTGGAAAATTACCGATAAATTGAGGGTTCAGTAATTGACCCGTTGTGGCATCACCACTATTCCCATAGTGGAATACGCCATCGATAGTAAATTTATCGCTGGCCTCATAACTCATTCCGAATTGTAAGGCATTTTTTATAATAGCTGTCGCTGGTACACTAAAAAATGACAGTTCATCATTGATAGGGTTCGAGCTAAAGGTATAGCCAAGACGTAGTGGTAGTTTGGAAATACCTTTATATTGTAGTCCAGCTGAGATGACAGAAATGCTCTCCCAGCCAAATCCGACTACCGATGCGGTAGGACTCCATCCGGCTGTTTCAAATCCTTCTGTATTTTCATAATCCACAAAGCGGTAATCTACGGCGAGGTCAATATCTCCTGTTGAATACCCGAGTCCTAAGGACCATATAGAGGGGTAATCTAATTGGAAGTTATTTGTAGACGTACTACTGTCTAAGTATGTATTGTCAAATTCAAATTCCGCAAAAGATTGTGTTGTTTTATAAGCCGCACCCGCTTTAAAGCCACTTCCGGAATCAAAGAACACCCCAATTTGTCCGCCAAAGCCCAGGGCGGTTGTTTCATCCGTTGATGGATAACCGGCTGCTGTTGGATTGGCAGTAGGGTTAGGCATTAATTCCAGGGATGAGTAGTCAAAATTGGGCTGTAATCCGATAGAAAATTGATCTGATAACTCATAGGCCCAGCTAAAGCTGATCTGCAGCAAATTATATTCAGATTGCACACGTCCAAAACCGCCCATACTCTGGGGGGCTGTGATGGGGTTAGCCATGTTTTCAGGGAATGTTACCCCAAACCCGCTAATGCCAAAGGCTGATACGCCAAAGGTATGCTTGCTGGTTTCGTTCCCCCAGACATAAGCAATAGAAGGAAGGGGCGATACACCTTTGTCATCTTCTGTAGTTCCGCTAAAGAAATTACCAGTGGGCATCCCCATGGAATCAAATTCGGGTACGGTGGAGCTCAATTCCGGAGATGAGAAGAAAAATCCAATATCTGCTTTAAGGATATTGTTGTCAAATGTTGAGAGTGCAGCCGGGTTCCAATGAATAGCACCGGAAATATCCAGTGGCTGACCAGTTGCGGCCCCTCCCATAGACATGTTTACAGAACCAACCCCCTGCATAATATGACCCGCCTGGCCAAACAGGGCAGTTGTACCTAGTAAAACAAATGCGTAAAAGATTGATTTTTTCATGATAATATAGTTTAGTAAGAGAAAAAAGCAGAGACAAAGCCCAAGCATATTTCTACAAATTTTAGTTCCAATTCGCTATTAATTTTGGGTAAAAGTATTCGCGGAAAACCTGCTTTTGTATGACGAAAGTCATAGATAGAAATGGGTATTGCTTTGAAGTTTTAAAATACTGAAAAACAATTAGATGCCTATGTAACAAGGGTTACATAACAGCGAAAATTTGGCACATAAATGTATTTTTGTAGTAAATCTGTACCCTGATTTTCACGGCAGGGAGGCAGAGTGTTTTAAGCAAGATTTTATTCGCCACCTGGGCTCTGAAAAAAGCATAGCGCGGACAATTTTCAGATAGCATTATTGAAGCAATTTTTCAAGTAATACTTGCCTGATTCCGGATGGTGCTGAGTAATTCAAATATTTCAAGATCAATATAAGGCACAGCTGCCAACAAATGATCAAATATATCAGCCATGAGATATTCGTAATTCTGCCATGTACTTGATCCCTGCCTGCTTAAGTATAAGCGCTCTTTTGATACGTCTTCCTCCTGATTCTGTCATTCCCCTCCAATTTTTAAAAGAGTCGGAGATCAACGCATAAGTAGGAATTGTTTATTTTACAGAGCCCCTCGTTCAGCGTGCTGTCTTTCCGCCTCTTCCTGCTCACGAGACATATCTTCCAAAGTTCTGCCTTTGGTTTCTTTAACAAATGATTTGACAAAGAAATAGGCCACTAAGCCAAAGATTGCATACACTCCATAGGATACACCGAGTCCTAAATATGTCAGCATAATGGGGAAAGTCATGGTTATAGTAAAGTTGGATCCCCACTGGGCTATTCCACAAACAGCCAGCGCAGCTCCTCTATATTGATTTGGAAACATTTCTCCTAGCATAACCCACATTACCGGACCCCATGAGGCTGCAAAAAAGGCAATGTAAGCATTAGCCGCTACTAATGCATAGGTGCCATTATTTCCTTCTAAAATAAGATTATTTGCTCCATCCAGGGATGCCGTTCCGAAAAGATAGGCAAGTACTCCTAGCATTACCGCCTGCCCAATCGAACCCACTAATAACAAAGGTTTTCTGCCAACCTTATCGATCAGAATAATAGCCACAAAAGTGAAAAATATATTGACACTTCCACTTATGACATTGGTTAGTAACGCATCGGCCTCTGTAAATCCTGCGGCTTGCCAGAGTGTAGCACCATAATAAAAAATCACATTAATGCCCGTAAACTGTTGAAGTACGGCAATTCCGATTCCAACCCAAACCAATGGATGAATTTTGCCACTATATTTACTGATGATGTCACTGAGTTTGGGACGGCTATCCTCTCTTACCGTTGATTTTATATCCGCCACCTTGGCAGTGGCTTCTATGGCATTGCTAATAGTTGAAAGTACTTTGTGCGCTTTTTCGGATTGGTTTGAAGCCACTAAATACCTTGGTGATTCAGGGATGAAAAACAGTACAATTACGAATATAGTTGCCGGCAGTATTTCAGCCCAAAACATCCATGACCAGGTCTGATATCCCATCCAAAGCACCTCTTCAGCACCACCGGAAAGCCCAACAAGTGAATAATTACTCATAAATGCCACAAACAGGCCAATTACAATCATGAGTTGTTGTAATGTGGCCAGCCTGCCTCTGATTTTTGAAGGGGCAATTTCACTGATATAAAGTGGTGCCAATATACTGGCTGCACCTACAGCTACCCCACCAACTAATCGATACATAACAAACTCTAATGAACCTTCAGAGATACCGGAGCCCCAGGCACTGATGATAAAAACGAAAGCTGCGGTCAACATCATTGGTTTTCTTCCGAACCTGTCAGCTAATGTACCGGCGAAAAAGGCACCCACAACGCAACCCAGGAGTACCGAGGCAACATTAAATCCTGTTCCTGTGGCATCGGAGTCAAATGCGACCTGCAAGGCATCGACAGTACCATTTATCACTCCGCTGTCAAACCCAAACAAAAATCCACCTATCGCGGCGACGAAAGCCAAAAAGATGACCTTAGGTAAATTGTAACTCTCAATGTGTGTGGATTCCTGGTGTTGATCACTCATTTTATAAAGGGGTTAAGTAGGGATTATGGTACCCGTATTAGTTTTCAATTTAATTGGTCAATTTCCGCTACTTAGTAACTGCTGTTTGGTTGGCTTGAGCAGGAATACTGATGGATATTGCTTCAATGGCCACAAGCTAAACAAAAACTTGCAATCATCGAACAATATCGAAATAAAAGAAAATATTATCGAACATTTTGAAAAGTTCATTGGATTTACGAAAAATTGTGAATTACTATTTAGTATGGCTGTTTAAGGATATTAAATTATATTTAAAGTTCGTATTTTCGTGGATAGTCATTTTTTCAATAAAACTGTATGTCTGCATGGTGAATAATCCATGTTAATAATGATACCAATGAATCAAGGCATATCTGTTCTCGAATAAAAATCAATTCACTTTTTTATTAATCTATACTAAAGTTAATGCATCATGAGTAAGATCAAAAAAGAAAAAAATTTAACTCGCCGGGATTTTATTGACAGAACCTTAACTGCATCGGCAGCTTTTACTATTGTGCCATCTTTCGCAATTAGCGGTTTGGGGCATACAGCGCCCAGTGATAAATTGAACATTGCCGGTATAGGCGTTGGAGGCATGGGTCTTGCTAACCTTAAAAACTTGACTTCACAGAATATAGTTGGCTTGTGTGATGTTGACTGGAAATACGCCAAAGGTGCATTTGATCAGTTCCCAAACGCAAAAAAGTATTGGGATTGGCGCATAATGTTTGATGAAATGGGTGGTGAAATTGACGGAATTGTTGTTGCAACCGCCGACCATACCCATGCCATTATTTCGGCTCATGCCATGACAATGGGAAAACATGTTTATCTGCAGAAGCCGTTAACACATTCCGTATATGAATCTAGATTGTTGTCCAAACTTGCTGCCGCGAACAAAGTTGCCACACAGATGGGTAACCAAGGAGCTTCTGGTGCAGGTGTTGCGGAAACTTGTGAAATTCTATGGAGCGGCGCTATCGGTGATGTAACAAGAGTTGAGTCATTCACTGACCGCCCAATTTGGCCACAAGGGTTGAATACTCCTGAGAAAGGTGATTGGGTTCCTGAAACATTAAATTGGGATTTGTTTACTGGTCCTGCTAAAATGCGTCCCTTCAGTGAAGTTTACCACCCATGGAATTGGAGAGGATGGTGGGATTATGGAACTGGTGCATTGGGTGACATGGCTTGTCATGTCCTGCATCCTGTTTTTGAAGGCCTTAAATTAGGCCACCCTTCTCAAGTTCAGGCAAGTTCTTCTTTGCTATTAAATGATTCTGCACCCGTTTCCCAGGCCGTTAAGATGACTTTTCCTTCCAGAGGAAGGCACGGTAAAATGAAATTGCCAGAGGTAGATGTACATTGGTACGATGGTGGTGTAAAACCTATGTTACCGGATAATTGGCCCGCTGGAAAGAACCCTAATAAGAGTGGTGGTGGAACATACTTCTACGGCACTAAAGATATTCTTCATACAGGGTGTTATGGTATTGAACCGGAATTATTATCTGGTAAGAAAATTAATGTTCCCAAGACTGAAAGAAGAGTCGAGGAAGAAATGAAGCTTTCCTGGGGTGCAGGTGCCCATGAAATGGATTGGGTACGAGCATGTAAAGAGAACCCTGAAAACAGAAAGCCATGTACTTCTGATTTCGCTGAGGCCGGTCCATTCAACGAAATGGTAGTAATGGGTGTACTTGCTGTTCGTTTGCAGGCTTTGAATAAGACCTTGAATTGGGACGGAGAGAATATGAAGTTCACGAATATCGGTGCTAACGAAGAAATCAGAACAGTTATCAGAGACGGATTCATGATTCATGATGGACACCCAACTTTTAATAAGGATTGGACTGAACCTATGAATGCAATTGAGTATTCTCAAGAGCTTGTCAAACACACCTATAGAGATGGTTGGTCTTTACCGGATATGCCTAAATAAAAGGGTTAAAATAATTCAATTCAAAGTAAATTAAATATGATGAAAAAAATAAGTTTAGTTGTAATATCAAGTCTAATTATGCTTCCCGTTATTTCAAGCTGTAAAAATAAGACTGATAAAAAAGAGGAAGCTGAAGTAGAAACTGAAGTAAAAGTGGAAACAGAAGCTCCTGTGAACTCACTTACCCAAGCCGAAAAAGATGATGGATGGGTTATGCTTTTTGATGGAAAAACATCTGAAGGATGGAGAAGTTATAAAAAAGATAATTTTCCTAACGGATGGCAAATTATCGATGGCTCACTTCAATGTATAGGATCTGGACGTGGGGAAGCAGGAAGCAAAGAAGGCGGGGATATCATTTATGATAAGGAATATCAGAATTTTAACCTTAGTCTCGAATGGAAAATTTCTGAAGGAGGCAACTCAGGAATCTTTTATCTTGGCCAGGAAGAACTTGATTATATCTGGAAAACAGCTCCGGAAATGCAAGTATTGGATAATGAGAAACACCCTGATGCCAAGCTAGGAAAGGATGGTAACCGTATGGCTGGATCATTGTATGACCTAATTCCTGCAAAGCCCCAAAATGCAAAGCCGGTAGGAGAATGGAACAAAGTAGAACTTATAGTTTATAAGGGAACCGTAGTTCACAAAATGAATGGTGAGACTGTTGTTGAATACCATTTATGGACACCTGAATGGAAAGAAATGGTTGCAACTAGTAAGTTTCCTGGCCTTAATCCTGAATGGGCTGATGTAGCTTCAAAAGGATATATTGGACTACAAGACCATGGTGATGATGTTTGGTTTAGAAATATAAAGATTAAAGAGCTTTAATAAAGAGCTTTTAAAAGTTTGAGACTGTTTGGAGTACTGTATGTATCCAAGCAGTCTCTTTTTTTTAACCCAAGCGTCAAGTATTCATCCCGATTAATTTGCCAACCACATGATCATTTGTAAAGTTTCAGGCAATAACTGGTGCATGAGTTGGGAGGGTACTGGGTAACTCAAATACTTCAAGATCAAAATACGGCACAGCAGCCAGCAAATGATCAAATATATCAGCCATGATATACTCGTAATTCTGCCAGCGCTTGTCGCTGCTGAATGTATAGATCTCTATGGGTATACCCTGCGGGGTTGGATCGAGTTGCCGGGTCATTAGTGTCATGTCCTTGTTCAAGGCACTGTGATGCTCCAGGTAGGTCTGAACATATTTTCTAAATACACCTATATTGGTAAGGTTACGGCCATTGATTCCGAGAGAGGTATCGATCTCATTTTCCTTATTATAAGCCTGGAATTTTTCTGTAGACGAGGCGAGATAGGCTGTAATGAGTTGTATTTTCTTCAAACGCTCAACATCTTCTTCAACCAGGTACTTGATCCCTGCCTGCTTAAGTATAAGCGCTCTTTTGATACGCCTGCCGCCGGATTCTGTCATCCCCCTCCAATTCTTAAAAGAGTCGGAGATCAATGCGTATGTAGGAATAGTCGTGATGGTTTTGTCCCAATTCTGGACTTTAACCGTAGCCAGGTTAATTTCTGTTACATCGCCGTCTGCCCCGTACTTTTCAAAGGAGATCCAGTCGCCAATACGCACCATATCATTGATGCTCACCTGGATACTGGCAACAAATCCAAGTATGGAATCTTTGAAGATCAAAAGAATGACGGCAGAGGCTGCCCCTAATGCGGTGATAAACTTCCAAATAGTCGTATCTGTAAGGATAGCGAAGATGGTCATCAGACCTGCGATCCAGAGGAAGATCATAAAGACCTGAATATAGCTGTCGATCGGTTTATCCCGGAACTGTGCTAAAGTCTTCAGATAATCCCGTATGCTGTGCAACATGCTCTTGACGATATAAAGTACCAGGATTACACCGAGTACGTATCCGATTTTAATCGCAATATTTTCCACGTATTGAAAATCGATGAAAACTACAGGCAATAACTCCATGAGAAAAGCCAGGGGAATGATGTGAGCCAGGTAACGTGGCACCCGATTATTTATGACGATATCATCAAAATCCGTCTTTGTTGCTCGTGCCAGGCGTACCGATATAAGTCTGATTATTTTCCAGACGATAATGTCGATAATATAGACCAGGACAATGGCTGCTATAAGCAGGCCTAAAGCATTCAGATAGCTGGCCACGTTCTCGGCCATTCCCTGCTCCACAAAATAATCATAAAGTATGTGGCTGAAATTAGTATCCATGAGAAAATATTTGGACTAAAGTACAGCCAAAATTTGATTTTATCAGGCATTAAGGGATACACGTTTTTGGCGGCTGCAAACTTCTCTTATCTTTAAGGTATGTACGACTTAACTGGAAAACAGATCCTGGTCACCGGAGCCTCTAAAGGTATTGGGAAGGCCATTGCACGACTAGTATTACAACAGGGCGCACACGTCGGGCTGCACTACAACCGATCTCGACATGGAGTTGAAGAACTGATCACCGAATTTGGTGCCGAACGCACATTTCCCTTGCAGGCCGATCTGGGGGAGCAAAAGCAGAC